>CAKTFD010000029.1 GCA_934553285.1 uncultured Faecalibacterium sp. | reverse complement strand
TCCAGCTCCTTGAACAGAGCGAAGATGGAGGACGGGGGAGTGTCCTTGCTGCCCAGACCGTAGCGGCCGCCGGTCAGAACGACATCGTTCAGGCCAGCCTCACGCAGGGTAGCGGCAACATCCAGATACAGGGGCTCGCCCAGAGAGCCGGGCTCCTTGGTGCGGTCCAGCACAGCCACCTTCTTGGCGGTCTTGGGCAGGACCTTCAGCAGAGCGGAGGACACCCAGGGACGGTACAGGCGGACCTTGATGATACCGACCTTCTCGCCCTTGGCGTTCAGGTAGTCGATGACCTCGTCAGCAACGTCGCAGATGGAACCCATAGCCACGATCACACGGTCAGCATCGGCTGCGCCGTAGTAGTTGAACAGATCGTAGTTGGTGCCCAGCTTCTCGTTGATCTTAGCCATGTACTTCTCAACAACAGCCGGCAGAGCGTCGTAAACGCTGTTGCAGGCCTCGCGGTGCTGGAAGAACACGTCGCCGTTCTCGTGGGAACCGCGCATCTTGGGGCTTTCGGGGTTCAGAGCCTTCTTGCGGAACTCCTCAACAGCCTCCATGTTGCACATTTCCTTCAGATCAGCGTAGTCCCACTTCTCGATCTTCTGGTACTCGTGAGAGGTACGGAAGCCATCGAAGAAGTTCAGGAAGGGAACCTTGCCCTCGATGGCGCACAGATGTGCGACAGGGGACAGATCCATAACTTCCTGCACGCTGCTCTCGACCAACATTGCAAAGCCGGTCTGGCGGCAAGCCATAACGTCGCTGTGATCACCGAAGATGTTCAGGGACTGGGTAGCAACGGTACGTGCGGAAACATCGAACACGCAGGGCAGCTGCTCAGCAGCGATCTTGTACATGTTGGGGATCATCAGCAGCAGGCCCTGAGAAGCGGTGAAGGTGGTGGTAACAGCACCTGCACCCAGAGAGCCGTGCACAGCGCCTGCGGCGCCTGCCTCAGATTCCATCTCGACGACCTTGACCTGATTGCCGAAGATGTTCTTCTGGCCGGCTGCGGACCACTGGTCCACAGAGTCAGCCATCGGAGAAGACGGGGTAATGGGGTAGATGGCAGCCACGTCCGTGTAGGCATACGCTACATGGGCGGCAGCGGTATTGCCATCCATAGTTTGCTTTGCTCTAGGCATTTTTCTTCCTCCATTATTCAGAATTTGGTACCTTTTGCGCGGGGCAATATGCCCGCTGGGACCGGAGAACCCCATAAAAGGCACTATTGCTTGTATACTATAATAACAGATTCCGCCAATAAAGTAAACGCAAACAGCCCGACAAACGCACCAAAAATAAAGAAATTTTTTAGCTGTTTTGTACGGTCTTTAGTTTGCTAAAGTAAGCACTCATGCGGATTTTCGGTTTTGGCGGGTCCGGCTTTCCATAAATTGTGATTTTTTTCGCAAGAGAGTGCAGACGCTGCCCGCAGCGGCGCAAATACCGCCTGCCCTCTTGTATTTATCATATCTTTATTGACAACAAACCGTACTTTGCCGTAAACTGAGAGCAGAGAACCGGCGCAGTGCCGGAAAAAGGGGCGTAATGTAATGAGCGATACCGTACATTTTGAAAAAAAACTGTCCAGCGAGACCCTGTTCGAGGGGCGTGTCATCACCCTGACCAAGGATACCGCGCTGTTGGAAAACGGCAAAACTGCCACCCGTGAGGTGGTGCACCACCATGGCGGCGCATGCATCCTGCCCTATTTTGCAGATGGCACCATCTGCATGGTGCAGCAGTTCCGCTATGCCATGCAGCAGCAGTTGTGGGAGCTGCCTGCAGGCAAGCTGGAAAAGGGCGAGGACCCCTTTGAAGCCGCCAAGCGGGAGCTGGAGGAGGAGTGCGGCCTGACCGCTGATAATTATATCTCTCTGGGCCAGTTTTATCCCACCGTAGGCTACGATACCGAGATCATTTATATCTGGGTGGCCACCGGCCTGCACGAGACCCACATGCATCTGGATGCAGACGAGTTTCTGACCCCGGACCGTGTGCCGCTGGAAAAAGCCTACGAGATGGTTATGAACAACGAGATCCGGGACGGCAAGACCATTGCCGGCATCCTGAAACTCAAGGCGCTGCTGGCCGAGGGTAAGCTGTGAACCTGCTCTATGAGGACGCCGCCCTTGTAGTGGTGGACAAGCCCGCCGGACTTTCCAGCGAGGAAGGGGTGCCCGCCGCGCTGCGGGCGCACTGGGGGTGCCCGGATGCCTTTGTGGGGGTGGTGCACCGGCTGGACACCGGGGTGACCGGCCTGATGGTCTATGCCCGCACCCCGCAGGCCGCCGCCGCGCTGAGCCGTCAGGTGAGCCAAAGCCAGGATGCCTACGCCGTGCAGGACGGCCGCGCAGAGGGCCGGGCAGAAGCGCCGCAGTTTATCAAGCAGTACCGCGCCGTGGTGGCCGGTGCGCCGGATGCAGCCCTGCCTGCGGCGGGCATCCTGCGGGACTACCTGTTCAAAGACAGCCGCAAAGGCCGGGTGTTCCCGGTCAGCCGCCCCCGCAAGGGGGTGCGGGAAGCGGTGCTGGAATACCGCATCCTGGCCACCGCAGGGGAGAACAGCCTGGCCGGGATCACCCTGCACACCGGGCGCACCCATCAGATCCGGGTGCAGTTTGCCTCCCGCCGGCATCCGCTGTACGGCGATGGCAAATACGGCAGCCGCCAGAAAGGCAGCATCGCCCTGCAAAGCTGCGGCCTGCAGTTTGTGCACCCGGACACCGGCAAGCCTATGGTTTTTTCTCTGCCCCTGCCCGATACCGCACCGTGGAAGGAGTTTTTAGAGTGATATGGAACAGCAATACAAGACCGATGCCGAAATTTATGCCGTGCTGGAACGGGAGATCATTGATCTGACCATCCGCCCTGGCTCCTCCCTGAGCGAGAACCCGCTGTGCACCCGGTTTGGTGCGCCGCGCTCCATGATCCGGGTGGTGCTGCAGAAACTGCAGGAAAACGGGCTGGTAAAGATCGTGCCCTACAAGGGCACCACCGTCACCCGGCTGAACCGGCGCATCGTGGACGAACTGATCTACGAGCGCACCGCCGTGGAGGCCCGCATCCTGCGGGATTTTGCGCCCAAAGCCACCCCCATGCAGTTGGAGCTGATCCAGAAGCGGGTGGATACCTACGAGGCGCTGGCACGGACCGCAGCACCGGACTTTAACCGGCTGTACGAGGCCGACCGCCGGCTGCACGAGACCTGGTTTGCCGCCATGGACAAGATGTATCTGTGGGGCACCCTGCAGGACGCCCATGCCGACTACAGCCGGTTCCGGATGCTGGACACCATGACCACCGGCGGGCTGGCCGAGGTGATTGCTGACCACCGCAGCCTGCTCAACGCCATCGAGCAGTGCGACCTTGCCGCCTTTGAGCCGCTGGTGGAGCAGCATCTGTACGGCGGCATCCGCCGCCTGGGCAGCAAGCTGACCGAGGAATACGCCGATTACTTTGAGCCTGCCCCCGCTAAATAAAGCCAAAATGTTCCACGGGGAACAACGAAAAGAGAGCCTCCCGGCGCGTCGGGAGGCTCTCCTTATTTTGGGGTATTCTTCTCAAAAAAGCTCTTTAGCCGATGTTCAGACCTGCAATGCTGGGCACGGAAACCGAGCCGAACATGGAAGAAACATCGACATACTGTTTCAAAATAGATTTAAAGTCCAAATACTGCGTATTCGCCTGATACTCAACACTGGTGAATTCCACACGCATCGATAAAATTGCCTCGCCGTCAAGTCTATTTTCTTTCACCATAAACTTCGGTGTGTCGCTGTTTCTTAGATAATAATAGTCCATGGTCACTTTCACAGTTCCATCATCAGTGGGTAGTTCGTAGGCCTGAGACTCAATGTAATAATTTCCTTCTGTTTTCTGTGTAAATTCAATTCCATCTGTCGGCTTTATTACGAACTTATTTTCTATCTGAATAGCACTCACATCCCCAGCTTTACAATAGCCAAGTTTACCATCCTTTTTCAATTCTTCATCAGGAACAAGAAGCCACCCCTGCTGCTTTGCCTGATCTATCAAAATGATTGCGTTTTCCAGATTGCCGTCATTGCTCAGTTCCATGATTTTCTCATAAGCACGGTTACCGTTGGTCGAAATCAGAATATCGGCAGTTTCACTCTCACCTTCTGCCGTGAAATCCACCTTCCACCTCATGGTATAATTTGTTCTGAGTTTCTTGAAAAATCTTGCCGTCCGGCTGTTCTGGTAAGCAACGGTTTCTTCCTTGTCCTCGGTGCCGCTGTTGAAGCTGCTGCTAGAATCGGAAGTGCTGTTGGAGCTGCTGTCAGCGCTAGAGCCGCTGGAGCTGGAGCTGCTGGAGCTGCTGCTGGAACTAGGACTGCTGGAACTGGGACTGCTGGAATTGGGTGCATCGGTGCCGCCGCAGGCCGTCAGCAGGGAAACGGCCAGCAGGGAAGCCGCCGCACACAGAGCCGCTTTTTGCATAGTATTCATGATTTCTTTCTCCACTTTTCTCAATCCATCGCATTATAAATCGGATACCCTTCCGGAAGCTGCAACAGGTTCTGCTTCGGGGTATTCTGCAAGGTATTGACACGAATAACGATTTCTCTTAAATTGCTCGACATTTTGCTTTCAGAGGTGTGAATTATAATATATTTCAATGTGTTTCCTTCAAAGCAATACGCCTTCGCTACGCCCATATCATCAAAAAACCGCGTTTTTTCTGCATAATACGTCACATTATTTACCGTGCATGTGCCAACCAAATAACTGTTTTCTGTAGGAAGTAGTATGTAACCTTCTCCTACATTCACACTTTCTGATGCTGCAGTAGTTAATGCAAAGCGTCTGTATATGCTCTTTGGATAATTGTTCCATTTTGCCGGGCTTTCCACTATCTGTTTCAGTTCTCTGTTGATCCAGTAGCTGGTGCAATAGTAATCATTCTGATCCTCGCTCTGGTACACCATCAATTTTTCAGCGTTTGTTCTGCCCTCAATAACTTCTTTTCCATACATTTTCCCGCCTTTTATTCCGTTGCTGGTTGCTTCTACATTTCCGCTGCCTGCATAAGCCTGCAAAACCCTGCCGTCGCCCGCCAGCAGGACCCTCACGTAATAATCATAGTTGATATAGTAACTCCCGCCGTCCATCATACCATGCAGCGTCTGATACGCCCGGCTGTTCTGCGCCGAAATCTCTTGTTTCGTAGTCATATTTCCGAGATTGTCCACAATAATCTCGCCAATACTGCCGCCTATCTCACCGCCGTTTTCATTATCTCCGTTACCAGTGTTTTCTCCACTGCCCTGACTGGTGCTGCTGCCCGGCTTTTCGCTGTCCGCCGGGGCATCCGGGGTCTCGCTGCCGCTGCAGGCTGTCAGCAGAAAAACGGCAAACACCGCCATCAGCGCACAGGCTGCAAAAGTTCTGTTCCATCTCATTTGTAACTCCTCCTTTATTGATGGGAAGCATCCCCAATCTGCTTCATTATCAGTATTTTACTCCTTCCCGTCCGGCTCTTTCAAGCAGGATCAAAGAATGGAGCACGAGCATTATAGCAGTTTGCGTTTTTAATGCACAAGCAACATCCGCAAACTGCATATCGCAAATATGCTGTTTTGATAGGCACTATTTCTGAAAATTGCGATAAAAACAATGCCACAAGCGGCCGCTGCACAGCATCCGGGGCAGCGGCCCCCATATGTACTCTTATACTACGACTGTTTCCGAGGAATCCAGACGGAAATGCAGGGACCATCCCTGCGCATATTCCGGCGTATAATACAGATCCAATGTCTTCCAGCCCTTCGGCGCCCAGATGAACCACTCCATAAAGCCGCTTCTTGTCGGTTTAAAGTAGCTGGTTCCGCAATCCTGGTCGCTGCCGTAGCCAAAGTTCTTTACCGTCTTTTGGTCACACATTGCCGCAAAGCCGCCCCGCTTTTTGCAGTAATCGTACATTTTATCTGTGCCGCCATCTTCACCATTGAGCCAATCCTGGATCGAAATATTATCCGGAAGGATCAGAACGTGCACCAGGTTATTGTTCTTTACATCAAAGCGGACGATCACCGGCTCCGAGTCTGCATCCTCCGGCGTTTCAAAGAACGGTCTCTGAGACCAGACCTTGGCTTCTTTTATCGTAAAGTCCACAAACAAAAGGCTGGCTTTTTCGTTCATCCGATACACTTTTGGCTCCATGGATACGCCGTCGCATCCGCCCAGCAATCCCATTGCCGCCACAGCCGCCGTGCCGGCACCGATGCATTTTAAAAAGCTCCTTCTTGAGATCCGTTCCATCTGCTTTTCCTCCTTATGGTTCCCGTTTTACCGGGCATTTTCTGCTTCTATCTTAGCACGGAAAAGCTGCAAAGTACAAGCCTTTGAAAAAGCAATTTCAATTTTGTCATTTTGTGCAAATTTCTGTTTTCAGTTACAGCATTTTAACCATGTACTTTGCGATAGATAGAGCAATGCCGGGCGGTCTGCGGACCACCCGGCATTGCATTTTTACAGGAGAGTGGCGCAGCAGGCACCATGCGAAAGCGTCCCTCAGAACACCCCGGTGATAAAGATCTCCAGGCCGATGCCGATGAGGATGACACCGCCCAGAACGGAGGCCTTGCCGGAGAGCCGGGTGCCGAACTTTTTGCCGATGCGCAGGCCCGCCATGCAGATAAAAAAGGTGACCACCGCAATGATGACCGAGGCGGTGAGGGCCATCAGCCAGCCGTATTCTGAGATGGTAAAACCCACCGAGAGGGCATCGATGCTGGTCGCCACACCCTGCATGAGCAGGGCACCGGCGCTCAGCTCTGTTGCTTCCTCGGCTTCTTCGCCCCGGATTCCGTCTGCCAGCATCTTGCCGCCGATATAGCCCAGCAGCGCCAGCGCGATCCAGGGGATAAGGCGCTCAAACGATGCAAACATCTCCACGATGGTGTGCACGCACACCCAGCCGATCATGGGCATTGCCGCCTGAAAAAGGCCGAAGGTACCGGCGATCTTTACCATGGTACCCTTGTTCATCCTCGGGTCGTGCAGGCCGTTTGCCATGGACACCGAAAACGCATCCATCGCCAGCCCTACGCCCAGCAGGATACTGTTGAGAAAAAATACAAAACTCCATTCCATCTTGTCTGCCTCCTGTTTGTGACCAGATGCCATTCTATACAAAAAACCCGGCCCCGGGCGCGTTGTACGTCCGGGACCGGGTGATTTTTTTGAAATCCACTCCATGTGCACGGGCGCAGCAAACACGCACCAAAACACATGAGTCTCGCAAATGAAAGCAAGCCAGACCTGCAAACAGGCCATTGTGTTGACTTGCTGCGCTGTGCAAAAGCGCCTGCTACTCCCCCACGGGTATTGTGATTTTGTTTATTTTAGCACAGTTTCAAGGGGAAGTCCAGACAAACCTGACGGTGAAACGCGCCAAAAATGCGCTTTTCCACCGGGCAAGACGATTTAGAATGCCCGCCGCGTGCGCTTTGGGCATTTTCAGCGGAAAATCATTTAATATTTCGGGTTTCAGGAAAGTCTGCGGACTTTCCTGAAACCCATTTTCACAGAAGGGGTCGTAACGGCAAACGGCATTCGCCTATTTCAGGTCAATCATTCCTTCTCTTCCGGGTCTGCCTCCGGGGCCTCGGTGGCGGCGGCTGCATCGGCAGCTTCCATCTCGGCCAGCTGCTCGGCAGTCGGCTCGGCATCGGCTTCGGCGGCATCGATCTTTTCGGTCTGTGCCTCGTCGTCGTGGTCGGTACGGGCCAGCACCATCACCTTGTCGTTCTCGCCCAGGCGCATCACGCGCACACCGGAGCCGTAGCGGCTCTGCAGCGGGATCTCGTTGACATGCAGGCGGATGATGATGCCCTCCTGGCTGCTCAGCAGCACATCGTCCACATCATCCACGATCTTGACGGCGGCCACCTTGTCGCGGCTCACATCGTAGTTACGGATGCCCTTGCCGCCGCGTGCGGTGATACGGTAGGTATCGATATCGGAGCGGCGGCCCTTGCCGTTTTCGGTCACGGTCAGCACCGTGCCGCCCTCGCGGCAGATGCATACGCCCACAACCTCATCGCCTTCGGCCAGGCGGATGGCGCGCACGCCGTGGCCATTGCGGCCCATGGGACGGGCGTCCTCCTCGTTAAAGCGGATGGCCTGGCCGTTGCGGGTGGCAACGATAAGCATATCGTGGCCGGTGGTCAGGCGGGTCCAGGCCAGGGCGTCGCCCTCGTTCAGGGCAATGCCGATCAGGCCGCTCTTGCGGATATTGGCGTACTGCTCCAGCGGGGTGCGCTTGATAAGGCCCTGCTTTGTGACCATGGTCACAAAGCCGCCTTCCTGGTCGGCATCCTTGCTCTGGCAGATCATATTGGTAACCTTTTCGCCCTCGGCCAGCTGCAGCAGGTTGACGATGTTGGTGCCCTTGCTGGTGCGGCTGCCCTCGGCGATGGTATAGCCCTTGATGCGGAAGATACGGCCACGGTCGGTGACAAAGAGCACATAATCGTGGGTGGAACCTACAAACATCTCCTGCACGATATCCTCTTCCTTGCGGGTCATGCCGGAGATGCCGCGGCCGCCGCGGCGTTGTGCCTGGTAGGTAGCCTTGAGCTGGCGCTTGATATAGCCGGCCTCGGTCAGGGTGTAGACGCACTGCTCCTCAGCGATCAGATCCTCGATATCCACCTCGCCGGTGACCGACTGGATCTCGGTGCGGCGCTCATCGCCGAACCGCTTCTTCATCTCCAGCAGCTCGTCCTTTACGATGGCAAGCACCCGGGCATCATCCGCCAGGATGGCCTCCCAGTTCTCGATCTTGGCCTGCAGGCCTGCCAGCTCTTCCTCGATCTTCAGGATCTCAAGGCCCGCCAGACGGCCCAGCTGCAGCTTGACGATGGCATCAGCCTGCGGGTCGTCAAAGCCGAACTGCTCCATGATGGCAGCCTTGGCCTCGGCCATGCCGCCCTTGCAGGCGCGGATGGTGGCGATCAGCTCGTCCACGATATCGGTGGCCTTTTTCAGGCCTTCCAGGATATGGGCGCGCTCCCTGGCCTTTTTCAGGTCGTACTGGGTGCGGCGGCGCACCACTTCGTCCTGGAACTCCACGTACTTCTGGAGCATCTGTTTCAGGGTGAGCACCTTGGGCACCTTGTGGTCGATGGCCAGCATGATAACGCCCACGGTATCCTGCAGCTGGGTGTACTGGTACAGCTGGTTCAGGATGACCTGTGCGTTGGCGTCCTTGCGGATGTCCACCACGATGCGCATACCCTTGCGGTTCGTCTCATCGTTCAGGCCGGTGATGCCCTCGATGCGCTTTTCCTTGACAAGGTCTGCCATGTGCTCGATGAGCCGCGCCTTGTTGACCATATAGGGGATCTCGGTGATCACGATCTGGGTGCGGCCGTTCTTGGTCTCCTCGATGGTGGCGCGGCCGCGCAGGGTGATCTTGCCCCGGCCGGTGGCGTAGGCGGCACGGATGCCGCTGCGGCCCATGATGATGCCGGCGGTGGGGAAGTCCGGGCCTTTGATGTGCTCCATCAGGCCGGGCAGGTCGATATCCGGATCATCGATATAGGCAATGCAGCCGTCAATGACCTCGCTCAGGTTGTGGGGCGGGATGTTGGTGGCCATACCGACCGCAATGCCCTGGCTGCCGTTGACCAGCAGGTTGGGAAAGCGGCAGGGCAGCACGCTGGGTTCCTTTTTGGTCTCGTCAAAGTTGGGGTCCCAGTCGATGGTATCCTTTTCGATATCGGTCAGCATCTCCACCGCCATGCGGCTCATGCGGGCCTCGGTATAACGGTAGGCAGCCGGGGGGTCGCCATCCACAGAACCAAAGTTACCCTGGCCATCCACCAGCGGATAGCGCAGCGAGAAATCCTGTGCCAGGCGTACCATGGCATCGTAGACCGATGCATCGCCGTGGGGGTGGTAAGAGCCCAGCACGGCACCAACGGTATCGGCCGATTTGCGGTATGCATGGCTGGGGTCGTTGCCGCGCTCATGCATGGTGTACAGGATGCGGCGGTGCACAGGTTTAAGGCCGTCGCGCACATCGGGGAGGGCGCGGGATACGATGACCGACATGGAATAATCCAGGAAGGCCGTTTCGATCTCCTTTTTGACATCGCGGATGATCTTTTTGGTTCCGCTGCCCGGTATCATCACGTAATCTTCTTCCATTTGTTCCTCCGTAGGATCATACCCTCTCAGTCAATGCCATGCGGCATTGCCAGATTTCCTCTTTTGTCACCTGGGGTGACATCTTCCCCCGGCCGGGGGAAGTTTTTTCAAAAGGGAATCTTTTTGCGTGAGAAGGAAAAGTTTATCGTTTTGCCGGATGGCATTTCAAGGCCGGGGCGCAGGCTGCACGCTTATACATCCAGCTTTGCGTACTGGGCGTTCGTTTCAATAAAGCGGCGGCGCGGCTCCACCTGGTCGCCCATCAGGATGGTAAAGGCTTCGTCCGCCTTTTCTGCATCCTCGATGGTGATCTGCACGATCACGCGGTTATCCGGGTTCATGGTGGTCTCCCACAGCTGCTCGGGGTTCATCTCACCAAGGCCCTTATAGCGGTTTACCTTGGCACCCGGCATTTCCTGGGAAAGGATGGCCATTTCGGCATCGTTGTAGGCGTACTTGATAGTGTTGCCCTTCTGCACCTTGAACAGGGGCGGCTGTGCCACATACACATGGCCCTGCTCGATAAGGGGGCGCATATAGCGGAAGAAGAAGGTGAGCATCAGGGTACAGATGTGGGAGCCATCGACATCCGCATCGGCCATGATGAACACTTTGTCGTACCGCAGCTTGGAGATATCAAACTCCTCACCGATGCCGCAGCCCAGGGCCAGCACCACCGGCATCAGCTTATCGTTGCCGTAGATCTTATCCGCGCGGGCCTTTTCCACGTTGAGCATCTTGCCCCACAGCGGCAGGATGGCCTGGATGGCCGAGTCGCGGCCCATCTTGGCGGAGCCGCCTGCAGAGTCGCCCTCGACGATAAAGATCTCGGTGCGGCTGGGGTCTTTTTCGCGGCAGTCGGCCAGCTTGCCGGGCATACGGCTGGTTTCCAGGGCGCTCTTGCGGCGCACCAGCTCGCGGGCCTTTTTGGCGGCAGCGCGGGCACGGGCGGCCTGGGTGGCTTTTTCAAAAATAGCCTTGGCCACGCCGGGATTCTCCTCAAAGAACTCCATCAGCTTGGAGTAGACCATGTTGGACACCAGGGTGCGGATCTCGGTATTGCCCAGCTTTGCCTTGGTCTGGCCCTCGAACTCCGCCTCCTGCAGCTTGACCGAGATGACGCAGATCAGGCCCTCGCGCACATCTGCGCCGGACAGGTTCTCGTCCTTGTCCTTCAGCAGGCCGTGGCTGCGGCCGTAATCGTTGAACACGCGGGTCAGGCTGTTCTTGAAGCCCTCCTCATGGGTGCCGCCGTCCGGGGTGTTGACGTTGTTGGCAAAGCTCAGCAGCAGCTCGTTGTAGCTGGAATTGTACTGCAGTGCGATCTCGGCCACGCCGCGGTCGGTCTGGCCCTTGAGGTAGATGACGTTGGGGTGCAGCACTTCCAGATTGCGCTTTTCGCCCAGATAGGTGACAAAGCTCTTGATGCCGCCCTCGTAGCACATGACCTCGGAGCGGTAGCAGGGGTCGCCCTCCTGCCCATCCTCCAGCACGGGGGTGTACACCTCGCGCTCATCGATCAGGGTGATCCTGACACCGGCATTCAGGAAGCTCTCCTCCCGCAGGCGCTTTTCCAGGGTATCAAAATCGTAGACGGTAGTGTCCTTGAACATTTCCGGGTCCGGCTTGAAGGTGACCCGGGTACCGGTGACCCCCTCTGCCACGGTGCCGATGCATTTCAGCGGGCCGTCCGGGTCGCCGCGGCGGAAGGTCTGCTCGTACTCCTTGCCATCGCGGCGCACATTGACGGTGAGCCACTCGGAGCAGGCATTGACCACCGATGCGCCCACGCCGTGCAGACCGCCGGCCACCTTGTAGCCGGAATTTTCGCCGCCGAACTTGCCGCCGGCGTGCAGGATGGTGTAGACCACGGTAACTGCCGGCAGGCCGGTGTCGGCCTGGATATCCACGGGGATGCCGCGGCCGTTATCGGTGACCTGAATGATGTTGTCTTTCAGGATCTTGACCTCGATGTGGTCGCAGTAGCCTGCCAGCGCCTCGTCGATGGCGTTGTCCACGATCTCGTAGACCAGGTGGTGCAGGCCGCGCTCACCGGTGGAGCCGATATACATACCGGGGCGCTTGCGCACCGCTTCCAGGCCTTTCAGCACCTGGATCTCGCTGGCGTTATACTCGTGGTCGGTAACGGTATCGGCATTTGTACTGGTAATGATTTCTTCTGCCATATCCTTTCTCCCTTTTTGTATTTCGTAATTTTCTCTCTATCAGAAACGCAGGCACGCCTGCGGGTTTGTTATAGCAGGGGTCACTCGATCATCTTTTCTGCTCTGCGGCGCATGGCGGCAGGGGACAGCTCGGAAAGATACACCGTATCCACAAGCCCCCCGTCTGCCAGCACATAGCTCTGGGGCAGCTCGTCCGAAAGGGAGACCACCGCCCCGTTCTTCTGGGCGTAGTTCAAAAACTCCCGCCCCCGGGGGGAGGTGGTGGTGGTCTCCAGATCAAAGATGCCGATGATGTCACGGTCGTTCAGGACGTAGTCCCGGCCAAGATGAATATACATATTGTATTTTCTCCTGTGTACCCCGATTGTATAAAGTTTACAGAACTGCGATTTTATGCAATGTTATCCGGCAACATTTTTCCATATTGTCAGACCCTGCACAGCACACCGCCGTTCATGCGGTACACCTCGCCATCGGTCTTTAAAAAATCCGTATCATCGCAGCTGGTAACAAAGGTCTGCTTTTCCTTCATGCAGGTGAGCAGATACTGCTTGCGCCCCTCATCCAGCTCACTGAGCACATCATCCAGCAGCAGCACCGGGTGCTCCCCGGTGATCTGCGCCGCAGCGGCTGCCTCGGCCATTTTCAGGCTCAGCACCACGCTGCGCTGCTGCCCCTGGCTGGCATACACCCGGGCGGGCTGGTCATCCAGCAGCAGCTCCAGATCCTCGCGGTGGATGCCGCACAGGCTCTGCCCGGCGCGGATCTCCTCGTCCTGCCGCTGGCGCAGCAGCCCGGCAAGACCGCCCGGCTCAAACTGGGCCGCATAGCGGATGCTCATCCGCTCCGCCCCGTGAGAAAGCTCGGCATAGTTGGCGCAGGCGCGGGGGGCCAGCAGCGCAAGATACTGCCGCCGCCGCTGCTGCAATGCCTCGCCCTGGGCGGCAAGCTCCACATTGAGCACCTCCAGCAGGGTGCGTTTTTCTGCATAGGGGCGCTCCTTCCCGTTTGCAGAATGGCGCAGCAGCGCGTTTTTCTGCTGCAATACCCGCACATAGCGGCGGTAGCTGGCCAGATACCCGGGGTACAGCTGGCACAGCGCTGCATCCAGAAATTTACGCCGCCCCTCCGGCGCACCTTTGACCAGGCTCAGGTGCCCGGGGTCGAACACCACCGCCGGAAAACTGCCTGCCAGCGCCGCCGCACGCTTAGGGGCGGCACCGTTGACCGCCGCATAGCGGCCGGGCTTTGCGGCATCCGGGGTGCCCACCGTCATGCGGATGCGGGTGGGGTCGGCGGGTGTCTGGCCTGCCGGCGTATCCCGCTGGGTGGCCGCTTCCAGCACCGCAAATGTTTCTCCACGGCGCACAAGCTCGGCATCCTTGCCGCCCCGAAAGCTCTTGCCGCCGGTCAGCAGCCAGATGGCCTCCAGAAGATTGGTCTTGCCCTGGCCGTTGTTGCCGCAGATGACAGTAAGCTCCCGCCCCGGTTCCAGCCGGGCCGCGCTGATATTGCGATAATTCTGTACTTCCAGCGAAAGCAGATGCATTTACTGACCCTGCCCGATCTCTACGCTCTGGCCGTCCAGCTCGATCACATCCCCGGCACGGCATTTTTTGCCGCGCATGGTGCACACCTCGCCGTTCACCTTTACGGCACCGCCCTGTACCAGCTCCTTGGCTTCGCCGCCGGTCTCGCACAATCCGGCAAATTTGAGCAGGGCATCCAGCTTGATAAACTCTGTACGAATGAGAATCTTTTGCATAAAACGCGCTCCTTAGTCGTTTTTAAACCGTACCGGCAGTACCAGATAAAGGAAATCATTGCCTTCCACCGGCAGCACCTTGACCGGGCTGAGCGGGCCGCTGATCTCCATGCGCACCTGCTCGGTGCGGGCGTTGCGCAAAGCATCCAGCAGGTAGCGGTTGTTGAACCCGATCTCCACATCATCGCCCTCGCAGGCGGCGGTAAACTCGTCCACCACGCGGCCAAGGTTAGTCTGGCAGCGCACCACGACTTTACCCTCTGTAAAGGAGATGCGCAGGGGATTTTTTAAACGCTCTGTAATAATCAGGGAGGCGCGCTCGATGGTGGAGATAAACTCCTTGGTATCGATGGTCACCCGGGTGCGGCTGCCGGCGGGGATAACGTTGCGGTAGTTCAAAAACTCGCCCTCGATCAGGCGGCTCATGATAGTGTAACCGGCGGTGGTAAACACCACATACCGGCGGTTTGCACTGATGTGCACATCCTCTTCGTCATCGTTGGCCAGCAGATGGGAAACTTCGGTCATGGTCTTGCTGGGCACGATGATGCGGATATCCTTTACGGCGGTGACCGGCCGCTCCACGATGGCCAGACGGTAGCCGTCCAGCGCCACGATGGTCAGCTTGTCCAGCTCGATCTCGAACAGCTCGCCGGTGTGGGCCGGTTTTTTCTCGTCCTGGCTCACGGCGTACAGGGTGCGGTCGATCATATCCCGCAGTACACCGGTCTTGATGGTCAGGGTCTGCTCGGCGCCGGTGTTGGGCAGTTCCGGGAAATCGGTGGCCGGCATGGACTGGATCTCGAACTGTGCCACGCCGCTCTGGATGGTGGTTTTGCCGTTATCGGCAGAAATAATGCTGATCTGGCCTGCCGGCATCCGGCTTATCATGCTGCTGAGCAGCTTTGCGTTCAGCACGATCTCGCCGGGTTCCTTGATGTTGGCCTCGATGGTGGTCACGATGCCCATTTCCAGGTCGTAGCCGGTAAGGGTGAGCTGGAAACCTTCGGCTTTCAGCAAGATGCCCTCCAGCACCGGGATGGAAGAACGCATGGTGACCGCTTTGGATACGCCATCGATGGCTGCGCTGAGCAGGGTCTTATCGCAGACAATGTTCAAAACAGAATCTCTCCTTTTTGCACAGTTCCGCTGCAAAGTGCGGTGGTTGGCACGCTGCAAAACGGCTGTAGTATATTGAACTTGTTGTAGTAATCGTAGTAGGGGGTGGGGAAGATGTGGAAAACTGGGAAATGTCCTGCGTTGATGCGGGCGTTCGGGTTTCCACCGCGTTGTGGAAGAAGGGTGAAGGAACTGTTGAAAGGTGGGAAGCAGGCTTTCTTTCCACAGCGCATGTGGAGAAACGATGTTAAATGTTGAAAACTTAGTTGAAAGTGTGGAAAGATTCGCCTTTCTGCCACAAGATATGGGAGTATTTTCCCCATTTTGTTCCGTTTTCTCCCCATATTTTGGGGTATCACCCTGAAAAGAGTATGACTTTTACCCGGTTTTCCCCTGATCAAGCCTTCACGTTTTTGATGATATCGCTCACGGTCTCCCGCAGGTGCTGGTCGTTTTTCATGTCCCGCTCCATGGTCTTGAGGGAGTAGACGATGGTGGAGTGATCACGGCCGGAAAACTCGCGCCCGATCTCCTCCATGCTCATGCCGGTGACCTCCCGCAGGATATAGATGGCAACGCGGCGGGCGGAGGCCACATTGGCGTTGCGCTTGGTGCCGCGGATGTCGGCAGGGGAAACGTTGAAGGTGCGGGATACCTCGCCGATGATCTTCTCGATGGTCACCGGCACCGGCTGGGTCTCGTTGAGGATATCCTTGATGGCGTTCTGCGCCACGCTGATAACCGGCTGGATGCCCTCCAGCATGTAGTAGGCGTTCAGCTTTTTCACGGCGCCTTCCAGCTGGCGGATGTTGTTTTTGAGGTGGTTGGCGATGAACTCCGCCACATCCTCGGGCAGATCCAGGTGCAGCAGCTCCGCCTTGCGCTTGACAATGGCCACCCGGGTCTCAAAATCCGGCGGCTGCACATCGGCAGTCAGGCCCCACTCGAACCGGGTGCGCAGCCGCTCTTCCAGGCTCTTGATCTCCTTGGCGGGGCGGTCGGAGGCGATAACGATCTGCTTGTGGGCATCGTGCAGGGAGTTGAAGGTGTGGAAAAACTCCTCCTGGGTGGACTCCTTGCCTGCGATAAACTGGATATCGTCCACCAGCAGCAGGTCTGCCACGCGGTACTTCATGCGGAAGTCCTCGGTGCTGCCGGCGCGGATGGCGGCGATCAGCTCGTTGGTGAACTGCTCACAGGTGACATACATGATGACGAAATCGGGGTGGGTGCGTTTGATCTCGGCCTGGATGGCGGTCAGCAGATGGGTCTTGCCCAGGCCGGAGCCGCCGTAGATGAACAGCGGGTTGTATGCGCCGGAGGGGTTGGCCGCCACAGCCTGCGCAGCAGCAAACGCAAACTGGTTGGATGGGCCTTTGATAAAGTTCTCGAAGGTGAACTCGTAGTTGCCCTGGGGGGAGGCGGGGTTTGCCTCGTACTGCTGGGCCAGCACTACCTCGTGGGGCGGGGTGCTGGGCACCACCAGGGTGATGTCCACATCAAAGCCCAGCACGGATTTAAAGGCCTCCTTGAGCAGGCCAAGATACCGGTCGGTAACGATCTTGCAGATAAAATCGTTGCGCACCGACAGGGTGATATGGCTGGAGTCCTCAAAGCTGATAGGCTCCAGACCGTCGATATAGAGATTATACGTTGGCTCGGCCATCTGTGCTTTGCAGTACATCTGGGCCGCTTCTAAAACGTCCTTGAAAGAATCCATAAAACATCCACTCCATTGAATCGGTCGAAGTTTTCAACAATGCTGCTGATACCAGGTTAGTATACCACAAAAAACTCCCTGCGTCTATATTACTATAATGTAATTTATAATACATAAAATAAGCCCTGCCTCTGCTCTTGTGGAAAAACGCAAAAAAGACCACAATATCTGGTAGAAAAAAGTTTTCCACAGGGAAATGGTGAAAAAGTTGAAAATCTTTTCACACAAAAATCTGCAAAAAGTTTGAAGAAAAGCGCAAAAAATGCTTGACAGAACGTCATACTATGCGATATACTGTTGAATTGCAAGCCTGTCCCCAATTTGGGACCAGTACAGACCCCATACCTGGGATAAGTTTTTACGGAGGATACAACCATGAAGAGAACTTTTCAGCCCAAGAAGCGTCAGCGCAAGGAAGTTCATGGCTTTCTGACCCGCATGAGCACCAAGAACGGCCGTAAGGTCATCAATGCTCGCCGTGCAAAGGGCCGCAAGAGCCTGACCGTCTGATCTCTGCCTTGCAGGTGAGATCCGGCGCAGAAATGAATATGCGCACAAAAGACCGCTGATATTGGATTGGCGGTCTTATTTTTTTTTTGACGCAAAAAGTTTTTTCGTAAAAATGCCCGGATGGGCTTTCAAAGTAGAAAAATTTTTGCTATACTGGCTAGAGAGTGCACCCATGTGCACCTGGACGAAAAGGAGGTGCCGAAGCGATGCGCTATCGTCCTATCCGCCGCAACAGCGAGTTTGGCCGTGTGTATGCCCGCGGCAGATCCTATGTGAACCCCGCACTGGTGATGTATGTGCTCAAGACCCGGGGACGCAATACCCGCGTGGGCCTGACCGCCACCAAAAAGATCGGCCATGCCGTGCAGCGCAACCGTGCCCGCCGCGTGATGAAGGCGGCCATTGATGAGCATCTGGATCATAATATCGGCGGCTACGACCTGGTGTTCGTGGCCCGGGGCATGACCCCGAAGCTGAAAAGCTGGCAGCTGAGCAGCGTAGTGGCAAAACTGTTTGCCCAGGCCGGCCTGCCGGATAAGGCCAAGCGCCCCGGCGCAAAGCCCCCTGCCACGCTGCCCCCGGCCAAAAAGCAGGAGCCGCAGGCATGAACCGCCTGCAGCTGGCCTGCCGCAGGGCACTGTGCGTGCCCATACGCATCTATCAGCATACCCTCAGCCCCTGGATCGGGCGCAGCTGCCGGTTTGCACCCAGCTGCAGCAACTATACCATCCAGGCCATCATGACCCATGGCTGCGTAAAAGGCATTCTGCTGGGGGCCTGGCGCATTGCCCGGTGCAACCCGCTGGGCAGATGGGGCTACGACCCCATACCGGAGCCGGGCAGATGGCGCAGCACCGCCCGCCGCCTGCAGCCCGCAAGGCTGTTTGAAAAGCGGCATGGGGGATAAGGGCCGGGAGCCTGCTTTGCAGGCTATAAAACAGCTTCTTGTGACGCACTGCACTGTGGGCAGGGTGTCCTACGATAAAAAAATAATGCGTCCCGGGCCACAGACGGGGCAGAATGGACAAAGGTATGAACTTTTTTTACATCCTGAGCGGTCCTCTCGGCTATGTTATGGAGTGGATCTACAAGCTGCTGCCGAGCTACGGCTGGGACATCATCCTCTTTACGCTGCTCATCAACATCGTAAAGATCCCCCTGCAGACGAGCCAGCAGAAGAGCATGGCAAAGATGTCCGCCTTCCAGCCCATGATCATGGACATCCAGACCAAGTACAAGGACAAGCCCGAAAAGCAGCAGGAAGAGCTGATGAAGCTGCAGCAGGACTTTGGCTACAAGCCCACTGCCGGCTGCCTGCCCATGCTGCTGAACTTCCTGGTCATGTTCGGCGTTATCGGCGTGGTGTATAACCCGCTGGAGCGCATCTTCCATATCAGCGCCGCTGCCCTGACCGCCGCGGGCGATGCCATGACCGCTGCCGGCCTTACCTTTACCGCGATCACCCGCGATACCAACATCATCGCCCAGGTGGTGGCAGGCAACAGCGCCGTGCTGGGCTGCTTTAGCGCCGAGCAGGTCGCTACCATCACCGAGTTCAGCCAGCATATGAACTTTTTGGGCATCGACCTGACCCGTATCCCCCAGCTGGGCCTTTCTCTGGACATCGTGCTGCCGTTGCTGTCGGTCATCACCATGTTCCTGTCTACCCATATCAGCATGAAGGCCTCCGGCCAGCAGATGCAGGGCAGCATGAAGCTGACCATGTATATGATGCCGCTGCTGTACCTGTTCTTCTGCTTTACCTACCCGCTGGCATTCTCTCTGTACTACGTCATTTCCAACATCGTGATGACCGCACAGACCCAGATCATGCGCAAGTTCTACGACCCGGAGAAGATGCGCAAGGAAGTGGAAGCCGAGATCGCCGCAAAGCGCAAGCAGGAAAAGCGCGGTGTGAAGAACACCACCGTTACGGTCACCGACCCCAAGACCGGCAAGACCGTGGAAAAGAACCTTTCCGCCAGCGAGATGAACAAGCGCCGGCTGGAGTATGCCCGCCAGCTGGATGCCGAGCGCTATAAGGACGAGCGCACCGTGCCGTTGAGCGAGCTGAACAAGCAGGACAAGGAATAAGGAGGTAAAACGGTTATGATCCGTACGCAGGAAGCGACCGGTAAGACGGTCGATGAAGCCCGTACCAAGGCCTGCGCCCTGCTGGGCGTGCAGGCAGACGATATGAACGTCAGCTACGAAGTGCTGGAAATGCCCCAGAAGACTGGTTTTCTGGGCTTGAAGACCACCCCCGCCAAGGTGCGCGTGAGTGTGGAGGAGCCGGATGCCCCCGCCGCAGAGCCGGTAAAGCCGGTGGAACCGGTGGCCGCGCAGCCTGCCGCCCCCGTGCAGGAGGCTGCCCCTGTGGCACAGCAGGCCCCCGCAGCGGAGGAAGAGGCCAAAGCCCCTGCCGCTGCACCGGCACCCGCTGAGGCAGTGCCTGCAGAGCAGGCCGAGGCCGAAGAGGTGGAAGTGCCCATCGTTATCGAGGAGAACGCCAAGGTCAAGGCTGCCGTGGAGTATCTGCGGGAGGTCATCACCCTGATGGGCGTGGAGAACGTGACGTTCAGCGCTGTGCAGAAGGGCGAAGCTACCATCATCCGTCTGGATGGCGAGAAGCTGGGTGCCCTCATCGGCCGCCGCGGTGAGACCATGGAGAGCCTGTCCTATCTGGCAAGCCTGGTGGCCAACCGCCTGGAGGGCGATTACATCAAGCTGGGTCTGGATGTGGCGGGCTACCGGGATAAGCGCGAGAGCGACCTGACCGCCCTGGCACAGCGCATTGGTGCCAAGGTGCGCAAGACCGGCCGCAGCTTTGCCATGGAACCGATGAACCCCTACGAGCGCCGCATCATCCACTCTGCCATCAGCAAGATGGAGGGCGTGCGCAGCGAGAGCAAGGGCGAGGGCCGTGACCGCCGCGTGGTCATCTATTCCACCGCACCGGATGCCCAGACCGAAAACACCTACGGCGAGCGCCGTGGCCGTGGCGGCCGCAGCAATAGCCGCCGCCCCGGCGGTAATCGCAATGGCGGTTATCGCGGCGAGCGCCGCAGTGAGAACGGTGGCCGCAGCAACGGCGGTTACCGTGGCAGCCGCAGCGGCGCACCCCGTGGCCCGCGTCCGTCCGGCGTGCCGGAGCGTACCTACGCCCCCCGCGATGCCGAGAACGCCGCCCCGGTGGCACCCAAGCGCACTGAGCGCGTGGACGACTTTGCAGATCTGAGCTTTGGCAAGATCGATCTGTAACGCTGCCATACCCACAGAACCATGCAGCGCCCCGCATTTCCATTGGGAAGTGCGGGGCGCTTTTGGCTGCCCGCAGGCGGGGGGATCTGGAATGCGCTCCGCTTCGCTCTGCGCATCATCAGAGGAATCATTATTTTTTTAGTTCGCAATTCTGGAAAATCTGCGGATTTTCCAGAATTGCCTTTTCACAGGAGGGGTCGTGGCGGCAAACGGCATTTGCAGCGCACCTGCTCCCCCGGGGGGAGCTGTCGCGCAGCGACTGAGGGGCCATAAACGGAGAAGCGAAAAAAGCGTTAAAGCGATAGCGCCGACTGGCGCAGCGCTAGCTTTTTTGTGCTTCGACTTC
>CAKTFD010000028.1 GCA_934553285.1 uncultured Faecalibacterium sp. | reverse complement strand
TCAATGAGCAGGATCTTGTGCATAAAAGGTTCCTCCCGTATGTTGTTTTTGAGATGCTTCCAGCATACCAGAATGGCACCGCTGCCGTTAGAAATCGTCCACCCAACGGATGCAAAATTTTCGTCCCCCGCAATATTTTGCAAAAGTGCGGGGACGAGCTGCTTTTTCTGCGCCTGCGGGCTGTCCAAAACCGGCATTTTGTGTTAAGATAAAGGGCAGAAGAACCGCTGCCGGGCTGCAACAGCCCCGGGGCGGCAGGAGAGATATATTTATATTATAATCTATTCCGGACGGTTTTTCCACAGGAACCGACAGATTTTGCGCAGGAGGAGTTTCCAGTATGAATAATCTGATCATTGGCATCGCAGGCGGCTCGGGCAGCGGCAAGACCACCCTTGCACTGCGGTTGAAGGAGCGCTTTGGGGAGGATGAGGTGCGCCTGATCTCCCACGACAGCTACTACAAGCGCCACGATGAGCTGCCCTTTGCAGAACGCTGCAAGCTGAACTACGACCATCCGGACGCCTTTGATAATGCCCTGCTTATCTACCATCTGCAGGAGTTGAAAGCGGGCCGTGCCATCGACTGCCCCGTGTACGACTATACCAACCACAACCGCAGCAACGAGGTGCAGCACATCGAGCCTGCCCCGGTGCTGATCGTGGAGGGCATCCTGCCCTTTGTGGAGCCGGAGCTGTGCGCCCTGTTTGACTACAAGATCTTTGTGGATACCGATGCAGACGAGCGCATCCTGCGGCGTATCCTGCGGGACGTAAAGGAGCGCGGGCGCAGCCTGGACAGCGTGATCGACCAGTACCGCACCACGGTAAAGCCCATGCACGAAGCCTTTGTGGAGCCGAGCAAGCGCAACGCAGACATCATTGTGCCTAACGGCGGCGAGAACAGCACCGCCGTGGAGATGCTGGCACACCATATCCGCACGCTGATCGAAAAGGCAAACCAGCGATGACGGAAGGGGTCTGACCTAAAAAAGGCACCTGCAGCCAGTTGGCTGCGGGTGCCTTTTTGCATACAGGGTTTAACGGACAGAGGTGCGCACCAGAGCACGCTTGAGGCGGGCCTGGGCCAGCTCGTACTCCCGGTCGTTCAGGTTCTTCCGGGCAAGGATCTCTTCGGCGCGCTTCTTGGAGGCCTCGGCGCGGGCCTGGTCGATCTCCTCGGCCCATTCCCAGGTGGTAGCCACCAGACGCACATCCCCGTCCAGAACGCTCAGCAGGCCGCCCATACAGGCAGCACGGCGGCGCTGGCCGTCTGCATCCACGATGTGGGCCTCGCCCATGCCAAGCGCCGTGCAGTAATCGCCGTGCTTTGCCAGGATGGCGATGTCGCCATCGATGGCGCGGCAGACGATGCGCTCGGCCTGGCCGTCAAAGGCACAGCCGTCCGGCGTGACCACCGTCAGATGAAAGGTCGTCATGGCTTACCCCTTCTTCGCTTTTGCGAACACATCGTCGATGGTTCCTGCAAACAGGAACGCGCTCTCCGGCAGGTCGTCGCACTCGCCGTTCAGGATCATCTTAAAGCCGCGCAGGGTCTCTTTCAGCGGCACATACTGGCCGGGCATACCGGTAAACTGCTCTGCCACATGGAAGCTCTGGCTCAAGAAGCGCTGCACCTTGCGGGCGCGGCTGACGGTGCGCTTGTCCTCCTCGCTCAGCTCGTCCATGCCCATGATGGCGATGATGTCCTGCAGCTCCTTATAGCGCTGCAGCACCTTCTGGACGGCGCGGGCGATCTCGTAGTGCTCCTGCCCCACGACCTCCGGGCTGAGGATGCGGCTGGTGGAATCCAGCGGGTCCACAGCGGGGTAGATGCCCTGGGAGGCGATGTCACGGCTCAGCACCGTGGTGGCATCCAGATGGGTAAAGGTGGTGGCGGGGGCGGGGTCGGTCAGGTCGTCGGCGGGCACGTAGACGGCCTGCACAGAGGTGATGGAACCCTTGCGGGTGGAGGTGATACGCTCCTGCAAAGCGCCCATCTCGGTGGCCAGCGTGGGCTGGTAACCAACGGCAGAGGGCATACGGCCCAGCAGTGCAGACACCTCGGAACCGGCCTGGGTAAAGCGGAAGATGTTGTCGATGAACAGCAGCACATCCTGGTTCTTCACATCGCGGAAATACTCGGCCATGGTCAGGCCGGACAGTGCCACGCGCATACGTGCTCCCGGGGGTTCGTTCATCTGGCCGTAGACCAGGGCGGTCTTGTTGATAACGCCGCTCTCGGTCATTTCGCCGTACAGGTCATTGCCCTCGCGGGTACGCTCGCCAACGCCGGTAAACACCGAGTAACCGTTGTGCTCGGTGGCGATGTTATAGATCAGCTCCTGGATCAGGACGGTCTTGCCGACACCGGCACCGCCGAACAGGCCGATCTTGCCGCCCTTGGCGTAGGGGCAGATCAGGTCCACGACCTTGATGCCGGTCTCCAGGATCTCGGTGGTGGACTGCTGCTCCTCGTAGCTGGGAGCGGGACGGTGGATAGGCCAGTAGGCATCCGGGGTGGGGGCGGGCTTGTTATCCACAGGCTCGCCCAGCAGGTTGAACACGCGGCCCAGGCACTGGTCGCCCACCGGCACCCGGATGGCTTCGCCGGTGTCCACGGCCTCCGTGCCGCGCACCAGACCATCGGTACTGCTCATGGCAATGCAGCGCGCCACATTGTCGCCGGTCAGCTGCGCCACCTCCACCACCAGCTTCTGGCCGTGGTTGTCGATCTCGATGGCGTTGAGCAGCTCCGGCAGCTCGCCATCCTTGAACTGGATGTCCAGCACCGGGCCAATGACCTGGATCACCTTGCCGATATGTTTTTCGGACATAGGCTACAACTCCTTATCTTTTATAATGCAAATGCTGAATGCCGGCGTCCCCGTATGCTCCGCCATGGCAGCCGCAATGGTGGAGCGGGGAAGCCGCCTTTTAGGTCTCCGCGCCGGCCACGATCTCGGTGATCTCCTGCGTGATGGCAGCCTGACGGGCACGGTTATAATACAGGTTGAGATGATCGATCATCTCGCCGGCGTTCTTGGTGGCAGCGTCCATGGCGGTGCGGCGGGCAGCCAGCTCGCTGGCTACGCTCTCGCACACGGCACCGTAGACGATACCGGCCACATACTCCGGGATGATCGCGCTGAATACTTCCTCGCTGCTGGGTTTGTACAGGATCTGGCTGCGGCGGGCCTCGGCCTTCTGCTGCTCGGTAGGCTCCATGGCCAGGGGCAGTACCTCGATGGAGACCGCCGTCTGGGTCATCATGGAATCGAACCGGGTGTAGCAGATCTTAACGGCATCGTACGCGCCTTTGCGGTACCCTTCGGTGATCTGGCGCGCCAGCTGGAAGCACTGCCCCACCGAAATATCGGCGGCCAGCAGCACCTCCTGGGTAAACAGGTCTGCCTCGTGGTGGGCAAAGTGCTCTGCTGCGCGCTTGCCGATGGGCAGCACCTCCACCGTGCCGCTTTCCTGCGCGGCCAGTTTGAGCACGTTGGCGTTATAGCCGCCGGCCAGGCCGCGGTCGCCTGCAATGACCACCAGCAGCGTGCGCTTGATCTCGCTGCGGCGCAGGTAGGGGTTGCGGGCACGGGGGTCCGCTGCCGCGATCTCGGTCAGGGTCTTGTACAGCGTTTCAAAATAGGGGCGGCTGTGCTCGACCCGCTCCTTGGCACGGCGCATTTTGGAGGAAGCCACCAGCTCCATGGCCTTGGTGATCTGCATGGTGCTCTCTACGCTTTTGATGCGCAGCTTGATGTCCTTCATGGAACCAGCCATGCGTTACGCCTCCTTCCGTTTAATGCGCCTTGACAAAGTTTTCGGTATAGCTGGCCAGCACGCTCTTGAGCTGCTCCTCGGTATCCTTATCCAGGTTGCCGGTGGTGCGGATGGTATCCATCACAGCAGCCCCGGCGGCATCGTTGTCCAGATACTCGTACAGGCCTTTTTCGTACTCAGCCACATCCGGCACCTTGACGTTGACAAGGTAATCGTGGATGGTAGCGTACAGGATGGCCACCTGCTTTTCTACAGGCACGGGGGCGGAGCGGTTCTGCTTGAGCACTTCCACGATGCGCTCGCCCTGTGCAAGGCGGGCCTTGGTATCGGCATCCAGGTCGGAGCCGAACTGGGCAAAGGATTGCAGCTCGCGGTACTGGGAGTAGATCAGCTTCAAGGTACCGGCAACCTTCTTCATGGCCTTGATCTGGGCGTTGCCGCCCACGCGGGACACCGAGATGCCGGGGTTGACGGCCGGCATGACGCCGGAGTGGAACAGCTCGGTCTCCAGGAAGATCTGGCCATCGGTGATGGAGATGACGTTGGTGGGGATGTAGGCAGAAACATCGCCCGCCTGGGTCTCGATGATGGGCAGTGCCGTCAGGCTGCCGCCGCCCAGCTCGTTAGACAGCTTGGCAGCGCGCTCCAGCAGACGGGAATGCAGGTAGAAAACATCACCGGGGTAGGCCTCGCGTCCCGGAGGACGGCGGATCAGCAGCGACAGGGCGCGGTAGGCCACAGCGTGCTTGGAAAGGTCATCGTAGATGATGAGGACATGCTTGCCCTGCTGCATGAAATACTCGCCCATGGCACAGCCGGAGTAGGGGGCGATATACTGCAGGGGGGACAGCTCGGATGCGGTAGCGGACACCACGATGGTGTAGCTCATGGCACCGGCCTCGGTCAGGCTCTGCACCAGGTTTGCCACGGTAGAGCGCTTCTGGCCGATGGCAACGTAAATGCAGATGACGTCCTTGCCCTTCTGGTTGATGATGGTATCGGAGGCAATGGTCGTTTTACCGGTCTGGCGGTCGCCGATGATAAGCTCGCGCTGGCCGCGGCCGATGGGGATCATGGAGTCGATGGCCTTGATACCGGTCTGCAGCGGCTCCTTGACGGGCTGGCGCTCGATGATGCCGGGCGCGCGGCTCTCGATGGCGCGGTACTCGGTGGTCTCGATGGGGCCTGCGCCGTCGATGGGCTGACCCAGTGCGTTGACCACGCGGCCGATCATGGCATCGCCCACCGGCACGGAGACTACCTTGCCGGTGCGCTTGACGATGCTGCCTTCTTTGATGCCGGCATCCGAGCCCAGCAGCACGATGGAAACGGTATTTTCCTCAAGGTTCTGGGCCATACCGTATTCGCCGTTGTCAAACTGGAGCAGCTCGCCTGCCATGCACTTTTCCAGACCGCTGGCCCGGGCGATGCCGTCGCCCACCATAATGACCGTGCCGGTCTCGCTCTGCTCGATGGCATTTTCGTAATGCTTGATCTGCGCACGGATGATCTTGGAGATCTCTTCAGGTTTCAGTTGCATCTTTGTTTGTTCACCACTCAATTCATAATAATCATTTCGGGTGGAAATTCGATCTGTGGTCTGCCCGCCCCGCAGGGGGGCAAAAAGGTTACAGGGTCACCGCAGCGATATCCCGGCGCAGGCTGGCAAGGCGGTTCTGGACGGTACCGTCCAGCTCAGTGCCTTCGATATCCAGCCGGATGCCGCCCAGCACTCTGGCATCTACCCGTGTTTTAAGGTCGATGGTCTTGCCGGTCAGGCGCTCCAGTTTGGTATGCAGGCTTGCGGTCTGCTGGGCAGACAGCGGGATGGCCGAGATGGCCGTAGCCTCCAGGATGCCGTGCGCCTGGTTGTAACGGATGCGGTAGGCCCGTGCGCAGCCGGCCAGCTCCCGCAGGGTGCCGTTCTCGCACAGGATCTTTAAAAAGTTCAGCACATAGAGGTGGACCTGCCCGCGCAGGGCTTCGTCCAGCAGGCCGCAGCGCTCCTTTTTGGGGATGCTGGGGGTGCTGAGCAGCCGCAGGTAGTCCGGGTTTTGCTTCAGAAGCTGTTGCACCTCGTCAAGCTCGCCCAGAATGCGGGTCTCCAGCCCTTCCTCTGCCGCCAGATCGTACAGACTGCCGCCGTACATCTTTGCAGTTTCGGTCATGATGCTTCACCCACGTTTTTGATAAATTCGTCGATCAGGTCCTTGTGGTCCTTCTCGCTGATCTCGCGCTCCACCACCTTGGATGCGATCTCCATGGCAATGCCGCCGATCTCGTCCTTGACCTCGTTCACGGCCTTCTTGCGCTCCTGCGCAATGTCAGCCTCAGCCTTCTGCTTCAGCGCAGCGGCCTGTGCGCGGGCCTCGCCCACGATCTCTTCCGAGCGGGCGGTGGCGGTCTTTTGCGCCGCAGCTACGATCTGGTTGGCCTCGGTGCGGGCGTTCTGCAGGTTCTGCTCGTACTCCGCCTTCATGGCCTCGGCCTCGGTGCGCAGCTTCTGCGCATCTGCGATCTCGCTGTCGGCCTTGGCCTTGCGGTCGGCGATCACCTGTTTGATCGGCTTCAGCAGGAACTTTTTGAAGATGACCAGCTGGATCATCAGGTTGCAGATCTGGGCCAGAAAGGTCCAGCCATCCAGCGTGATCAACGCCTGATACAGTTCCATAAGCGTCTCCTTTCGTTATTTTTTCGGATCGGGAGGCTTATGCCAGATACTTCATGAACATACCGGGTGCCAGGAAGATCAGCAGCAGGCCGGTAACAAAGCCGTAGATACCGGTGGTCTCGGAAAGGGCAACGCCCAGGATCAGGGTGCTGGTAACATCGCTCTTGCACTCGGGCTGACGGCCAACGGCCTCACAGGCAGCAGCGGCAGCGTTGCCTTCGCCGATACCAGGGCCGATACCTGCGATCAGTGCACAGCCTGCGCCGATGCCGCAGCCTGCCAGAGCGATACCACGAGCCAGATACTGAAAATCAGTCATAAGATTTGTCCTCCTGAAAAATGTTTGTGTTTTTGGGGGATGCCGGAAAAGCCCTTAGTCCTCACCGGCAGCACGTTTGATGAAAATAGCGGTCAGCGTACAGAAAATGAACGCCTGGATGCAGCCGCCGAACCAGTCGAAATACAGGCCGGTAAAGGCCGGGATACCGATTTGGAACAGCTGCAGCTGGCCCAGGAAGCCCGGCAGCCAGCCAAAGATGACATGGCTCAGGCTTGCCAGCGCCCAGTACAGCAGTGTGGAGATGACCGTACCGGACAGGATGTTGCCGAAGTGACGGAACGCCATGCTTACGGGGGTGGATACTTCGGACAGAACGTTGATGGGTGCCATGATAAACAGCGGATCGAGCAGGCCCTTGAGGTAGGTCAGGATGCCGTTCGTCTTGATCTTGTAGTACATGATCAAAACGAACACCACGATGGCCCAGGCGGCCTCGGTGTTCAGGTCTGCCGTGGGGCTCCACAGGCCGACCACGCTGATCAGGTTGCAGCCGATGCTCAGGGCAAAGATAGCACCGATCAGTGGGATATATTTGTCGAAGTGGAAGCCCATGTTGTCGTGCACGAACTGGTCCAGCCGGGTCACGATGAACTCGGCTGCGGCCTGCCGTTTGGACACATTTTCCAGCTTGAGGTCGTGCCCCAGCCAGATGGCCAGACCCGAGAGCAGCGCCATGACGATCCAGGTGCTTACCAGCGTCTGGGTGATCTTAAAATCGCCCAGCAGGGGGATGTTGGTATGGATGGTATACAGGATCTTTGCGCCGTTCAGTTCCATTTACTCTTGTTCACCCCCTTCGTCACGGGGCTGCACCGCAGATCCCTCGGCGGGGGCGGGGTCATCTTCCACAGAGATGTCCACCGGCTCCTGCGGAGGGGTAAGCGGCTTGTACTTCCCGGTTATCTGGAGATAATAGATCGTTACCCTTGGGAACAGCAGCGGCAGAACGCCTGCAAACGCCTGGAAACAGGGGGCCGCAATGGCCACGATGATCCACAGCGCCTGCAGCAGCATCCGCGTGTTGTAGGATACCTGCAGCTGCGCTTTACGCTTTTTTTCGTCCGGCTCATCGATGACCTTCTGCACCACGATGCAGATGCCGGCAAAGTTGCCGATGGCCACCAGTGCGCCGATGATGCCGCCCAGCAGCACCCGATAGTCGAACACGACCCAGCCCACCAGATGCAGCGCTGCAAACACCACCCACATCACGGCGGTGCACAGAGCCACGCCGCAGGCGATGCGCTGCAGTTCCTTTTTGGACTCCGGCTGCAATTTCATAAAAACGAACCTCCATTACTGATGGGAGTTAAAGCCCACCCGGTGATTTTTTTCGCGTTTGGAGCGCTCCAGCCGCTCTTTGCAGAACACCCAGAAGTTTTGCGCCCCGGCGGCAAGCCCCAGCCCGACCGCCGGCAGGAACAGCCATTCCGGCCAGCCCCAGTGCTCTACGGCCCACCAGCACCCGGCAAGGCAGAGCACCAGCGGCAGCAGCATGTTCAGCCCCAGCTGGGTCAGCCAGACGAGGTCTTCCAATGCTTTGTACCAGCCTTTCAACGTGCAGTCCCTCCCCAGGCAGTGCCCCGGCCAGAGAGCCATTTTATGGCCGCTCTGCCAGAAACTTGGAATCAGCGATAAAGCTAAAAAACGCTTATAGGGTTAGTATAATTCAAATCGGCTGCTTTTTCAATCGATTCTCTATGGAAACTTGGTAAAATTTCATAGTTTGTTTGCACTGGGTCTATAACTGTCCGTACAGGGTGGAGTTTGTGCGCCTGTGATAGCATCAATGCACAAACTTTGCAGAAAAGTTTGTGCAGGGTGCAAAAAAGCCCCGGCGGGCAAATCCAAGAAACAATACCCGCCGGGACATCTTTGCATTTTTTCAGTAAGGGGGTTACATCATAAACATGGCAACATAGACATTGCCTTCATAGGTGGCAACTTCCATTCCGTACTTGGTGGATGCTGTTGCCGCATTTACCTTTGTCATCTCACGCTTTAGACTGGCCAGAACGGCCTTCTGACTATACTGGCTTTCCGGGATAACGATCTTAACAAAGCGGTGCTCATTATAACAATTTTCCAGCTCGCTTTGCGTCAAACCACTACTGAACCAGATCGCCAGTGCTGAATCTTCTATGCTGATTTTACCAAGCAGATAAGAAACAGCAGGTTCAAGACCATTATGTGCAGCCTTTTCCATTCTTTCGTCTGCCACCATCGGGGTTTTACCAGTCTGGTCGAAATACTGGTTCAGCGCTGCAACCGCATCGGCCTTTTTTGCTGCATCGTATTGAATATCCAGTATTTCACGCCCGCAGGCGGTGAGCATGCCAAGAGCCATTACAACGGCCAGCAGGCATGCAGCAAGTTTTTTGAACTGTTTCATGATAATATTCTCCTGTTTTCAGCGTGGGATCTTATGGTTCCAGTGTACCTGCATTGCCGGGCTTTGTCAAGGACGGCATTTTACACAAAAACCGCCCGGCTCTTTTAGAACCGGGCGGCAATGGGGTTTCAGGGGGTCAGAACTTACCAGAGGTTTGCAGTTTCGTTATACAGGCCCTCGTAGCTCTTGGCGGAAACATCCCAGCTGAAATCACACTCCATGCAGTGGTGCACAAGGTTCTTCCAGTTTTCCTTATTGTTGTAGGCATCCTGTGCGTTGCAGCAGGCCACATACAGCTCGTGGGCGTTGTAGCCGGCAAAGGTAAAGCCATTGCCATCGCCCATGGTGCTGTCGTGGATGGAGTCGCGCAGGCCGCCGGTCTCGCGGACGATGGGCGGGGTGCCGTAGCGGCAGGCCACCATCTGTGCCAGACCGCAAGGCTCGCTCTTGGACGGCATGATAAAGGCATCGGCACCGGCGTAGATCTCCTGCGACAGCTTTGGCTCAAAGCCGATGTAGGTGCCCACGCGGCCCGGGTGACGGGCGCACAGCTCCGAGAAGAAGTTCTCGTACTGGCCCTCGCCGCTGCCCAGGATGACCAGCTGGATGCCGCGGTCTACCAGACCATCGGCGATGCTCTGCACCAGGTCAAAGCCCTTCATGCCAACCATGCGGCTGACCATGCCAAAGACGGGGCTGCCGTCCTTATCCAGGCCGAACTTATCCTGCAGGGCCTCCTTGCACTTGGCCTTGCCGGTCTCAAAGGTCTTGATGTCGTAGTTGGCGGGGATGTTCTTATCAGTAGCGGGGTCGTTGGCATCCATATCGATGCCGTTCAGGATGCCGCACAGCTTGTACTGCTTCTCCCGCAGCAAAGCGTCCAGACCGTAGCTGAACCAGGGGTCCAGGATCTCCTGGGCGTAGGTGGGGCTGACGGTGGTGATCTTATCGGCAGTTTCAAAGGCACCCTTCATAAAGTTGGCGCAGCCATCGTACTCCACGATATGCTGATCCCGGTGGCCGATGCCGCAGGTATCCTCCAGGATATCGGTGCCGTACTTGCCCTGATAGGCGATATTGTGGATGGTGAACACGGTCTTGATGCGGTTGAACTTGTCCAGATGACGGTAATACAGGTTCAGATACACCGGCACCAGCGCGGTCTGCCAGTCGTTGCAGTTGATGATATCGGGGGTGAAATCGATGTAGAACAGGGTCTCCAGCACGGCACGGGAGAAGAAGGCGAAGCGCTCGCCATCATCGTAGAAGCCGTACAGGCCGCGGCGCTTGAAGTAATACTCGTTATCCAGGAAGTAGTAGGTCACGCCGTCCACATCGGCCTTGAACAGGCCGCAGTACTGGCTGCGCCAGCCCACAGGCACGGAATAGTTGGTAACGTACTCCAGCTTATCGCGGAATTTCAGATCGCCGTACAGAGGCATGATAACGCGGGCATCCACGCCATCCTTGACCAGAGCCTTGGGCAGAGCACCTGCCACATCGGCCAGACCGCCGGACTTGGCAAAGGGATTGGCCTCGGAAGCAGCATAAAGGATCTTCATAGGATTTGCTCCTTTCCAGATACAGTCACAGGTCCGTGCTCCCCGCCGCTGCAGCCAGCGGCACGAACCATGCATACAAAAGAGCAGGCGGGGGCACACAGGTGCCCCCGCCCCTCTCAAGAGGGGCTACCGGGGAGGAAGCCGCCCCTATGGATAATGCAAAGATCAGACGGTGTGGTACTTCTGCACGTAGACCGGGAAGCTCTCGGTGCCGGACAGCTTTTTGCCGGCGGTGATCCGCACGTTCTTATCGGTAACAACGCAGTCCAGCTCCACATTAGGCTCCACAACGGTATCCTGCATCAGGACACAGTTCTTGACCACAGCACCCTTTTTGACCCTGACACCGCGGAAGAGCACGCAGTTTTCCACAGTGCCCTCGATGACGCAGCCATCGGCCAGGATGGAGTTGTTGACCTTGGAACCGGTGACGTAACGGGTGGGGTTATCATCGCGGATCTTGGTGTAGATGGGGCTGCCCTTGGGGAACAGTGCTTCCAGATTGCGGTCGTCGATCAGTTTCAGGTTCTCGTCAAAGTAGCTCTTCATGTCGCAGACATGTGCCACGTAGCCGGTGTACTCCAGCGCATGGATGTTGAGGATATTGACGTTGTGGGCCAGGATATCGCGCTCGAAGTAGATCAGGCCGCGGGCGGTAGCGTCCTTGACCAGCTTGATCAGGGTCTCGCGCTCCAGCACATAGATGTTCAGATCCAGGTTCTGCACACCGGAGCGGTAATCGTTGAACAGCAGCTCGGTCACGCGGCCATCGGCATCGATGGTCAGGGTGTAGTTGTCGTTCTTGCGGCCCTCGGGGATCTCGGTCTTCTGGTAAGCCACGGTCACATCGGCGCCGCTGGCCTGATGGGCAGCCAGCAGGGCGTTGAAGTCGTAGTTGACGGCGATGTTGGCATCGCTCATGACCACATACTTCTCCTTCTGGTGCTCGAGGAAGTCCAGAATGGAGCCCAGAGCCTCCACACGGCCGGAGTAGATGCGCACGCCCTTTTCAGCAAAGGGAGGCACGATGTTCAGGCCGCCGTGACGGCGGGCCATATCCCACTCGCGGCCGGTGCCCAGATGATCCATCAGGGAGTGGTAGTTCTTACGCACCACGATGGAAACGTTGGAAATGCCGCAGTTGGCCATGCTGGACAGCACAAAGTCTACCATGCGGTAACGGCCCGCAAAGGGGATCGAGGCCATTGCGCGCTCGGTGACCAGTTCGGGAACGGTATTGTCATAGCTGTTGGGGAAAATGATACCCAACGCATTGGTGTTCTGTCTCAGCATACTTCCACACCCTCCTTGACGGATTCAAACACTTTTGCGCCCTCCTTGACGGTAGCGCCTGCACCGATGGTCAGCCCGGTGCCCACATGGGCGATGGCACCATCGCCGCCAACAGCAGCACCGGCACCGATGACCACATTTTCAGCCAGGATGCAGCGCTTGACCACGGCGCCTGCCTTGACCACGACGCCGTCCATCAGCACGGCATCCTCAACGGTGGCACCCTCTTCCACAACAACGCCTGCGCTCAGCACAGAGTGCTTGACATTGCCGTAGATCTTGCAGCCCTCGGTGATGAGGGAATCCTGCACCACGGCGCGTGCGCCGATCTTCTGGGCGGGCAGCACGGGGTTGCGGCTGTAGATCTTCCAGGTCTTATCAAAGATATCGATGCCGGAGTTCTCGGGATCCAGCACCTCCATGTTAGCTTCCCACAGGCTGTCGATGGTGCCCACATCACGCCAGTAACCGGCAAAGCGGTAGGCGTACATCTTACGGCCATCGCGCAGCAGGGCGGGGATGATGTTCATGCCAAAGTCGTTCTTGGATGCGGGGTCGGCCTCGTCCTCTTCCAGGTACTTCTTGAGCACATCCCAGTTGAAGATGTAGATGCCCATGGAAGCAAGGTTGGATTTGGGGACAGGAGGCTTTTCCTGGAATTCGGTGATGCGGTCGGTCTCGTCTGCGACCATCAGGCCGAAGCGGGAGGCCTCCTTCCAGTCCACTTCCATAACGGCCACAGAGAACTCTGCGCCCTTTTCCTTGTGGAAGCGCAGGAAGTCGGCGTAGTCCTGCTTGCAGATCTGGTCACCGGACAGGATGATGACGTACTCCGGATCGTAGCTGTCGATGAAACCGATGTTCTGGTAGATGGCGTTTGCAGTACCCTTGTACCAGTCGGTGCCGTTAGCCTGCTCGTAAGGGGGCAGGGTGTGCACGCCGCCATGCAGACGGTCCAGATCCCAGGGCTGGCCGTTGCCGATATACTCGTTCAGCTTCTGGGGCTGGTACTGCGTTGCGATGCCAACAGTATCGATGTTGGAGTTGACGCAGTTGGACAGCGGAAAGTCCACGATACGGTATTTGCCGCCGAAGGACACCGCCGGTTTTGCCGTCTTTTGTGTCAGCGCGTACAAGCGCGAGCCACGCCCACCGGCAAGGATCATTGCCACGATTTCTTTTGCCATAGCTTTATTCTCCCCTTTAGCATTTCCTTTTTGGAAATGATAGTCAACAGATCAGAATGTTCGTTCGTGCATCCGTCGGGCATCCTTATTCCTTGGGTGCTTTCGTTTTGCGGGTGCGTTTTGCGGGTGTTTTTTCTGCTTTGGGTTCGGTTTTGGGGGCTGCCTCGGCCTTTGCCTTACGGGCGGTTTTCTTTACCGGCTTTTCTTCCGCAGCTTCCGGCTTTGCCTTGGCTTTGCGGGTGGTCTTTTTTTCCGGTTTTTCATCCGCCTTTTCGGCGGCCTTGGCCTTGGTCGCGCGGGGCTTTTTTACCGGCTTTTCGGCGGCTTCCGCTTCGGCTTTTGCCTTGCGGGCAGTCTTTTTTACCGGTTTTTCCGCAGTGTCCTCTGCTGCCTTGCGGGCGCGCTTTGCAGGCACCTCAAAATACAGGGTGCTCATGGGCGGCAGGGTAATGGTAATGCTCTGCTCAAAGCCGTGCTGCGGCTTTTTGTGGGTGCGCACCGGCTTGTTATGCACGGCACCGGAGCCGCCAAAGGCAGCATCATCGCTGTTCAGGATCTCTTTGTAGGTGCCGGGGACCGGTGCGCCCAGGGTATAGCCCTCGCGCAGGACGGGGTTAAAGTTGCAGACCACCAGGATCTGCTTGCCGGCAGTGTCCTTGCGCAGGAAGGCGATAACGCTCTGCTGTGCATCGTCCGGCACGATCCACTGGAAGCCTTCCCAGCTGTAGTCCACCTGCCAGAAGGCGGGGTGCTCTTTGTAGAAGGCGTTCAGGGTGCGGACGTATTGCTGCAGCTCCGCGTGCTTATCGTAATCCAGCAGCATCCAGTCCAGCGGCTTTGCCTCGTTCCACTCGGCAAACTGGCCGAACTCCTGCCCCATGAACAGCAGCTTTTTGCCCGGGTGCGCCATCATGTAGCCAAAGAAGGTGCGCAGGTTATCAAACTTGGCATCGTACTCGCCGGGCATCTTATTCAGCAGGCTGCCCTTGCCGTGCACCACCTCATCGTGGCTGATGGGCAGGACAAAGTTTTCGCTGAATGCGTAGAAGAAGCTGAAGGTGACCTTGTTGTGGTTGCCTGCGCGGAACAGCGGGTCGGTCTTCATGTAGCTGAGCATATCGTTCATCCAGCCCATGTTCCACTTGAAGTTGAAGCCCAGGCCGCCGTCCGAAGCGGGCTTTGTGACCATGGGCCACGCGGTGGACTCCTCTGCGATCATGTATTTGTGGGGGTGGCGGCCCAGCACCGTGTTGTTCAGCTTGCGCAGGAAGGCAACGGCCTCCAGGTTCTCCTTGCCGCCGTCCTTGTTAGGCTCCCATTCGCCCTGTTTGCGGTTGTAATCCAGATACAGCATGGAGGCTACCGCGTCCACGCGCAGACCATCGATGTGGTACTGCTCCAGCCAGTACAGTGCGCTGGAGATCAGGAAACTCTGCACCTCGTTGCGGCCGAAGTCGAACACCATGGTGCCCCACTCCTTGTGCTCGCCGCGCCGTGGGTTGGGGTCCTCGTAGCAGGGTTCGCCATCAAAGTTGTACAGGCCGAACTGGTCTTTGGGGAAGTGGGCGGGCACCCAGTCCATGATGACGCCGATGCCTGCCGTGTGCAGCTTATCCACAAAGGCCATAAAGTCCTTGGGGGTGCCGTAGCGGCTGGTAGGTGCAAAATAGCCGGTGACCTGATAGCCCCAGCTGCCGTCGAACGGATATTCCATCACCGGCAGCAGTTCCACATGGGTGTAGCCCATATCCTTGATGTACGGGATCAGCTGATCCGCCAGCTCGGAATAGTTGTAAGGCTTGTCGTCCGCCTTCATCTTCCAGCTGCCTGCGTGCATCTCGTAGATATTCATCGGGCCGTTGATCACATCCGCCTTTTTCTGCGCGGCCTGCCAGGCATCATCGTGCCAGGTAAAGCCGGAGATATCGTAGACCTTGCTGCCGTTGGAGGGGCGGGTCTCGGCGTGGAATGCATAGGGGTCGGCCTTGTAGACAAGGTCGCCTGCACGGGTGGTCACGCAATATTTATAAACATCGTATTCTTTCATGCCGGGAATAAACAATTCCCACACGGAATCACCATCCACCTTGCGCATGGGATGGCTGCCCGGCTTCCAGCTGTTGAAGTCGCCCACCACGCTGATGGCGACAGCGTGCGGTGCCCATACACGGAATACGACACCGGTCTCCCCGTGCCGCGTCTCCGGATGTGCGCCGAAGTAACGGTAGGCTTCGCAGTTATTGCCCTGTTTGAACAGATACACCGGAAGGTCCGATGCGCTGCTCTGGATCTTTTCTTCGGTCGGTCTCATAGACGTCTCCTCCCCGTACGGAAGCCCAAAATGGCACCCGCAGCTTTTTACTCTTTTATATTAAAAGGTTTTGACCAGTTTTGCAAGACTTTTTGTCCAGAAATCAAATAAAAGTACCACAAATTTTCTGGCTTTCTCTGTATGTTGTGGGCATACCATCCAATTTTTGAGGCTCGTCATCGTGTAAACTGCTCATTCGACAAACGATTCTGCCCCAAAAGTTGCAAAAAAAGCCGCTGCGCAAAAATGCGCAGCGGCTCAAGGCGGTAATATTCAGTTTGGGCGGCAGCTCAGTCTACCACGTAGACATTGACCTGGATCGCGCCGTTGATAACGCTTTCGGCATAGGTCTCGTAGAACAGATCCACCAGGATCTGGCCCTTCTGGACGGCAATGCCGGTATCGGTGGCTACTGCGTAGCCGTACACGAACTTACCATCAGTAGAGGTGATATACAGTTTGGTGCCGTAGGGGATCACATCCGGGTCCACCGCTACAGTGCCGTAGCCCAGCCCCAGGCCGGAGGAACCTTTACCCGTACGGGAATAGTAACCGGTGGCCTTGCCGGTGAGCACCTTGCTGTAGGAGGCGGGGGCGTTGGTGGTGCCGTCTGCACCGGTCAGGGGCGAGACCGGCGCACCGGCGCCGTAGGTCTTGATAACATGGTTCGTGGGCTGCACGGTGGTGGTGGTATCCACAACGGTGCTGTTTTCCAGCATACCGTCCACATAGCGGTCGCGGGTGGTCACGGTCTGCTGGCCCTCTGCGCCGTGCTGCATCGTGGTGGTGCGGCCGGTGTTGCGGAAGTACAGGCTGGTGTAGACATACTCGGTATCGTAGGGGATGGCTTGGGTCTCCACCCGCTCCTCGTAGTCCACGCGGTGGACCACGATCTGGCTGCCGGCGGTGACCAGATGGTCCAGAGCAGGCTCGGTGTAATCCTCCCCTTCCAGGGTGATGCCGGCGCGCTGCAGGGCATCGGCTACGGTGCCGAACACCATCTTGACCGGATACTCCTGGCCGTCGGCAGTGATGCTGACGGAAAATGCGCGCTCAATGCTCAGGGTGGCAAGGTTGCCGCTGAACGCAGTGTAGTAGACTTCGTCGCCTTCTTCGGAACGAATGCCGGAAAGGCTCATGACCTGTGCGGGGCCGGCGGCGGCATCGGTCAGCAGGACCTGCCGTGCGCCATTGGAGTCGGTGACGTAGGTCAGCCGCAGATTTGCAGCGGTCACGCCAAGGGTAGCCACAAGGCATACGACCATGACACAGAATGCCAGCACACGGGGCGTTACTGCCTTTGCGGCAGCAACGGCTTTCTTCATAACGGAAGCGATACGAGACAACTCCTCTCTTTGTCATATTGATGCGGCCGCGGGCGCTGTGGGATGAGGCCCCGGCCGTACGGACTGCGGGGGCTGTAAAGGGAGCGCCCACAATCAAATACGATGCTCTCTTTGGGTAAAAAGGCGAGCATCGTATACAGGATGGAATCCGCTGTGGGCAGACCACAAAACTGCCCCGGCACGGGCCGCATCTGCCCATGCCGTGCCGTACGCAGGACGGCTTTTTACTTCATCCAGATAGAATTTAAACGCTGCAACGTTCGTTGCGCAGACGCTATTTTACCAGACCGGAAAGCATCTGTCAAATCGGCACTCTGCACTTTGTTAGATTTGTAACATAATTTTTTGTGCAATTTTCACAGTGTTTTTTTTAATATTTTAGCTTTTAGGTGGTTTCCTTCTGATTTTTCCCATTTTTCTGCGCCAGATCTGTTCATGAATTTTTAACAATTAAATTGAAAAACAGCCTGTTTATAAGCCCGTAAAACGGCCCGTCCGGGCAAAAACAAGCTGCCCCATATCGCGGGTTTTCTGTGCAAAACCTGCGGGGAATTTCCCCCCTGGATACAGCCCGCAAAGCCCCAGGCACTGCCCCGGAAACACCCCTTGAGCAAAATGCCGAACCCTGAAAAATTTCACATTTTCTGTACACACTGGATAGTCCGGCACCCCCGGCGGTACAATCGGGGCAGCAAACAGAAAAGGAGGTTTTGCATGGAGATCGAGATCCTTCAGCAGCAGTGCGGCGGCACCGGATTTGTGCCCCGGCCGCATCGGCTGCACCTTGGCGCGCAGAACGCCGAAGGGGTGGACCGGCTGCAGTTCATCCTGCCCGAAGCCTGGGCCGGCTGCACCCTGGCGCTGTATCTGTGCCGCAGGGACGGCGTGCAGCTGGCCCCCATCCCGCTGGATGCCGAAGCAGGCGTAACGGTAGACCGCCGCCTGACCGGCAGCGTGGGCGGGCAGTGGATGCTGGCGGCGATGCGGGACGACAATTACACCGCCTACACACGACCCGGCAGTTATGATGTGTACGCCACCCTGCCCACGGACGGCGGCAGCGAGGACCTGCCGCCCTCGCTGTACGAGCAATTCGTGGCCCGCGTGCTGGAAAGCGCCCGCGCGGCGGCAGACAGCGCAAAGCGGGCGGAGAACGGCGCAGCCGATACGGCGGTGCAGGCTGCGCTGGCACAGGGCGCGGCGGATAAGATCCTGGCCGACCGCACCGATGCCGATGCCTGTGCAAAGCGGGCAGAAGCGGCTGCCCTGCGGGCGGAAAGCATTGCACCCACGGATGGCCAGGTGCTGAGCGTAAACAGCAAAGGCGGTGCCGTAAAGCTGACCGCGCAGGACGTAAAGGCGGTGCCCTGCCCGGCAGCGCCGCTGCCCGGCGAGGTGGTGCGGATCCTCAGCGTGGATGCTGCCACCGGCGCGGTGCAGACCGATACCGCCGCCCTGCCGGACCTGCGCCCCTATGTGCGCAGTGATGTGGTGCCCACGGCAGCGGCAGCCGGTGCCGTGCGGGCAGACGGAAAGTATGGCGTTGCCGTGCGGGCGGATGCCACCCTGACCACGGTGCCCGCCACCACGGCCCAGCTGGACCGCATGACCGAGGGCTATGCGCCCCTGACCCCGGCCCTGCTGCCCTACGGCGTAAAAAAGGCGCTGACCAGTGCCGCCGGGGCGGCGGCGTGGTCGGAGCAGGAAAAAACGGCGGCGCTGCTGCATCTGGGGGCCGACAGCCGCTTTTACTCCAAGGCGGAGGCAGACCGGAAATTTGGTACGCCCTACACCCTGCCGCCTGCCACCGCAGCCAGACTGGGCGGCATCCGGGCGGGAAACGGGCTGACGGTGCGGGCGGACGGCACGCTGGAACTGACCGAGGAAGATCTGAACACGGTGCTGGGCTTTGGCCTGGCCGACAAACTCAAACGGCTGGAAAGGATGATGGATATGAACGGAAAACTGGTCTATACCGCTGCCGGAACGGCAGGCAAGACCGCCACTGCACTGAGCGTGCCGTCCACGGTGGATTACATCGTGGTCCGAATGCTCAGTCCGATGACGGCCAAGACCCCGCCGGACACGGGCGGCAGCGTGTCGGCTGCAGTGGCTGCGGAGTACGGCAGCACCCGTATCGTGCGCGGCGGCACAGCGGTCGCCATGGTGGGCGGTGACGCCAGCAAATACAGCGGTGGCGTTTACTGCACGGGTGCGGCACCGGTGCAGGTGGCTTTTGGCACAAACGGCACGGTGAACATCGGGGTGGCCAACAACGAAAGCAATATGACCAACTGGAGCTACCCCTTTAATGTAGAGGGGTACCAGTATGTGTAAAGGCGGTGCGGCATGAACGATAGGACCATCCGGCTGGACCGGAATGGCGCAGCTGCGGTGCCGGGCGGACAGCTGCTGCTGGGCTATGCAGGCAATCGTGGCATCTACCGGCTGCGTATCGAGCAGCGCGGAGAGTGGAAGGGGCTGACCGTGCAGGCACACTGGCACACCCCCGGCGGCTGTGCGCCCACGCTGGTGCAGGACGGCACCCTGACCGTGCCTGCAGCGGTAACGGCGGTGCCCGGCGTGGGCTGCATCACGTTTGAGGGCACGGACGGCAGCCGTACCGTGACCAGCGCAGATGTGCGGTGCAGGGTATGCGCCAACAGCGGCACCACGGCAGGGGAGATGCCGACCCCGGGCACACCCGCGTGGGAGGCGCTCGTGGCGGCGGTGCAGGGCATGGCAGGCGGCCTTTCGGACCGGGAAAAGCAGGCCCTGCTGGCGGTGCTGCGGGTGCTGGCGGAAGGAAACACCGCTGCGGTGCCCGCGTACAACATTCTGGCGGCGATGTGGGGCGGGCCGCTGCTGCCGGAGCATACGGAACCGGAAGAAAACCTGAGCGCCCGGCTGGGCATTGCCACACTGGGCAGGATGATCCTGGGAAGGAGCTGAGATGGCACTGGAAGCATATTCTCTTGCCCGGGACGGCGAAAAACGCCTTGCCCCACATTTTAAGGTAAAGGAGTTCCGCTGCAGGGATGGGTCGGACCCCATTTTTATCGACAGCGCCCTTGTGGCGCTGCTGCAGCAGATCCGGGTGCATTTCGGCCTGCCGGTGCAGATCAACAGCGCATACCGGACAGCAGCATATAATGCCAGAGTGGGCGGTGCAAGATCCAGCCAGCATCTGTACGGCAGGGCGGCGGATATCTGCATCAAAGGCGTTCCCGTTGAGCAGCTGGCGGCATATGCCCAGAGCCTGATGCCGGACAGGGGCGGCATCGGCATCTATCCCGCAAAGGCCGGTATACGGGACGGTGCGTTTGTACATGTGGATGTGCGGGCAGGCAAGAGCCGGTGGAAGGGGTGATGCAGATGGAAAGTGTTATCTCGGCCATCATTGCCGGAGCCGTGACCCTGATCGGCGTGCTCGTTTCCAACGGCAAGAGCCAGGCGGTAACGGATACAAAGCTGGAAGCGCTGACCCGTGAGGTGCGGGAGCATAACAACTTTGCGCGCCGCGTACCGATTTTAGAGGAACAGATGAAGGTGGCAAACCACCGCATCGCAGATCTGGAGAAAGGGAGGAACTGAACGCGATGAACGAAACACACTGCAAGATCTCTGCCGCCACCCTGGCGCGCACCGCTGCGCTGGCACTGGCGCTGACCAACCAGGTGCTGAGCGCCTGCGGCAGACCCGTGCTGCCCATCGAGAGCGCTGCCGTGGAGCAGCTGGTGACCACCGGACTGACCGTGGCCGCTGCCCTGGCCAGCTGGTGGAAGAATAACTCTTTCACCCCGGAGGCCATCCAGGCGGATGACTACCTGGAGCAGCTGCGGGAGAAAAAGTAACAGCAGGCAGGCCTGCGGCAAAACAGAGACCCGGAACCTTTTCAGGGCCAAAACGGCTCAAAAAGGTTCCGGGTCTTGTGCTGTAACAAAAAAACGGCTCTGCCGAAGCAGAGCCGTAAAGATGCAGATGGAGATAAAATCAGCGCTTGGAGAACTGGGGTGCATCGCTGGCAGGGCTGCGCCCTGCACGCGATGCTTGAGCAAGGATCTTTAGCGCCTCCGACTCGCCCCTTGCGGGGCAACCGCCGGAGATGCGCAGTCGTGCACCCCAGTCCTCCGGGAAAGCAGGCAGCAAAAAACGGCTTTGCCGAAGCAAAGCCGTAAAGATGCAGATGGAGATAAGATCAGCGCTTGGAGAACTGGGGTGCATCGCTGGCAGGGCTGCGCCCTGCACGCGATGCTTGAGCAAAGATCTTTAGCGCCTCCGGCTCGCCCCTTGCGGGGCAACCGCCGGAGATGCGCAGTCGTGCCCCTCTGTTCTCCGGGAAAGCAGGCAGCAAAAAACGGCTTTGCCGAAGCAAAGCCGTAAAGATGCAGATGGAGATAAGATCAGCGC
>CAKTFD010000027.1 GCA_934553285.1 uncultured Faecalibacterium sp. | reverse complement strand
GATGCTTTTACCGCCGGTGTCCGCCCCGGCGGCCTGACCAGCAGCACCGAGATCCGGCTGCTGCTGTGCTATCTGGTGAAAAATGCCGGCCCCATTACCCGGCAGGAGATCGAGAACGCCCTGATGGAAGAAGCCCTCGTCAACTATTTTGAGATCGGCTCGTGCCTGGACGACATCACAAAGCAGGAGCTGGTCCACCTGAACGATGGCAGCTATACCATTACTGACAAAGGCCGCAAGGTAGCGCAGGAACTGGCCTACGACCTGCCCCGCAGCGTGCGGGAGCGGGCGGTGGCTGCGGTGCTGCGCTGCCAGACCTGGGCACGCAAGGAGGCCAAGTACAGCGCCCGCATCACCGAAAAGGCGGACGGGCACTGCACCGTCCGCTGCACCGTAAAAGGGCTGGACAGCGAGCTGTTCTGCCTCGAGCTGGGTGCCCCGGACCGCCTGAGCGCCGAGCTTGTGAAAAAGCAGTTCATCCTCAAAGGCAACGAGATCTACCAGCTGCTTATCAACAAGCTGACCGAAGAGGAAAAATAAACCCAACAAATACCCGCCCGCCGCAAGCGCTTTGCCTGCGGCGGGCGGGCTTTTTTCAGATCAGAATACAGATCAGGCCGGTGCAGCCTTCGTTGATAACGCGCTCCAGCGTTTCCTGCAGGCGGGTGCGGGCCTCCTGCGGGATGTGCAGCAGTTTGTTCTGCAGGCCGTCGTTCACCAGCTCGTGCAGGCTTTTGCCGAAAATATTGGACTCCCACAGCTGCACCGGGTCATCCGCAAAATCCGCCAGCAGGCTCTGCACCAGATCCTCGCTCTGCTTCTCGGTGCCCACGATGGGGCTGAGTTCGGTGTGGATGGTGGCCTTCATCATCTGGATGGAGGGGGCGCAGGCCTGCAGCCTTACGCCGCAGCGGCCATCCTGATGCACGATCTCGGGCGGTTCCAGATGCAGCTCGTCGATGGAGGGCATCACGATGCCGTACCCGGTGGCCTCCACCTGTTCCAGGGCGCTGCGCACCTTCTCGTAGGCGCGTTTTGCACGGGCAAGCTCCATGATGCAGGGCATCAGCCCCGCCTCGTCCCCGATCTCCAGCCCTGTCTGCTCGCTGAGTACCTGATAAAAGATCTCCGGTTTCAGCTCCACACTTACCCGCACCGAACCGGCGGCAAGGTCGGCCCCGGCCACCGCCGAGCGCTGCACGGCCTCGCATTCCAGCGCAGGTGCGGCCGTTCCGGCTGGCAGATCCTTCATGCGGGATACCCGCTCCGCCAGCTGCATGGCCGCTGCATATACCTGTGCCTGCAGCCAATGCCCCGGTTCCAGCATGGTCACCCAGCGGGGCAGGGCAAAATCCAGCTCCTGCACCGGGAACTCGTACAGCACCTGCCGCAGGATCTCCCGCAGCGCTGCCGCATCCAGATCCACACAGCTGACCGGCAGCACGGTGCGGCGGTAGTCCCGCGCCATACCTGCAGCCAGCTGCCGGGTCTCCGGCGCATCCGGATGGGTGCTGTTGAGCAGGATGATATAGGGCTTGCCCAGTGCATCCAACTCCCCGATGACTCGTTTTTCGGCCTCGGCATAGCCTGCCCGGGGAATATCGCTCACCGAGCCATCCGTAGTGACCACCACACCAATGGTAGAGTGCTCACAGATCACCTTGCGGGTGCCGGTCTCCGCTGCCAGGTCAAAGGGGACCTCCTGCTCGAACCAGGGGCTTTTGACCATGCGGGGCTTTGCGTCCTCCTCGTGCCCCATGGCACCTTCCACCATGTACCCCACACAGTCGATGAGCCGCACCCGGCATGCGCCGCCGCCCTCCAGCTGCAGGGGCACCGCCGTTTCCGGGATGAATTTTGGCTCCGTAGTCATAATAGTGCGCCCTGCTGCGGACTGCGGCAGTTCGTCCCTGGCTCGTTCCCGGGCGGCGGCCGGGCCGGACATGGCGGGCAGCACCAGCTGCTCCATGAACCGCTTGATAAAGGTGGATTTGCCGCTGCGCACCGGGCCTACCACACCGATATAGATATCCCCGCCGGTGCGTGCGCCGATCTCGCGACAGATGCTGTTCTGTTCCTGTTTGTCCAAAGCTGCTCTCCCCTTCCTGTTGCGCTGCGCACCGCGCCCATAAGGGGTCGGTGTGCTCGTTGTATCGTATGAAAAGAGGGCGCTTAATATGCCGGGACGGTTTTGAATGCCCTCCGCTTTGCTCTGGGCATAGTCAGCGGAAATATTTTTTATAATTGCAATTCCGGAAAATCTGCGGATTTTCCGGAATTGCCTTTTCACAGAGGGGACGTAAAGGGAAACAGCATTTGCAGCGCCGCTTTCTGCGAAAGTGCGGCGCTGCGGGCAGGTATATACCAGTCTGCGCCCTCATCCGGCGCTACGCGCCACCCGCCCCCACTCTGTCGTTTTCCGATGCGACTTCTTCTGTGAAAATGGTCTAGCGGAATGCCTGTGGGCATTCCGCTAGACCGAAATCTATAGTATAATTTCCGCTGAGAATGGCAGAGCGGAGCGGAGCCATTTTAAGATCGTCCAATAAAAAAGAGCCGCCGCACAAAATGCACAGCAGCTCTCGGAAAGGTTTTATAATATCACGGGGTCAGGCGGTTGGGGCCGCGGAACAGGAACTCGGCATCCTTGATGCTCAGGCCGCACAGCAGCATGGTCAGGCGATCGATGCCCAGGCCAAAGCCGCCGTGGGGCGGGCAGCCGTACTGGAAGAACTCCAGATAGAACTTGACATCCTCTGCCAGGCCCTTTTCCTCTGCCTGCTTCTTCAGCACCTCGTAGCGGTGCTCACGCTGGGCACCGGTGGTGATCTCCACACCGCGCCAGATCAGGTCGTAGCCCTGGGGCACGCCGTTTTCGTCACGCATGTGGTAGAAGGCACGCTTTTCAGCGGAGTAATCGGTGATGAACAGGAACTCGTGGCCATAGTGCTTCTTGACCCAGTCGTAGCTCAAGCGCTCGGCCTCGGTGGTCAGGTCGCCCTTTTCGCTCTCGTCCACGGTGTAGCCAAATTCTTCTTCCAGTGCCTTGTACAGGTCTGCCAGCTTGACCACCGGGAACGGGGTGGTAGGCACGATCACTTCCTGGCCGAACATCTCCTGGATCTGGTCGCCGTAGTTCTCCTTAACAGCCTGCAGGCCGGCGGTCAGCAGCTCCTCTTCCATCTTCATCACATCCTTGAAGGAGGTGATGTAGCTGAACTCCAGGTCAAAACCGGAGAACTCGGTGGCGTGCTTGTTGGTGTAGCTCTTCTCCGCACGGAACACGGGGCCGGTCTCGAAGATGCGCTCAAAACCGGCAGCCATGGCCATCTGCTTATAGAACTGGGGGCTTTGTGCCAGATAGGCGTTGCGGTCAAAGTAATCCACCTTGAACACCTCAGAGCCGCTCTCGCTGGCAGCAGCGATCAGCTTGGGGGTGTGGATCTCGATGAAGTTGCGATCCAGCAGGAACTTGCGCATGGCGTTGACGAAGCAGCTCTGTGCCTTGAACATCAGCTGGTTCTCGTCGGTGCGCAGGTCGATCCAGCGGTAGTCGATGCGCTGGTCGATGCTGGAGCGCTCCACAGCCTTCTTTTTCTTGGTGGCTGCGATCTCCTTGCGGACGATGGGCAGCGCATCGGCAGTGCTCTCCACCTCGATGGTGGTGGGGATCATCTCCACACCGCCCATCTTGACATAGTCGTTCTCCATCACCTTGCCGGTAACGGTAATGACGGAATCCGGGGTCAGCTGGTCGATGGTATCCACCAGTTCAGGGTGGTCGGCCTTTTCCACCGTGATCTGCAGTTTGCCGGTAATATCCTTCAGCACGATAAATGCCATATATTTGCTGTTGCGCAGGTTCTCGATAAAGCCCTGCACCTTCACCGTGCCGCCGATGGCCTTCTGGGCCTCGTTGATATAGGTGCGTTCCATAATACAGGAATCCTCCTTTAACGTCTTGTGTACTGTTTTATTATACGCTTTTCCGGGGATAAATCAAGTGAAATGACGATTTAGAATGGCCTCCGCTGCGCTCTGGCCATCTTCTGCGGAAGAATTATTTTTATTTTGTGTTTGTCGCGGCCTGCGGGCCGCTCCAAACACCTTTTCACAAATCAGGACAAATCAGCAAAAAATGCATCTTCTGGTCACAGCCCCTCCGTGAAAAAGCAGTTCTGAAAAATCCGCAGATTTTTCAGAACTGCAAATAAAAAAATATTTTTCCGCTGAAAATAGCCAAAGCGCACGCGGCGGCTATTCTTAATGATTCTCTTTGCCTGTTTCCTCGTGCAGAGTGCCTGTACCGCCCTCCACCACGCCATCGTGTTTCAGCACGGCGGCAATGGTGCCAAAAAAGCACTTTACGTCCAGCCAAAAGCCCAGATGCTCCACATACCAGCCATCCAGTCTGGCTTTTTCCGCGATCTCCAGCTCATCCCGGCCATGGATCTGTGCCCACCCGGTCAGGCCTGGGCGCACATCGTTGGCTCCGTATTTATCCCGCTCGGCCAGCAGGTCGTACTGGTTCCACAGTGCCGGGCGGGGGCCGATGACTGCCATATCCCCCACAAAGATATTCCACAGCTGGGGCAGCTCGTCCAGGCTGGTCTTGCGCAAAAAGTGCCCCATGCGGGTGATATACTGATCCGGGTCATGGAGCAGATGGGTGGGCATATCGTGGGGGGTATCGATGCGCATGGTGCGGAACTTGAGGATCTCAAAATGCCGCTTGCCGATGCCCACCCGCTTCTGCCGGAAGAACACCGGCCCGGGCGAGTCCAGCTTGATAGCCACGGCCAGGATCAGGAACAGCCACGACAGGCAGATCATACCGCAGGCCGAGAGCAGGATATCCAACAACCGTTTGATCCCATTGCGATACATAAATAAAACGTCCTCCGTTTTCTACGGTTTTACCGCCTTATTATAGCAGTATGGGCTGCGTTTTGCAATCGTACGCTGCAGCCTGCTGCCGATATTTGCCGCTTTACGGCGGAAATGCCCGCTCCGCCCCTTGTTTTTTGCCTTACAGCGCGCTATAATAGGCAATTGCATTGTTCGACCTTGGTTTATTGATAGGAGGTGTATGACCCATGGCAACGACAAGCCGCTCTGCAGATCTGACCAGCGGCCCGATGCTGCAAAAGATCATCCTGTTTTCTCTGCCGCTGGCAGCATCCAGCATCCTGCAGCTGCTGTTCAATGCGGCGGATGTTGTGGTGGTAGGCCGCTTTGCAGGCAGCACGGCACTGGCCGCAGTCGGCTCCAATGGCTCGCTGATCAACCTGCTGGTCAACCTGTTTGTAGGCTTATCGCTGGGTGCCAATGTTGTGGCTGCCCGGTGCTTTGGTGCGCAGGACGAGCAGGGCGTACAGGATACGGTACACACCGCTGTAGCGCTGGGGCTTGTAAGCGGCGTACTGCTGGCCGTGCTGGGCTTTTGTTCCGCACGGAGCCTGCTGGAGCTGATGAGCTGCCCCGAGGATGTGATCGCGCTGTCCGCTTTATACCTGCGGATCTATTTTATCGGTATGCCCATGACCATGCTGTATAATTTCAGCAGTGCGCTGCTGCGGGCTGTGGGCGATACCAGACGCCCGCTGTACTGCCTGGCTGCTGCCGGTGTGATCAACGTAGTGCTGAACCTGGTGTTCGTCATCGGTTTTTCCATGAGCGTGGCGGGCGTGGCGCTGGCCACCATCATCAGCGAGACCGTGTCCGCCCTGATGGTGACCGGGATGCTGATGCGGGAAAAAGGTGCGCTGCGGCTGGATGTGCGGCGGCTGGCTTTCCATGCAGGTGCGCTGAAACAGATCCTGCTCATCGGGCTGCCTGCCGGGCTGCAAAGCACGGTGTTCAGCCTTTCCAACGTGGTCATCCAGTCCGCCATCAACTCCTTTGGCTCCATCGTGGTGGCGGGCAATTCCGCCTCCTCCAACCTGGAGGGCTTTGTTTATACCGCCATGAACGCCTTTGCACAGGCCGCCGTGACCTTTACCAGCCAGAACATCGGTGCCCGCAAGTACCAGAATCTTGACCGTGTGATCCGCAACTGCCTTTTGTGTGCAGCGGTCACCGGCATTGCACTGGGCGGCGGCGCAGCACTGGCCGGGCAGCCGCTGCTGCACTTCTACTCCTCGGATGCGGAGGTCATTGCCGCCGGTTACGAGCGGCTGTGCATCATCTGCACCCCCTACCTGCTGTGCGGCATCATGGATGTGCTGGCCAGCAGCCTGCGCGGGCTGGGCTACAGCGTACTGCCTATGGTGGTGAGCCTTGTGGGTGTCTGCCTGCTGCGCCTGGTATGGATCGCCACCATTTTCCAGCTGCAGCGCTCTCCCTTTATGCTGTACATCAGCTACCCCATCAGCTGGGCGCTGACCGCACTGGTCCACCTGACCTGCCTGCTGGTGGTACGGCGGCACCTGCATCAGAAACAGCAGCAAACACAGGCGGCATGATCACTTTTAACCAAAACAACGCCGTTTTCAATCATGACTCTTCTCGTGAAAAAGCAGTTCCGAAACGCCCGCAGGCGTTTCGGAACTGCAAATAAAAAATACTTTTCCCTCTGACTATGCCCAGAGCAAAGCGGAGGGTATTTTAAATCTTCTCACCAAAAAGGACTGCTGCATCATGCGATGCAGCAGTCCTTTTTTCATAGGGCCACATCCAGGGCCATCATCAAAGCAAACCCCAGCACGATGCTGATAACACCGGCCGTTTCGTCCGGCTCCACGGCTTCCGGGATCATCTCCTGCGCGGTCACGCACACCATGCAGCCTGCTGCCGCGCTCATGAGCCAGGGCAAAGCTGCCCCCACCCACTCGGCCAGCACAAACGCCAGCACGGCACCCAGTGGTTCCACCAGGCCGGAGGCTGCCCCTGCGGCAAAGGACTGCGCCCGGGTGCGGCCGCTCTGGGTCAGTGGCAGGCTGACGGCGGCTCCCTCCGGGATATTCTGCAGCCCGATGCCCAAGCTCAGCGCCACAGCACCGCTTACAGCATCCGCATCGCCATGCAGCGCCAGCGCCGCTGCCAGCCCTACCACCATGCCCTCCGGCAGATTATGCAGCGTTACCGCCAGCACCATGCGCCCGCAGTGCCCCGGGCCGCCTGCCAGCAGCTGCCCGGCGGCATCCTCCAGCCGCAAAAGCCCCACTGCGCCCAGGATAAGCCCCACTGCAGGCGGCACCCAGGCTGCCCTGCCCTGCGACCGGGCAATGGCCGGCAGCAGCAGGCTCCACACGCTGGCCGCCAGCATGATGCCCGCTGCCATACCGCACAAAATGCGCCGGGTGCACGGCCTTGCCTGCCTGCGCAGCAAAAACACACCTGCCGCCCCCAGGGCGGTACACACCGCCGGGAACAGCCCTATCCAAAGCGTGAAAATGATCCGGTCCAAACCGCATTCCCCCTTTGCCCGTTGTATGCACAAACGGATAAAAAGGTGCGGGCGCGGGCCTTGCCCCAGTGTCATCGGGCTTTATTTTTACCAAAAACTCTTTTACTTTTGGCGAAAGATTATAACATATTCGTGGAATCTTGCATCAGAGTATCACTTTCAACCAAATTCCTCTTGATTTTTTATAAAAACGGACTAGAATATAGCATCGCAGACGGGCATGAGAGGATGCCGCTGCAAAACACACGAAATTGTTAGAAATAGTTAGGAGATCTTTGATATGAAACTCAAGAATATTTGCATCGCTGTTGTCGCACTGGCTCTGGCTGCTGGCATGACTGCCTGCGGCGGTTCTTCTTCCACCGCTGCTTCCTCCACCTCCGAGGCTGCTTCCGCAAGCACCACTGCTGCTGTTTCCGAGGCTGCTTCTTCTGAGGCTGCTTCCAGCGAGGCCGCTTCTTCCGAAGCTGCTTCCTCTGAGGCTGCTTCTTCTGAGGCTGCTGTTTCCGAGGCTGCTTCCACCACTGCTGCCTGATCCGGATAGCGTACAGCCTTCCTGCATAGCATAAAAAGACCTCTGCATCGCATGGTGCAGAGGTCTTTTGCGTTTCAGCGTGTTTTTGTTCAGCCTTCCAAGACCCTGCGGATCTGGGCAAGGTCGGCGGCAAAGGCGATGCCCTGCTGCCGTTCCGGGGTGGAAAGCCCCATTGCGATCATCTGCTGCAGCAGCTGGCGCAGGGGCTGGTAGTAGCCGTTCAGGTCGTAAAGGATGCAGGGCGCCGCCAGCTGCCCCAGTGCCTTTTTGCTTATCACTTCGGTGATCTCTTCCAGGGTGCCGGTGCCGCCGGGAAATGCAATGAAAGCGTCCCCCAGCTCGATCATCTTTGTCTTGCGCGCCGGCATGTCCCGGGTCACGATCAGCTCCGTCAGCCCCGCGTGCTGCAGCTCTGCCTCCAGAAAACACTGCGGCTCTACGCCGGTCACCCTGCCGCCTGCAGCCAGCACACTGTCGGCCAGCAGCCCCATCAGGCCGCTTTTGCTGCCGCCGTACACCAGCGCATTGCCGCTTTGCCCGATCCAGCGCCCCAGCTGCTGTACGGCCTGCGGCAGCGCCGGGTCGTTGCCAAAGTTTGCACCAAGATATACGGTAATATTCATTTCGATTTTCTCCTTTTCCGGGTCAGATGCCCCACAGCACCGCGCCCAGCGCGGCAGAAAGCAGGATCATCCCGATGGGAGAAGGCGCTTTCTGCGTTTTCTTTTTGCAGGCAAGATGCACGATGCCCAACAGTGCAAACACTGCCAGCGAGCGGCTTTCCGGGGCAAAGCCGCCAGATAAGGTGCTAAAGCCCCCCAGGGTAGCAAGCCCCATAGTGCAGGCTGTAGCCAGGATCATGGCCACCACACAGGGGCGCACCCCGGCCAGAAAGGCATTGACCCCGGCGTATTTCATCAGGCTGTGCAGTGCCGCCGCGATCAGCAGGATGATGACAAAGGAGGGCAGCACCACCCCCACCGTAGCAGCAAACGACCCGGCCAGCCCCGCCTGTGAGGAGCCGATAAAGGTAGCCATGTTCACGGCCAGCGGCCCGGGCGTGGACTCCGACACCGCGATAAAGCTGAGAAACTCGCTCTCGGTAAGCCAGCCATGCCCCAGCACCGTTTCCCGCACCAGCGAGATCATGCCGTAGCCGCCGCCAAAGGACACCGCACCGATGACCAGAAAATTCCAGAACAGCTGCAGTAGTATCATTTTGTGCCGCCTTTCCTGTGCAGCTGCTGCACTGCGTATGCCAGCACGCCGGCTGCGCCGCAGAGCAGGATGCAGCAAATGGAAGAAAACTTTGCTGCCAGTACCGAGCTGCCTACCATGGCTGCCAGCACCACGGCCACTATTATCGTGTTGAAGGGGGTGCGCGGCAGCTCTCTGCGCATTTTTACCCCTGCGGATAAGATCAGGTAGATCACGCAGACCTGGATGCCCTTAAAGGCGTTTGCCACCACCGTAAGCTGCAAAAAACGGTCAAAAAACAGCGAGATCAGATAAATGACCCCGAAGGACGGCAGGCACACCGCCAGCGTAGAGGCAGCCGCACCGGGGATCCCGGCCAGCTTATAGCCGATATAGGTAGCGCTGTTTACCGCCACCGGGCCGGGGGTGGATTCGGCAATGGCCACCATGTCCAGAAACTCCTCCCGGGTCAGCCAGTGCTTCTGCTCCACAAATTCGTGCTCCAGCAGCGCCACCATGGCGTAGCCGCCGCCAAAGGTAAAGGCGCCGATCTTAAAAAAGGTGCCGAACAGCTCCTTGATTTTAGACATAGGCATTTCTCCTTTGGCCGTTTACGGCTTGACCGGCTCCAGCTCCAGATAACACTCGAACATGGTCTTGCCCTCATGTTTTGCGATAAAATACCAGCCCTCGTCCGACGGTGCGCGGAACACCTCCACGCTCTGCCCCATCCGGATCTCCCGGTGATAGTTGATCGAGGCAAAGCGCACGGTATTTTTACGCATCACCTCCAGCGGCAGCGCATCGCAGGCGATATCCAGATAAAACGCATTATTGATATGGTCGTGCAGGTCACACTGGGAGTAGTGTGCCGTAAAGATACCGGCGCTCACCAGACCATCCCGGCGCTTGTGCAGATGCATGGGCAGCTCCCCTTCCACGCTCTCGTTCCAGAAGCCTTCCTTCGTCCAGCCCGGCTCGCGCAGGATATGGCCATCGGTCAGGCTGGCCACGATCCAGCGGCTGTCCACCATGGCCAGCTCCTGCCCGGCCTCGTCCGTAATGGTGGTGATGCGCTTGATGGAACCGCGGCGGATCATCTCCGAGCGGGAGCACAGGGTGATCTTTTCGCCCCGTAACGGGGTGCGGGTAAAGCGCAGCGCCTGCTTGCCTACCAGAAACGCCACCCCATGATCCACAAAGAACTGGTCGTCCATGCCAAACAGTCTGGCGTGCACGGCCGATACCTGCTCCACATAGCGCAGCAGGGCGCTGGGTTTGAGCAGGCTGCGGAAATCGGCATCGGCATTCTGCACGACCATGGTATCCACATAATAATTCGGTTCCATAAATTTCTCCTTTCAGCCAGAAAAAACCGCTGCACCGCACGGGGCAACGGTTTTTCCGGAAAAGATCAGTATTGGTTTCGGTTCTTACGGCGTACCTTGCGCCAGATATTGAAGCAGGCCAGCGCCAGCATGGCCAGCAGCAGCATCAAAAACAGATAGCTGCCGCCGCCCTCGTCATAGCTCTTCATCTCGCTCCATTTCAGGTCCAGCTCGCTGTTTACCTCATCGCTCAGGGCGATGAACACCTTCTCCCGTGCGGCATCTTCTGCCGATGGGTAGGCGATCTCGCTGGTTTTCAGGTCTTCATCCAGCACCTCCCATACCGCGTGCATGGGGGTGGTGTAGCCGATATACTCGCTGTTGGCCTTGCCGATATCGGTCTCGCACATGAAGTTGATGAACATTTCGGCGGCTTCCTGGTGCTCGCTTGCAGCAGGGATGGCCATGCAGTCCACCGAAAGCACGCTGCCTTCCTCCGGGAACACCCAGGCAAGATCCGGGTTGTCATCGATCATCGTAATGGCATCGCCGGAGTAGTACACACCGATGGCAGCCTCGCCGCCGATCATCTTATCAAAGATCTCGTCCATGACGTAGGCCTGTACCAGCGGCTTCTGCGCCTTGAGCTGCTCTACAACTTCGTCCACCTCTTCCGGGGTGGCGGGGTTGATGCTGTGGCCGCTTTTAAAGGCGGCGATGGCGTAGGCATCACGGCTGTTGTTAAACATCAGGATGTTGCCCGCATACTGTTCATCCCACAGATCTGCCCAGCAGGTGGGGGCTTCGTCTACCATCGTGGTGTTGTAGATGATGCCGGTGGTGCACAGCATATAGGGCACCGTGTAGGCGTTTTCCGGGTCGTAGTCCGGGTTGCGGTAGTTTGCATCGATCTTTTGGAAATTGGGGATGTTCTCATAGTTGAGCGGTCTGAGCATCCCCTCGTTGATCATCTTTGCCACCATGTAGTCGGAGGGGATGATCACATCGTAGTTGGCCGCGCCGGATTTCAGCTTGGCATACATCGACTCGTTGGAATCGAAGGTGGTGTAGTTCACCTTGATGCCGGTGAGCTTTTCAAAGGCGGCCACCACGTTTACACTGTCGTCCGAGCCGTTGGAGATGTACTCGCCCCAGTTATAGACGTTCAGGGTAACGTTCTGCCCTTTGAAGCGGGTCCAGTCGTAATCATCCGACACCGCAACATCCTCGGTCACCTCGATGGTACCGGCGGCAAACACCGGCAGCGCAGCGCACAGCGCCACAGCCAGGGTCAGCAGCAATGCAGCAATGCGTTTCATCACATGCCCTCCTCTCGCAGCGTTTTCTGGTCCTTGCGGTAGCTGCGGCTCTCCATAGCGTTGGACAGCAGGATGACGCTGAGGATCACCACGAACATGATGGTGGACAACGCGTAGATCTCCGGGCTGACCTTTTTACGGGTCATGGAGTAGATGGCGATGGGCAGGGTCTCCACGGTGCCGCAGTTGAAGTAGGAGATCATGAAATCATCGATGGAATAGGTCAGGCAGATGAGGAAGGCCGACAGGATAGCGGGGCTGATCTCCGGCAGGATGACCTTGAAAAAGGCCTGCCGGGGGTCGCAGCCCAGATCCAGCGCTGCCTCGTACAGCTTGATATCCAGCTGCTTGAGTTTGGGCGTCACGTTAAAGATGACGTACGGCACATTGAACGCGATATGCGCAATGAGCAGCGTGGGCAGGCCCATGATGTTATCCGGCAGCCAGGCAGACTGCGCGGCAAAGCGCTGATACGCCACGAACAGCAGCATCAGGGAGATGCCGGTGATGATCTCCGGGTTGACCACCGGGATATAGGTGATATTGGTCACCAGCAGGCGGCTTTTGCGGCCCATGGAGGCAATGCCCAGGCTGGCCGCCGTGCCCAGCACCGTGGCGATGATGGCAGAGAACACTGCCACCTCGATGGACACCCACAGCGCATGGAGGATGGATGCATTGGTAAACAGGCTGCGGTACCACTTGAGGGTAAAGCCGGTAAACAGCGAGTAGCCCTTGCTCTGGTTGAAACTGAACACGATCATGTATGCAATGGGCAGGTACATAAAGCAGAAGAACAGGATGATATAGACCCGCTGCATCAGGCGCAGATGTTTTGTTTTCATCAGGATACGCCCTCCATTTCATCCTCGTCAAAGCTGGACGTAAAGCTCATGCACAGCAGCACAATGATCATCAGCACCAGGCTCATGGCAGAGCCGACGTTCAGATTATAGCTGTTGCCCAAAAACTGCATCTCGATCAGGTCACCGATCAGCAGGTTGGAGCCGCCGCCCAGCATACGGCTGATGACAAAGGTAGACACTGCCGGGACGAACACCATGGTGATACCGGTGCTGATGCCCGGCACGCTCATGGGGATAAGCACCCGCACAAGGGTCTTGGAGGTGTTGGCGCCCAGGTCCTGCGCAGCCTCCACCAGGCTCTGGTCGATCTTGGTCATGCTGGTATACAGCGGCAGGATCATATAAGGCACATAGTTATACACCATACCCAGCACCACCGCGCCGGAGGTGTTGAGCATGGTATAGGGGCCAAGCCCGATAAAGCCCAGCACCGTATTCACCGGGCCATTGACGCTGAGCAGGCCCATCCAGGCGTAGGTGCGCAGCAGAAAGTTCATCCACATGGGCAGCATCACCAGCATGAGCATGATGTGCTGCTTGTTCACCCGCAGGCGGGACAGGAAGTACCCCACCGGGAAGGCGATGACCAGGCAGATGACCGTGGCGATCAAAGCCAGCAGCAGGCTGCGGGCAAACACCGAGCCATAGCCGCTGATGGAGGTAAGGTTGTTCAGGGTAAAGTTGCCCTCGGCATCGGTCAGGGCATAGTACACCACGATGAACAACGGCACAACGGTAAACAGCACCATCCATATAAAGTACGGATAGGCCAGCTTTTTATCATAGATCTTCATGGCGCATCACCTCTCGCTCCGTGCCATGATGTGGATCTCGTTGGGGCCGATGCGCATACCGATGGTCTCGCCGGGGGTGCAGGCGCGGGTGGAGTGGATCAGCCACTCGCGGCCCTCGCACTCCACATGCATCTCAAAGTGCACGCCCTTGAAGATGACATCGTTGACCACGCCCACAAGCTGGCCCTCTACGGGGGATACTACCTCGATATCCTCCGGGCGCACCACTACCTGCACGCTCTGTTCCCGGGCAAAGCCGCGGTCCACACAGGGGAAGTCCACACCGGAGAAGGATACCAGGAAGTCTCTGTGCATCACGCCGTCCACGATGTTGGAATCGCCGATAAAATCTGCCACAAAGGCGTTTTTCGGCTCATTGTAGATATCCTCCGGGGTGCCGATCTGCTGCACCTTGCCGCCGTTCATCACCACAACGGTATCGGACATGGTAAGCGCCTCTTCCTGGTCGTGGGTGACATAGATAAATGTAATATTCATCTCGCGCTGCAGGCGCTTGAGTTCCAGCTGCATCTCCTTGCGCAGTTTCAGGTCCAGCGCACCCAGCGGTTCGTCCAGCAGCAGGATCTCCGGCTCATTGACCAGGCTGCGGGCGATGGCAACGCGCTGCTGCTGGCCGCCGGACATCTGGCTGATGCTGCGGCGCTCAAAGCCTTTCAGGCCCACGACCTCCAGCATATCCCGTACCTTGCGGCGGATGGTGTCTTCATCCATCTTTTTGAGCCGCAGGCCGAAGGCCACATTCTCGAACACGTTCAGATGCGGGAACAGCGCGTACTTCTGGAACACGGTATTCACCGGGCGCTTATAGGGCGGCACACCGGTGATGTCCTCCCCTTTCAGCAGCACTTTGCCGGCGTTGGGTTCCAGAAAACCTGCGATCAGACGCAGGGTGGTGGTTTTTCCGCAGCCGGAGGAACCGAGCAGCGTTACAAATTCTTTGTCATGGATATCCAGGTTCAGCCCATCCAGAATGCGCTGTCCATCAAATTCCACCACGATATCCCGCAGTGAAACGACCACCGAGTTGTCCATTTTATACGTTATCCTCCTTGTAACTCAGATACGAAAAAAGACAGGGAGCCTGCCCCATCTTTCTCCGTACAAGGGGCGAGCCGCCCTGCGCAACAGCATGATTTTGCGCAGCGGCCATACCCTATCACGGTTTATGATAAACAATCGTAGTCGAAATGTCAATCACTCTGCCGATGTTTGCTGAAACTTTATAAAAACACGAAAAAAAATATACGCTGCACCTCGCTTTTGGCACAGCGTATAAAACAGATCATTCCTGCGGTATCAGGTCGTTTTCGGTCAGCAGAAGAGCCTGCACAGTGCTGCTGTCCAACGTATATACCGAGGTATCCCCTTCTACCCGCAGATACCAGCCATCCGTACCGCAGGCATAGGCCAGCTGCACGGTGCTGCCATCCTCACTGGTAACGGCTGCCGTGAATACCGGCGCATCAAATCCGTAAGCCGCAAAGTCGGCGTCCGTAGTCTGGGCCGTAACGTAGGTGCACAGGCTGGACAGCAGGCTCTGCACCTTATCCTGCGCAAGGGTGGCGGCAGGGTCCTGCGCCAGCTGCCACACCGTTTCGTACGCGGTGCTGTCGGCATCCGTACTGTCCGCAGGGGTGCTGACGGCGTTCAGGGTCACGGCAGTACCGTCTGCCAGCGTATAGGCCACCCGCTGGATGGCCGAGGCCGTAAGCCCCGTGGGGCAGAAGCTGCCGAACAGCCCGGCCTTGTCCAGCTGAAAACAGGCGGCCTTGCTGCCATCCACGGTATAAACGGCAGCATCACCGGCTTTTTGCACATAGAGATCCCCCGTGACCGGATTTTCCGCGCCGAAGGTCAGGGTAGTGGTCTGCCCCGCTGCCGTGACCGTGACGGTAAGAAGCGCATCGGCAAGACCGTAATCCTCCCCGGTCTGCGCCGTCAGGCTGCGTTTGGCATTCAGCGCCATCAGGGCGGTGCGCATGGTGTTGCAGGCACTCTCGTCCAGATGATAGGCAGGGTCCTGCGCCAGCTGCCAGCTGCCCTCGGCATACTGCAGGGTGTAGGTCTGGCCGTTAAAGGTGTACGTTATCTCTTCCAGATCCTCTGCCGCAAAGCTGCAAAGCGGGATGCTGCCCTCGGCGGCTGCACTGGCGGCCTGTTCTGCCTCTGCATTGCTGCGGGTCACCGCCCACAGCGCCGCAGCCAGCAGCACCGCAGCCGCCAGCAGGGCCAGCAGCGCACGCTGTTTGGTTTTCATGGCCCGGCCTCCTTATCTGCGGCGGCGCAGCAGCACCACCACTGCCCCGGCAATGAGCACTGCTGCCGGCAGCACGAATACAAAGGTCAGCCCCAGTGCCGCTGCGGTGGAACCGGGCACGGTGATCGGCTCGGCTTCCAGCGCCTTGGTATCGATCAGAATATCCTGCCCCACCAGCGAGGCGGCGCAGCCCTGCAGAAAGGTCAGGTTGCCGGGCATGGACTGGTAGACCTGCTCGTTATCCATATTGGAGCAGCCGATCCAGATCACCTCGGCACCGGTGGTCTGATCTTTTGCCCAGACAGCCAGCGCAAAGGGGCCATCGGTGTCCCCTGTTTCCCGTTCCAGCGTAGCAAGATCGTTGACATTTGCCTTGGTATACGCTGCTGCAGAGGTATTGAGCAGCGGCTCTGCGGTAACATCCTCGGTCTCAGTCACCGTGATGCCCTGCGCCACCGACAGCATCACATGGGTGCTGGTGTTCACACCGTTCAGGGCCGTGCTCTCGGTAGTGGTGCCGTAGCCCGGCAGCAGCGACCAGGCCGAGCCGTACAGCGCCATGCTGCTGTCGCCCTCCACCACCATGCCCTCAGTGCGGGAAAGGCCGAACTGTGCCAGCACTGCGTCCAGCTGCGGGGTCTGGGCGTAGACGCTGCTGGTCAGCAGCAGTTTGCCGCCCGCCGCCAGATAGCTCTGCAGCTGGCTGATCTCGTCCACAAGGCCGTCACTGGCGGAAAAATCACTGGTGGGCGCGTTGATGATGAGCAGGTCGCAATCCTCCGGGATGGTGCCGGTGAGCAGGTCCAGCGGCTGGGCATCGATATTCTGGGCGTCCAGCGCCTCGGTCAGGGAGGCAGTCAGGCTCTGCTCGCCGTGGTTGGTGGTATAGTAGGCGTGGCTCTGGCCGGCGGCGGTCAGCTTATAGATGGCAGAGGTGATCTGCTTTTCGCCGCCAAAGGTCACGCTGGCAGAACCGGTGGTATAGTAATTGGTATAATCGTACTCGTACAGGTCGGCGGCATCCAGCACAAGACTGTTCTCCCCGCAGGTCACGATCAGGCTGCCGGCGGAAGCATCCTCCGCGCCGTACTTTGCGGCAAAGGTGGGGTACAGGGCGGGGTCCTTCTGCTCCCAGGAAAGATGCCCGCTCTCGGCGGCGTAGTGGTCCAGCAGCTTTGTGATGATGGCATCCTCGCTGCCGGTCTCACACAGGTAATAGATGTGCACATCCTTTTCCAGGCTGTCCACCAGCGTTCTGGAGCTGTCGCTCAGGGTGTACATCTTTGCCTCGGAAAGGTCGAACTCGGTGTACTTTGCTGGGATAGCGCGCACCAGCAGGTTGAGCAGCACCGCCAGCACCAGCACCACTGCCAGAATGGCCGTGGACAGCAGCCCGCTGCGGAACACCCTGCCCTTTTGAGAGGATGCGTTCTGGTTCCATTTCATCGTTTTGGCCTCCTCTCAGTTCCAGCGGCGCTTTTCCAGCCCCTGCGCGGTGAAAAACAAAAACACCGCCGCCACGGTCAGGTAGTAGACCAGCGTGGGGATGGAAAAGCTGCTGTTGACAAATTCTTCAAAGGGGGTAAACAGGCACAGCGCACTGAGCACCGCGCTGAATGCCTCGGTAAGCCAGCTGCTCTTGAGCAGAAACAGCGCTGTAAGTGCCGCGCAGCACCCCGCAAAGGAAAGGCAGCCCAGGGTAAAACTTTTGCTGCGCAGCCCCGCCACCACGCTGAGCACAGCGGCGATCACGGTGAACAATGCCAGCGCCACCGCGCTGCCGGTGGTAAACATGGTGCGCAGGCTGGGCATCATATAAGCCACCAGCAGCACCGCCACGCCGGACACAGCGGCGATGATCTGGTTCTCGGTCAGGCTGGAAAGGAACACCCCGATGGCAATGGCGGTGCAGCCCATCAGATAATAGCACAGCAGCGCAGAAAAATTGGCCAGTGTGCTGGCAGCGGTAGCGCCCAGCGCTTTCAGCACCAGGATCATGCCGGCATCCACAAGGCAGGGCAGCGCAAAGATGACGCACAGGGCAAAATATTTGCCCAGCACGATGCCGCCCACCGACACCGGGCTTGTGAGCAGCAGCTGGTCGGTACGGCTGTGGCGCTCCTCGGCAAAGGAGCGCATGGTGAGCACCGGGATATAGAGCAGCAGCACAAAAATGGTGCGGTACAGCGTGTAATAGCCAAAATCCGGCAGGCCGTAGCCCAGGTTCAGCGCCACAAAATAGATGGCCGTAGCCGCCAGCATAAAGGCGGTGAGCACTGCGCCGATCATGCCGTGAAAGCAGCTGCGCAGCTCACGTTTGAAAATGGCATACATCTCAGTTCTCCTCCTCCCCTTCTGCCGGGGTCTCCGGCGCTTTTTCGGTCAGCGCCAGGAACACTTCCTCCAGGCTCCGATTCTCGGCAGCCAGCGCCAGCACGGTGCAGCCCGCCTCGGTCAGCGCCCGGGATACGGCGGCGCGGTGGTCGGCGGCATCCTCGCTCTCGGCGGTAAAGGTGACCTGCCCGTCCGCTGCATCTTCCAGCTCTACCCGGCAGATGCCCGGCACGCTGCGCACCGCAGCCAGCACGGCTTCGGCATCGCCCTGTGCCGTGGCACGCAGACGGCTGCCGGGGTGCAGGGTCTCGCCCAGCTCCTCCGGGCTGCCCACAGCCACCAGCCGCCCCTTGGAGAGGATCAGCACCTGCTGGCACACTGCCTGCACCTCGCTGAGGATGTGGCTGGACAGGATGACCGTGTGCGCTTTGCCCAGTTCCCGGATGAGGCTGCGGATCTCGATGACCTGCGCAGGGTCCAGCCCTACGGTGGGTTCATCCAGAATGATGAGCTTCGGGTCGCCCAGCAGCGCCTGTGCAATGCCCACACGCTGGCGGTAGCCTTTGGACAGGCTGCGGATGAGCCGGGGCAGCACCTCCTCCAGCCCGGTGCGGCGGGCAGCCGCCAGCACCTGCTGTTTGCGCTGGGCGCGTTTGACCCCCTTGAGTTCCGCCACAAAATCCAGATACTCCTGCACGGTCATTTCCGGGTAGAGCGGCGGCTGCTCCGGCAGGTAGCCCACACAGGCCTTGGCCTGCTGCGCCTGCTCCGGCAGGCGGAACCCGGCCACCTTTACTTCCCCCTCCGTGGGGGCCAGGTAGCCGGTAAGGATATTCATGATGGTGGATTTGCCCGCGCCGTTAGGGCCAAGCAGACCGTAGATCTGGCCATCCGGCACCGTAAACGAGAGATCCTGCACGGCAGGGCGGCTGCCATAGGATCTGCTCAGGTGAGAAACTTCGATCACAGCAAACTCTCCTTTTATCTTGGTAGCTGTTTGCGGAAAGCCGCATGGCTGCAGCGCTTCCCGACTTGGAACTGCTATAGTTTAGACGGAAAATGTGTTTAAATTAAGACAATCCTGTGTGGGAATACGAAATATTTGCCCCCGCAAACGCAAAAATGCCGCCTCCCGAAGGAAGCGGCATCAGATAGCCTATAATTACTTACGGCCGAAACGCTTGTTGAAGCGCTCAACGCGTCCACCGGTGTCAACCAGCTTCTGCTTGCCAGTGTAGAAAGGATGGCACTTGGAGCAAACTTCGACGTGGATCTCGGGCTTGGTGGAACGGGTGTTGATGACATTACCGCAAGCGCAGGTAATGGTGCAGTCAACGTAGTTCGGATGGATACCCTGTTTCATTCTTTTCACCTCAATTCTGGTTCTGACGTATTGGGGCCATATTTAATGTATGTGCCCATCACAACCTTCAATATCGGCTACCCCGTCGAGCGGCCTTGGAAACGATTGCCTTACTATTATAGCACGGATCCGGCAGAATGCAAGAGGGAAAATCATGTTTTTTACAACTTTTGCAGGGTCCAGCCCTTTTGCCCTGCAATGCGCTCCAGTTCCCTGTAGGAAAGCCGCAGTTGTACGATATTAAATGGCGGTAGATCTACCCGGCAGCCGCCGTCCTGTATCCGGTGCAGCACCCGCTGTACCAGCAGTTCCTTCGCTCCATCCAAAGAATCCAGCCCGGATACATACTCTCCGCTGCGCGGCAATGGCTGCTCCCAATCGATCGTTTTGCAAACCTGTGCGATCACCACATGATTGCACTGCACGACCTGCCAAAATTCCAGCTTCATAGTGTCCTCTCCTTTGTACCGGATGTTCGTTTCTATGTTCCGGCACAATGTTATGATATAACATTTTGTTTTATATGTCAATATAACATTTCGTTATACCTATACTTTACCTTGAAACTACTGTTCGAGGTAATCGCCATGTATCAACGCATCCGGGATCTGCGGGAGGATCACGATCTGCTGCAAAAAGATGTAGCTGCATATCTGAAATGCACCCAGGTCTGCTATTCTAATTATGAAACCGGCAAACGGGATATTCCTACTGACACACTGATTCAGCTTGCCCATTACTACAACACCAGCACAGATTATATTTTAGGGTTGACGGACGAAACTGCCCCCTACCCTGCCGAACGCTGCTGATACGCAAAGATCCCCCTCCTGCACGCAGACAGGAGGGGGATCTTTCAGCTTATATGGCTAGTGCTGCGCTCAATGGATGAATACAGGACCCAGCGGATTTGCGATGGGGCTGACATAGCCGCCCAGCAGCTTGGGGATCGCCAGGCTGATGTCGGGGATGTAGGTGAGCAGCAGCAGTGCAATGAACATGCACAGGTAGAACGGCAGGGTGGCCTTGACGACCTTTTCCATGGGGCGCTTTGCAACGGCAGAGCCGATGAACAGAACCGCGCCGACAGGAGGAGTCAGCAGGCCGATGCCGCAGTTCAGCACCACGATGATACCAAACTGGATGGGGTCGATGCCGATAGAGGTGGCAATGGGCAGCAGGATGGGGGTGGCGATCAGGATGATGGGGGCCATATCCATGATCATGCCCAGCACCAGCAGGATCAGGTCGATGAGCAGTGCGATGATGTAGGGGTTGTCGGTGAGGTCGGTGATGGCGTTAGCAGCCAGATCCGGCACATGCAGCATGGTCAGGCAGTTGCCGAACACTGCAGAGGTAGCGATCAGGATCAGCACGATGGACAGGGTGTTGACACACTCGTCTAGCGCATGCCAGACGCCCTTCCAGTCCAGGCCCTTGTAGATGAACACGGACACGAACAGGGAGTAGATAACCGCGATAGCTGCGGACTCGGTAGCGGTAAACACACCGCCGACCACGCCGAACACAACGATGATAACTGCGGCCAGCGCCCAGATGGAGGTGCCCATCTGCTTGACGAAAGCCTTGATGCTGAACGGATCACCCTTGGGGTAGTTGCGCTTGACCGAGATGATGTAGGAACCGATCATCAGCACGATGGCCAGCAGCGCACCGGGCAGGTAGCCGGCCAGGAACAGGCTGCCCACGGAGATACCACCGGCGGTGGTAGCGTAGATGACCATGTTATGGCTGGGAGGCACCAGCAGGCCCTCGCAGGAGGAAGTAATGGTAACAGCGGTGGAGAAATCGGCACCGTAGCCCTGATCCACCATCATGGGGATCATAATGGAACCGATGGAAGCGGTATCGGCGGAAGCGGAACCGGAAATGCCGCCGAAGAAGTAGGAAGCCACGATGTTGACCATGGCCATGCCGCCGCGCATCCAGCCAACGCA
>CAKTFD010000026.1 GCA_934553285.1 uncultured Faecalibacterium sp. | reverse complement strand
CACATCCTGACCAAGAAGACCACCAAGCTGACCCGTGGCTACCGTCAGCCCAGCTACGTTGATAAGACCAACGCAGCCACCATCAAGAGCATGCTGCCCTACGCCTAAGAGCGAGCCGCAGGCACAAGAGATTTTCTACGAGATACTAAAGGAGATATAAAAAATGGCACGTATCAAAGGCGCAACCATGACCCACAAACGTCGTAAGAAGATGCTGAAGCTGGCCAAGGGCTTCTACGGCTGCAAGAGCAAGCACTTTAAGATGGCCAAGCAGCAGGTCATGAAGAGCGGCAACTACGCTCTGGCTGGCCGCCGCATGAAGAAGCGCCAGTTCCGCAACCTGTGGATCTGCCGCATCAACAATGCAGTTCGCCCCCTGGGCATGAACTACTCCACCTTCATGGCTGGCCTGAAGAAGGCAGGCATCGAGCTGAACCGCAAGATGCTGTCCGAGATGGCCATCAACGATCCTCAGAGCTTTGCCGCTCTGGTCGAGACCGTGAAGAACGCCTGATAAAGACCTTGCATCGTGACGCCCGCGCGTATACGCGGGCGTCCGTTTTGTATCCGGGCATTTTTTGCGGCCAGGGAAACAAGGCAAACGGGGCAGCGCCCTGCCGCAGAGATCCTGCGGCAGACGCTGCCCTTTTTGCATCTTTATCCGTAAAAAAGCAGAACGCATAAAACAGTATCGGGAGGGTCCCATGGACGAAAAGATCACCAGCCGGGAAAACGCAAAGATAAAATATGCCTGCCGCCTTGCTTCCAGCGCGGCATTCCGCCGCACCGAGGGGCGCTTTCTGGCCGAGGGGCGCAAGCTGTGCCCGGAGCTTGTCCGGGGAGCCAGCCTGGAGACCCTGTTTTATACCGAGAACGCGCTGGAAAAATGCCCGGAGCTTACCTCCCTGCCGGGGGAACACTATCTGGTAGAGGACCATGTGGCGGATAAGCTGGCGGATGTGGGCACCCATCAGGGGGTGTTCGGGGTGTTCTGCACCCCGGTGCATACGTTGGACGAGGTGCGCACCGGCGGGCGGTATCTGGCGCTGGAGCGTGTGCAGGATCCCGGCAATGTGGGCACCTTGCTGCGCAGCGCGGCGGCCTTTGGCTTTGATGGCGTTATCCTGAGCGAGGGCTGCGCCAGCGTCTATGCCCCCAAGACCCTGCGGGCCTCCATGGGCGCGGCGGTGCGCATCCCGGTCATCGAGGCCGGTGCCATGCCGCAGACCATTGCGCTGCTGCGGGAAAAAGGCATCACCTGCCTGGCGGCGGCGCTGTACCAGTCCCAGCCGCTGAGCGCGGCAAAATCCGGGTATCCCGGCGGTGTGTGCGTGGTCATCGGCAGCGAGGGACAGGGCCTGACGGAGGAAACCATCGCGGCCTGCAGCAGCACGGTGCGCATCCCCATGACCGACCGGGTAGAGAGCTTGAACGCCGGTATCGCGGGCAGCATCCTGCTGTGGCATTTCCGGGAGGAGAGCCTGTGACCGGGCAGACCAGCCTGTTCCCGCCGGAACCTGCACCGGACCCGCTGCTGTGCTGGCTGTGGCTGGCACAGGTGCTGGGGCCGGCCAGTGTCCACGCAGGCCGGGTGTTGGACGCCTTTGGCGGCGCGCAGGAAGCCTGGGAAGCACGGGAAACGGCAGAGTTCCGGCAGGCGGCAGGGGAAGCGGCCTTTAAACGCGCTGCCCAGCTGGACCCGGAAGCCTACCATGAGCTGGTGATGCAGTGCGATGCCCTGCAGGTGCGCATCCTGCCTTTTGACGACCCGGACTATCCGCTGGCCTTTTCCCGTATCCCGGATATGCCGCTGGTGCTGTACTGCACCGGCGACCCGCGCTGGCTCAACGAGCCGGGGGCAGTGGGCATCGTGGGCAGCCGCAAGCCCACCGAATACGGCCTGAACGCCGCAGCAGATATCGGCGGGGAGCTGGCCAGGAACGGGGCGGTGATCGTCAGCGGTCTGGCCGATGGGCTGGACAGTGCCGGGCACCGGGCTGCAGTGCGGAACAACTGCCCCACCATCGCGGTGATGGGCGTAGCCATCGACCATACCTATCCGGTGGCCAACCTCCCGCTGCGGCATAAGATCGAGCAGAAGGGCTGCGTTATCAGCGAGTACCCACCCCGGAGCGAGGGGGTGGGCGCCAACGGCTTTTTGCAGCGCAACCGGCTCATTGCGGCGCTTTCCTCCGCCGTGCTGGTGGTGGAAGCGCGGGAAAAAAGCGGTACCATGTCCACCGTAGCCCACGCCGAGCGGTACGGCAAACCGGTGTACGCGGTGCCGGGCAGCATCTATTCCCCCAACTCGGCAGGGACAAACGGCCTGCTGCGGGATGGCCGTGCTCGCGCTGTTGCCGGTGCCGCCGACCTGCGGGGCGCTTTGGGGCTGCAGCCGCAAAGCGCGGCGCAGGTCACCGCAAAACAGCCGGTGCCCATGAGCGACACCGAGCGCCGGGTGCTGGCCTGCATTGGGCCAAAACCGGTGGGCATGGAGGAACTGTGCGTGAGCACCGGCCTGCCCATGTCCACCCTGCTGGGCACCCTGATGAAGCTGGAACTGACCGGCCGGGTATTCAAACAACCGGGGCAGCGGTACGTGCTGCGGTAAAATTGTGGAATATTTCCGCTGGTAAAGCACACAACAGCTGTGGTACAATAATATGAGTGAATGACCGTGCATCCCACCGGGGGCACGTTACAGATAGAGGAGAAAAAGAAGAATGGCGAAACTGGTTATCGTGGAGTCGCCTGCAAAGGCAAAGACCATTGGCAAATATCTGGGGGACGACTACGAGGTCACCGCCAGCATGGGCCATATCCGCGATCTGCCCGCATCCCAGCTGGGCATCGATGTGGAGCATGGCTATACCCCGCAGTACATCAGCATCAAAGGCAAGGAAAAGCTCATCAAGGAGCTGAAAAGCAAGGCCAAACACGCCGATGGCGTGCTGTTGGCGACCGACCCAGACCGCGAAGGCGAAGCCATCAGCTGGCATCTGGCCAACATCCTGGGGCTGGACCCCCACGAGCCGAACCGTGTGACCTTTGACGAGATCACCAAAAAGGGCGTGAAGGAGGGCATGTCCCACCCCCGCGCCATCGACGAGGATCTGTTCAACGCACAGCAGGCCCGCCGTGTGCTGGACCGTCTGGTGGGCTATAAGCTCAGCCCGTTCCTCTGGCGCAAGGTGCGCCGGGGCCTGTCCGCAGGCCGCGTGCAGAGCGTGGCGGTGCGGCTGATCGACGACCGGGAAAAGGAGATCGAAAACTTCAAGCCCGATGAATACTGGAACGTGGACGCTACCCTGGGGGCTGGGCACAAGAGCTTTGTGGCACGGCTTGCCTCGGATGCCAGCGGCAAAAAGCTGCTGCCTAAAAACGAGGCCGAAGCCCGCGCCATCGAGCAGGGGCTGGCAGGGGCCAGCTATGTGGTGAGCGAACTCAAGCGCGGCAAGCGTGCAAAGCAGCCCACCCCCGCCTTTATCACCAGTACCCTGCAGCAGGAGGCCTCCCGCCGGCTGGGTTTTACGGCCACCCGCACCATGCGCGCTGCCCAGACCCTGTACGAAGGCGTGGATATCGCCGGGCACGGCACCATGGGTCTTATCACCTATATGCGTACCGACAGCCTGCGTATCTCGGACGAGGCGGTGGCTGCCGCCAGAGAGTATATCGCCGGTGCCTATGGCGAGGCGTATATCTGCCCCTATAAGCGCACCTGGAAGACCAAGAGCGCCACGGCAGCGCAGGACGCCCACGAGGCGATCCGCCCCTCGGTACCCTCCCTGACCCCGGATGAGGTGGATAAGAGCATCAGCGGCGATACCGCCAAGCTCTACCGCATGATCTGGAGCCGCTTTATGGCCAGCCAGATGGCAGACTGCCAGCAGGATACCGTGTCGGTCACGGTCAGCGCGGCGGATTACCGCTTCAAAGCCAGCGGCTACACCGTGACCTTTGATGGCTTTACCGCCCTGTACGAGGAAGCCACCGACGAAAAGGAAAAGAAGGAAACGAACCTGCCCCCGCTGGAGCAGGGACAGGTGCTCAAGCTCAAGGAGTTGAAAAGTGAGCAGAAGTTCACCCAGCCTCCTGCCCGCTACACCGAAGCTACCCTGATCAAGGCGCTGGAGGAAAACGGCATCGGCCGTCCCTCCACCTACGCCCCCATCATCACTACCATCATCGACCGCGGCTATGTGGAGCGGGACCAGAAAAAGCTCAAGCCCACCCTGCTGGGCCGGGCTGTGGATGGGCTGATGCTGGAGCAGTTCCCCCACATCGTGGATGTGGATTTTTCGGCCCAGATGGAAAAGAACCTGGATAAGGTGGAAAGCGGCAAGGCCGACTGGCGCAAGACCGTGGACGACTTCTACCAGGGCTTTGAGGCCAGCCTGGAGCAGGCCGAAAAGAACATGGAGGGCAAAAAGGTCAAGGTGCCGGACGAGCCTTCCAGCGAGGTGTGCGACCTGTGCGGCCGGCCCATGGTCATCAAGGTGGGCAAGTACGGCAAGTTCCTGGCCTGCAGCGGCTTCCCGGAGTGCCGGGGCACCAAGCGCCTGGTCAAGGATACCGGCGGCATCTGCCCCAAGTGCGGCAAGGGCCGCCTGCTGGAGCGCAAAAGCTCCAAGGGCCGCATCTACTATGGCTGCGAGCGCTACCCGGACTGTGATTTTATGACCTGGGACATGCCCGTTGCCACCAAGTGCGAAAAGTGCGGCAGCACCCTGTTCCGCAAGGGCGGCAAGCTGTACTGCGCCAAGGAGGGCTGCGGCTTTGAGATGCCGGTGCCCAAAAAGGACTGACAAACAAAAGGAAAGACCAAATGAGCGATTATAAAGTAACCATTCTGGGTGCAGGTCTGGCGGGCTGCGAGGCTGCGCTCTGGCTGGCAGGCAAGGGGGTACAGGTGGACCTGTACGAGCAGAAGCCCGCCCACTTTTCCCCCGCCCACAAAAGCGAGGGCTTTGCGGAGCTGATCTGTTCCAACAGCCTGAAAGCCGAGCGGCTGGATTCCGCCTCCGGCCTGCTGAAGGAAGAGATGCGCCGCATGGGCAGCCGTCTGCTGACCGCTGCCGAGCAGACCCGCGTGGCTGCCGGCGGCGCACTGGCGGTGGACCGCGATGCGTTCAGCGCTGCAGTTACCCGCATGGTGGAGGAATGCGAAAACATCACCGTCCACCGCCAGCAGGTGGAAAAAATTGATGAGAGCGCTCCTGTCCTGGTGGCGACCGGCCCGCTGACCGATGGCGCCCTGGCGGACGAGATCGGCCGCCTGACCGGCGATGAGCGGCTGCACTTCTACGATGCAGTGGCCCCCATCGTAACGGCGGAGAGCCTAGACTACAGCAAGGTGTTTGCCGCTTCCCGCTACGACCGGGGCGAGGCCGATTACCTGAACTGCCCCTTCAACAAGGCAGAGTACGAGGCCTTCCACGCTGCGCTGGCCGCTGCAGAGCGCGCTCCCCTGCACGATTTTGACACCGGCGCAGAGCAAAGCGCAAAGCCCGACCCGGATGCCCATGGCAAAAAGGCCGATACCGTGACCGTGTACGAGGGCTGTATGCCTATCGAGATCATGGCCGCCCGGGGGGCCGATACCATGCGGTTTGGCCCGCTGCGCCCGGTGGGGCTTGTGGACCCCAACACCGGCCACCGCCCCTGGGCCAATGTACAGCTGCGCGCTGAAAATAAGGAGCGCACCCTGTATAATATCGTGGGCTTCCAGACCAACCTCAAATGGGGAGAGCAGAAGCGGGTGTTCAGCATGATACCGGGCCTGGAAAATGCCGAGTTTGTGCGATACGGTGTGATGCACCGCAACACCTTTCTGGACGCGCCCCGGGTGCTCAGCGCACAGCTGTGCCTGAAAGCGCATCCCAACGTGTTCTTTGCCGGGCAGATCACCGGGTTTGAGGGCTATATGGAAAGCGCTGCCTGCGGCCTGCTGGCGGCGCGCAGCCTGTATGCCCGGTTGGAGGGCAGGCAGCTGCCCGCACCCCCGGCCGATACTATGTGCGGTGCACTGGTGCAGTACCTGACCACCGAGAATAAAAATTTCCAGCCGATGGGCGCAAACATGGGCATCCTGCCCCCGCTCCCGGCGGAAAGCCGCCCGCGGGACAAGCGCCTGCGTTACATGGCACAGGCCCAGCGCGCTGTTGCCAGCTTCCAGCAATGGCTGGAAGAAACTGCTCTGTAAACCGCAGAGCGGATCTCCACGGACCGAAAGGAGAAAACGGGTATGAAGATTATTGTGGATATGATGGGCGGCGATAACGCGCCCCTGGTAGTGCTGGAAGGCGCTGCCCAGGCCGTTAAGGAGTACGGCGTGCAGATCATTGGTGTGGGCAACGAGGCGCTGGTGCGCAAGATCGCTGCCGAGCACAGCATCCCGCTGGATGGCATCGAGCTGGTAAACTGCACCGAGGTCATCGAGATGTGCGAGGAGCCTGCCCGTGCCATCCGCCAGAAAAAGGATTCCTCCATCGTGGTGGGTCTCAACCTGCTCAAGGAGGGCAAGGGCGATGCCTTTGTTTCTGCCGGCAGCACCGGTGCGCTGCATGTGGGTGCAAGCCTGATCGTGCGCACCCTGCGCGGGGTCAAGCGCCCGGCGCTGGCTACCATGGTGCCGGCAAAGCAGCAGGCTTACCTGCTGCTGGACTGCGGCGCTAACGTAGAGTGCCGCCCCGAGATGCTGGCCGCCTTTGCGGTCATGGGCAGCTGCTATGTGAACAAGGTGGAAGGCCGCCAGTCCCCCAGCGTGGCGCTGGCCAACAATGGCGCGGAGGAGAGCAAGGGCACCCCCATGCTGCGGGAGGCCCATCAGCTGCTCAAGACCACCCCGGGCATCCGCTTTGTGGGCAATATCGAGCCGCGTGATGTGCCGAACGGCGAGGTGGACGTCGTGGTCTGCGATGGCTTTACCGGCAATGTCATCCTGAAACTGACCGAGGGCGTGGCCAAGATGCTGCTGGGGATGCTCAAGCAGATGTTCCTGGCAAACCTGGGCGGTAAGCTGGCTTACCTGCTGCTCAAGAGCGGTGTGACCGACCTGAAGCATCAGATGGACAGCGAGGAGTACGGCGGTGCACCCTTCCTGGGTGCAAAGCAGCCGGTCATCAAGGCGCACGGCTCCTCCAAGACCAAGGGCATCAAAAACGCCATCCGGCAGGCAAAGATCTGCGTGGAGAACGATCTGTGCGGCACCATGCAGTCCGCACTGGATGAACTGGCTGCAGCACAGAAAACTGAGGAATAAACCCGCAAAGCCCGCCCCTGGGGAGGGCTGGCGCACCTGCGCCGGAGAGGGTTCGATCTTATTCAAGGGAGTCGAAATATGAGCCATCAGTTGGAAACGATCATCGGTTATAAATTTAAAAATCCGGAGCTGCTGGAGACCGCACTTACCCATACCAGCTACGCCAACGAGAGCCGCACTCCGGTACGGCACAACGAGCGGCTGGAGTTTTTGGGCGACAGTGTGCTGCAGATCGTATCGGCAGATTACCTGTTCCATGCCTATGCCGACCGGCCGGAGGGCGATCTGACCCGCATCCGCGCCAGCCTGGTCAGCGAGGGCGCACTGTTCCAGTTTGCGCAGGAGATCGACCTGGGCGAGTATCTGCGCCTGGGCCGCGGCGAGGAGCGCTGCGGCGGCCGCACCCGCCCCAGTGTGGTGTCGGATGCTTTTGAGGCGGTCATCGCCGCACTGTATCTGGACGGCGGCATGGAGGTGGCGCGCAAATTTATCCTGCCCTTCATCACCGAGGGCAAGCACGCCGAAGCCGACTACAAGACCCGCCTGCAGGAGATCGTGCAGCAGAACCCGGAAGAGCGCCTGAGCTATGTGGTGGAAAGCGAGTCCGGCCCGGACCACGACAAGCATTTTGTGGTGGCGGTGCGCTTTAACTCCGACCGGGTGGCGCGGGGCGAGGGACGCAGCAAAAAAGCTGCCGAGCAGTGTGCCGCCAAGGAAGCGCTCAAGCTGCTGGGCGTGATAAAGGAAAAGTAAATGGTATTCAAAGAACTGGAGATCCAGGGCTTTAAGAGCTTTCCCGATAAAGTAAAGATCGGCTTTGATACCGGCGTTACCGGCGTGGTGGGGCCTAACGGCTCCGGCAAATCCAACCTTTCGGATGCGGTGCGCTGGGTGCTGGGCGAGACCAGCTCCCGCCAGCTGCGCGCTGCCGGCAAGATGGAGGATGTTATTTTTGGCGGCACCCGCAAGCGCAGCCCCATGGGCTTTGCGCAGGTGCGGCTCACGCTGGATAACACCGCCCATACGCTGGATCTGGACGCGGACGAGGTGACGATCGGCCGCAAATACTACCGCTCTGGTGAGAGCGAGTATACCATCAACGGCCAGGTGTGCCGCCTGCGGGATGTGTACGAGCTGCTGCTGGATACCGGCATCGGGCGCGATGGCTACTCGGTCATCGGGCAGGGCCGCATCGCAGAGATCGTGGCGGCCAAAAGCAGCGAGCGCCGGGAGATCTTTGAGGAGGCCTGCGGCATTGCCAAGTACCGCTACCGCAAGACCGAGGCGGAGCGCCGCCTGGCTGCGGCAGGGGAAAACCTGGAGCGGCTGCGGGATATCCTGGGCGAGCTGGAAAGCCGGGTAGGCCCGCTGGAAAAAGAGAGCGCAAAGGCACAGAAGTTTCTGGAACTGAGTGCCCAGCGCAAAACGCTGGAAGTGACCCTGTGGACCGATGGGGTACACCGCGCCCGGGAGGCGGTGCGCCAGCAGGTGCGGGACTACGAGACCGCGCAGGCAGAGTACGAGCGCTTTGACAGCGCTGCAAGGGCCGCCGAGCAGGAGGCTGAGGAGATCCGGATGCAGGCACAGCAGCTGACGGTTGCCGTTGAGCGCCTGAATGGGGATATCCGCAGCATCACCGAGCAGATCAGCGGCTCGGACAGCCGCATCGCCGTGCTGGAAAACGATATCCTGCGCAACGAGGAGAGCGCGGCCTCTCTGCAGCAGGAGATCGCCGCCGGAAAGCAGGAGGGAGCCGAGGCGGACGCCGCTTTGCAGCGCCACCGCGCCGTGGCAAAGACCATGGAGGCCGAGGGCGAAAAGCTGGCGGCGGAGATCGAAGCGCTGAACGCAGAGCTTGCCCGCCTGGCGGATGCCAGCAATGCCAGCGGTGCCCGCAAGGATACCCTGCGGGCAGAACTGGCTGACCGCACGGCAAAGCGTACCGAGGCGCAGGTGGCGCAGGCCGCTGCCGAAGCCGCCGGGGACACGGCCCGCCAGCGCCTGCCCGCATTGGAACAGAGTACGCAGGCTGCCGCCGCCCGGCTGGACGAGGCAAAGCAGGATCTGGCCGATACCGTAAAGTACCGCCAGACGCTGGAAGAAAACGAAAAACAGCTGGGCAATATCCGCGCCGGGCTGGAGCTTAAGCTGCGCGGCCGTAAGGCGGCGCTGGACGAAGCGGATGCTGCCGAGCAGCGGCTGGGCAGGGAGCTGGATGCTGCCCGCCAGCGCCTTTCGGTGCTGCGCGAGCTGGAAAAGAACATGGACGGCTACCAGAACTCGGTCCGGGCGGTCATGCGCGCCGCCGGTGCGCGCCGCCTGCGGGGCATCCTTGGGCCGGTGTCCGCCATCCTGCAGGTGGAGCCGGGCTGCGAGGTGGCCGTAGAGACCGCCCTGGGCGGTGCTTTGCAGAACATCGTGGTGGAAAACGAGGCTGCTGCCAAGGCGGCCATCGCCCTGCTGCGCAGCGATAATGCAGGCCGTGCTACCTTTCTGCCGCTGGATACCGTGCAGCCCGGGGTGTTCCGGGGGCGGCTGTCCGGCACGGCAAGGCTTGCCTCCAGCCTGGTGCGGGCCGACCGCCGGTACGAGAATATCGTATCCAACCTGCTGGGACGCATCATCGTGGTGGACGACATCAACGAGGCTTCCCGGGTGGCGCGGGATAACGGCTACCACAACAAGGTGGTCACGCTGGATGGCCAGGTCATCAATGCAGGCGGCAGCTTTACCGGCGGCAGCGTGCAGCGCAGCGCCGGGCTGTTCACCCGCAAACAGGAGATGGAAGAACTGCGCGTGAAGGCGGCAAACCTGCAGAAGGACTGCCTGACCGCACAGGAAAAGACCGACCAGTGCAAGGAGCAGGTGGATGCGCTGCAGGCAGAGCTGACTGCTACTGCCAGCGAGCAGATCACCGCCGCCAACGACCGGGTGCGCGCAGAAGCGGAGCAAAAGCGGCTGGAAGCAGCGGTGGCACAGCTGCAGGCCGCCCTGCGGGACGGCCAACAGCAGACGGATGCCCTGCACGCAGCCCTGGACGACAGCCGCAGCAAAGCGGATGCCGCTGCGCTGCAGCAGGCAGAGCTGACCGCGCAGATCGACCGGCTCACCGCCGAGATCAGCCGCATTGCCGAGGGCAGCGACAGCTTTTTGACCCGGCAGAACCAGCTGGCGCAGGCACTGAGCGCAAAACGGCTGGCACAGGTGACCCGCCAGAAGGACGCGGAGCTGGCCTACAGCCAGATCGCCGCGCTGGAACAGCGGGCAAAGGATGCCGCTGCCCGCCGCGCTGCGCTGGAAGAGAGCATTGCCGCCCTTGCGGCCCGCAGCGCTGCCTGCCGCACCGAGATAGCGGCCATCCGCCAGGCAAAGACGGACAGCCAGACCACCATTGCCCAAAAGGAACAGGCCATCCGGGAAGCCACCGGAAAGCGGCTTACCTGCCAGCAGAAGGAGACCGAGACCCTGGCCAGAGCGCGCACGGCTTCCGACAGCCGCGAGGAGATGGGCCGGGAGATGGCCCGGCTTGCCGAGCGCAAGGCCGCTGCTGAGACCGAGTACGACCAGACCGTGGCCAAGCTGTGGGATGAGTACCAGCTCTCGGTCAGCCAGGCGGAGGCGGTGTGTGTGGAGTTCGACAGCCTGCCCGCCCTGCGGGCACAGGTAGCCGACCTGCGCAGCAGGATCCGCGCCCTGGGCAGCGTGAATGTGAGCGCTATCGAGGAGTACAAAGAGGTAAAGGCCCGCTACGATGCACTGGCCCGTCAGGTGACCGATGTGGAGGAGAGCCGCAGCGAGCTGAGCCGGATGATCGCAAAGCTCTCTGCACAGATGCGGGAGATCTTTACCGACAGCTTCCGTGCCATCAACGAAAACTTCGGCCGCGTGTTCACCGAGCTGTTCGGCGGCGGCGAAGCCAGCCTTGTGCTGGAGGACGAAAGCGATGTGCTGGCCTGCGGTATCGGCATCCGGGTGGCACCGCCGGGCAAGGTCATTAAAAATCTGGAGGCCCTTTCCGGCGGCGAGCAGGCGCTGGTGGCCATCAGCATCTACTTTGCCATCCTGGCGGTGAACCCCGCCCCCTTCTGCATCCTGGACGAGATCGAGGCTGCGCTGGACGATGCCAACGTGGTGCGGTTTGCCCAGTATCTGCATAGGATAAGCGAAAAGACCCAGTTCATCGTCATCACCCACCGCCGCGGCACCATGGAAGCAGCCAACGTGCTGTATGGTGTGACCATGCAGGAGGACGGCGTGTCCAAACTGCTCAAACTGGATCTGGAACAGGTTGACGCAACGCTGGTTTCCTGATATAAAATATAAAAACAGACAAAATAGATGGGAGGACACTATGGCGTTCTTCGGATTTGGAAAAAAAGAAAAAGACAAAATGAAAACGGGTCTGGAAAAGACCCGCACCGGCTTCTGGGGCAGCATCATGAACACCCTGACCGGCAGTGTCATCGATGATGACATGTATGATGCGCTGGAGGAACAGCTGATCCTGGCCGATGTGGGCGGCGAGGTGGCCGTACATCTGGTGGATAAGCTCCGGGACCGCGTGCGCGAAAAAGGGCTTCGGACCGGTGAGGAAGCTGCGGACGCCCTGCGCGAGATCATCGCTGAGGAGATGACCCCGGAAGCCGAGATGGCACTGGACGGCAAGCCCGCCGTCATCCTGGTCATCGGGGTCAACGGCGTGGGCAAGACCACCAGCATCGCAAAGCTGGCCGATTACTACACCCGGCAGGGCAAGCGGGTGATGCTGGCCGCCGGCGATACCTTCCGCGCCGCTGCCAGCGAGCAGCTGGAGATCTGGGCAGACCGCGCCGGTGTGCCCATCGTCAGCGCAGGCGAAGGTGCGGACCCCGCCGCCGTTATCTTTGATACGGTCAAATCTGCCACAGCACGCGGTTACGATATGGTCATTGCGGACACCGCAGGCCGCCTGCACAACAAGGCAAACCTGATGGCAGAGCTGTCCAAGATCAGCCGCAGCGTCAAAAAGGCCAGCCCGGAAGCCAGCCTGGAAACGCTGCTGGTGCTGGATGCCATCACCGGCCAGAATGCCATCAGCCAGGCCAAGGAGTTCTGCAAGGCGGCGGATGCCACCGGCATCATCCTGACCAAGCTGGACGGCACCGCCAAGGGCGGCTGCGTGGTGGCGGTCAAGCAGCGGCTGGGGCTGCCGGTGCGCTTTATCGGCGTGGGCGAGGGCATCGACGACCTGCTGCCCTTTACCCCGGAGGGCTTTGTGGAAGAACTGCTCCCCCGTACCTGGAAGCATTGAGGAGGCGTGGAAGATGAAGATCTGTGCAGCGACCGGCAACGCCGGCAAGCTCCGCGAACTGCGCCGCATCCTGGAAGCGCAGGGACACGAGGTGGTGAGCCAGAAGGAACTGGGCATCACCATCGAGCCGGAGGAAACTGGCACCACCTTTGCGGAAAATGCGCTTATCAAGGCCGAGACGATCTGCAGGGCAAGCGGCTTGCCCACCATCGCCGATGACTCCGGCCTGTGCGTGGATGCCCTGAACGGGGCACCCGGCGTATACAGCGCCCGCTACTGCGGCCATCACGGCGATGACGAGGCCAACAACGACAAGCTGCTGGCTGCCATGCAGGCGGTGCCTGCCGGGCAGCGGGGCGCAAAGTTCGTATCGGCGGTGTGCTTTATCCTGCCGGATGGGCGGCACCTGACCTGCATGGGCGAGTGTCCGGGCAGCATCGCTTTTACGCGCCTGTGCGGGGACTACGGCTTTGGCTACGACCCGCTGTTCATCCCCGCCGACTGCGGCGTGGGCAAAACGGACAAGCGCCCCAACACCGAGGAGCGCAGCTATGCCCAGCTGACCCCGGACGAAAAGGACGCCATCAGCCACCGCGGCAACGCGCTGGCAGAGCTGGAAAAGCAGCTGCCGGGCTTTCTGGCAGAAAGATAATAGAAATTCAAAATCGTTTTTTACCAGAATATCTACCTCAAAATAAAGGAGAAAAACTATGCTGACAAGCAAACAGCGCGCTATCCTGCGCGGCAAAGCAAATACCATGGACCCCGTTTACATCGTGGGCAAGGGCGAGATCGACGAGACTATGATCCAGGGCGTGAAGGACTGCCTGGATGCCCGGGAGCTTATCAAGGTCAAGGTGCTGGAAAGCAGCATGTACAATGCCCGCGAAGCATCCGTCAAGCTGGCCGAGGCCACCGGTGCAGACTGCGTGCAGGTCATCGGCTCCAAGTTCGTGCTGTACCTGCAGAAGAAAAAGGACAGCGCCTACGCTGACCTGTTGAAGTAAGATGAAGATCCTTCTCTATGGCGGCAGTTTCGACCCGCCCCACAATGGCCACCTGAATAACCTGCGGGCAGCGGCGGACCGCGTGCGCCCGGATAAGATCGTGGTGATGCCGGCAGGCACCTCTCCGTTCAAACAGGGAACAAATGCCTCCGGGGCGCTGCGGCTGGAAATGTGCCGGTGCTTCTGTGCGCTGGCGCAGGAGCCGGGGATGCCGCAGCTGGAAGTAAGCGGCTGGGAGGTGGCGCAGGCCGCACAGGGAAACCGGAATTATACCGTGTGCACGCTGGAGATGCTGGCGCGGGCGTACCCGGGTGCGGCGCTGTATCTGGCCATCGGCAGCGATATGCTGCTCAGCTTTGATGCCTGGCACCGCTGGCAGGATATCCTGCGCCTGGCGCGGCTGGTGGTCACCAGCCGGGATATCGGGGATGCCCCGGCGCTGCATACAAAGGCAAAGCAGCTGGACCCGGCGGGCGGACGCATCCTGTTTGCTCCGGTGCAGGCGCTGCCCATGGCCAGCAGCCAGCTGCGCGCCCGCCTTGCCGCCGGAGAAGGCTGCGAAGCAGAGCTGCCGGAAACGGTGCGTGCCGTGATCCGGCGGGAAGGACTATACCAGAACACAGAAGGAAGTAGCAGATAAATGGATCTGAAACAGGCAAAGGAACTTGTGCGCGGCCGACTGAGCGATAAGCGCTACGAGCATACCATCAACGTAAAAAAAATGGCCGTCAAGCTGGCAAAGCATTACGGCACCGACCCGGAGCAGGCAGCGCTGGCGGCCCTGCTGCACGATGCCGCCAAGGAACTGCCCAAGGACGAGATGCGCGCCATCATGCAGGCGCACCCGGAGTACGCGCAGGGCGGCGAGGCCCGGCCTGCACCGGTGTGGCACGGCATCTGTGCCGCCATCCTGGCCCGCACCGAGTGGGGCGTTGAGGACGAGGCAGTGCTCAACGCCATTGCCTGCCATACGGCGGGAAAAGCCGGTATGACCCAGCTGGATAAGATCCTGTATCTGGCAGATATGACCAGCGCCGAGCGGGACTGGCCCGGGGTGGAAAAGCTGCGCAAGCTGGAAATGAAGGATCTGGACGCCGCCATGCTGGCCGCTTTGCGGCAGACCAACGGCTTTGTGCTGTCCGAGGGCAAGCCGCTGGACCCTGAAAGCAAGGCCGCCTACGAGGATATCCTGGCCCGCTGCGGGCAGAATGAAGGGTGAAAGCCCGGGCCGCAGAGCAAAAAAAGACCCCGGCAGCCCTAAGATAAAACAATTGCAGATTTTGCCGTACAATGCTATACTAAAGAGTATTACAGGTCTGCAATCAAAAAGCTGCACAGCAGTGAAAAGCTGGAGGATACAAAAAGCATGAGCCAGACGCCACGCCGCATCAATACCGACCGCTCTCTCAGCCGCCCGGATCAGGCGGCCAGCGCACCGCATGCTGCGCCGGAACACAGCACCCGTAGTGCAGCTGCCGGGGCGCAGCATGCTGCCCCTCCGCGCCGCCCGGCACAGCCTGCGGCAGAGGGAGAGGATGCACCGCGCCGCCGCAAAAAAAAGAAAAAGACTCCGCTGTGGCTGCCCTTTGCCATCGTGATGGGTGTGATCGCCGTGATCTCCGGTGTGGTGGTGTACGGCGTGAGCCTTGTGAACAAGGTGGAGGACAGCATCCGCCCGGCGGAAAGCGCCCCCTCCATCGTGGAGGAGATCCAGACCGCCGAGGAGTATAAGGGCGATGTGGTCAACATCCTGGTATGCGGCATCGACTTTGAGGAGGGCCGCACCTACGGCGACAGCAGCTCCAACGATGGCATGACGGACATGATCCTGTACTGCCAGTTCGATATCAAGGGCGGTGCGCTGCGGATGCTGCAGATCCCCCGCAATACGCTGGTGACCACCCAGAACCGCAAGATCACCCTTTCCAACGGCAAGACCTACGCCGCCTCCAACTACCAGATCAACTCGGTGGCGCTTTCCAACGGCGGCAGCATCGCCGCCCTGGCGGATGTCATCTACGACCAGTACCACCTGCCCATCGATTATTATGTAACCATCGATATGCAGGCACTGGTGGAAATGGTGGATAACTTCGGCGGCATCGAGGTGTATATCCCCCGCGATATGTCCTACGGCGGCAGCAAGCTGCTCAAGGGCTACCGCAACCTGGATGGAGCCTCGGCCGAGTTCTTTGTGCGCTGCCGCCATGGCAGCGGCTACGCAAACTCGGATATCGACCGCCTGAACATGCAGCGCTACTTCTACGCCGGCCTGTTCAAGCGCGCCCGCTCCATGGGCATCACCGATATCCTGAACCAGCTGCCGCTGGTGTTCAAGAACTATATCCACACGGATATGGATATCACCACCATCGCAAAGCTGCTGGCATCCTTCCTCAAGATCGACAGCTCCAACATCATCCTGGCGCAGACGCCGGTGTTTATGGGCGTGCCCAACGTGGGCAAGACCGACACCTTTGACGGCTACTCCTGCGTGGTGCCGGATGCCGGTTCCATTGCAAACCTGCTCAACCAGTATTTCTGCACCTACACCGGCCCGGTGGAGGTGAGCGACCTGCACATGGTCACCGACCAGTGGCCCCACGGCAATGCATCGACCGATGCCAATGTGCAGTATATGGGCCGCATCGATAAGGAATCCGATGACGCCATCCTCAGCGGCGACACCGACCTTGCCGGCGCTGTGACCACCGACGGCCAGGCCGCCGGTACCGGCCAGTAACAACAGACAAAACAGGGCGCGGCACACCGTGTGCAGCGCTGTTCCGACAGAAGGGAGAAACATATGGATAACTTCAACGACAGCAAGGCGCTTGCCATTGAGATCGCCAGGATCCTGGATAAGAAAAAAGCCCAGGATGTGCGGGTGCTCAAGCTGGACAGCCTGACCGTCCTGACCGATTATTTCGTCATTGCGACCGGTACCTCCACCACCCAGGTGGCATCGCTGGCGAATGAGGTGGAGTACGAGCTTTCGCAGAAGGGGCTGGAACCCTACAGCACCGAAGGCTATGACTCCAAGAACTGGGTGCTGCTGGATTACTCCAACGTCATCGTGCACGTTTTTGTGCCCAACAGCCGCGCTTACTATGACCTGGAGCACCTGTGGGCCGATGGCGAGCCGGTCGATATCTCGGAGTACCTGACCCCGGATAGCACCATTGAATAAAAAAGGCGAACAGGTCTGCTGCCGGTAAGGCCTCGCTCCGTCATCGCTGCGCGATGCCGCCTCTCCCAAAAGGGAGCGGTTCTGGCGGAATAGGGAAAGTTGGCAAAAAGCTCCCCCTTTTATAGGGGAGCCGTCAGGGCGGATGCCCGGATGGAAAAGGGCTTATACCGGGAGCACCTTAAAAGCATACACGACCCCAAGCAACGGTATTTTGGTTAAAGTCTGGAGCTGATTACAAACATGAAGTATGATTACAAGGCTGTTGAAGCCAAGTGGCAGAAGGTGTGGGAGGACGAAAAGACCTTCCATGTCGAGATCGACCACTCCAAACCCAAGTTCTACGCCCTGGTGGAGTTCCCGTATCCTTCGGGTGCAGGCCTGCATGTGGGCCATCCCCGCAGCTACACCGCACTGGATGTGGTAAGCCGCAAGCGCCGCAAAAATGGCTACAACGTGCTGTACCCCATGGGCTGGGATGCTTTCGGCCTGCCCACCGAGAACTTCGCCATGAAGAACCACATCCACCCGGCCATCGTGACCAAGAGCAATGTGGATCATTTCCGCAGCCAGCTGAAGGCACTGGGCTTCTCCTTTGACTGGGATCGCGAGATCAACACCACCGACCCCGAGTATTATAAGTGGACCCAGTGGATCTTCCTGCAGCTGTACAAGCATGGCCTGGCCTACAAAAAGGAAATGAACGTCAACTGGTGTACCGGCTGCAAGTGCGTGCTGGCCAACGAGGAAGTTGTCAACGGCGTGTGCGAGCGCTGCGGCAGCGAGGTAGTGCACCGCGTTAAGAGCCAGTGGATGCTCAAGATCACGGCCTATGCTGATAAGCTGATCGATGGCCTGGATGGGCTGGATTACATCGAGCGCGTGGCCACCCAGCAGAAGAACTGGATCGGCCGCAGCCATGGTGCAGAGGTCAACTTTGGCACCACTGCCGGTGATACCCTGACCGTGTATACCACCCGCTGCGATACCCTGTTTGGTGCCACCTACATGGTCATCTCCCCGGAGCACGCCATGCTCAAGCAGTGGCTGGAAAAGGGCATCATCAAGAACGCCGATGCCGTTAAGGCTTATCAGGCCGAGGCTGCCCGCAAGAGCGATTTTGAGCGCAGCGAGCTGAACAAGGAAAAGACCGGCGTGAAGCTGGATGGCGTGATGGGCATCAACCCGGTCAACGAGACCGAGATCCCCATCTTTATCTCGGACTACGTGCTGTCCACCTACGGCACCGGCGCCATTATGGCGGTGCCCGCCCACGATACCCGCGACTGGGAGTTTGCCAAAAAGTTTGGCCTGCCCATCATTGAGGTGGTCAAGGGCAACACCCCCTCCAACCTGGAGGAGGCTGCCTTTACCGATGTGGCCACCGGTACGCTGGTCAACTCCGGCTTCCTGGATGGGCTGTCCGTGGTCGATGCCAAGAAAAAGATGATCACCTGGCTGGAAGAAACCGGCAAGGGCCGCGATAAGGTCAACTACAAGCTGCGCGACTGGGTATTCAGCCGTCAGCGTTACTGGGGCGAGCCGATCCCCATGGTGTATTGCGACAAGTGCGGCTGGCAGCCCCTGCCCGAGAGCAGCCTGCCCCTGACCCTGCCGGACATCACCGACTTTGAGCCGGGTCCGGACGGCGAGTCTCCGCTGGCACGGCACAAGGACTGGGTCAAGACTACCTGCCCCTGCTGCGGCGGCCCCGCTACCCGCGAGACGGATACCATGCCCCAGTGGGCAGGTTCCTCCTGGTATTTCCTGCGCTACATGGACCCCCACTGCAAGGATGCCCTGGCCTCCAAAGAAGCGCTGGAATACTGGTCTCCGGTAGACTGGTACAACGGCGGCATGGAGCACACCACCCTGCATCTGCTGTACAGCCGGTTCTGGCATAAGTTCCTGTATGACATCGGTGTGGTGCCCACGGCCGAGCCTTACCAGAAGCGTACCGCCCACGGCATGATCCTGGGCCTGAACCCCCACAGCTTTGTCAATCTGCCCGCAAGCGAGCAGGAGAAGCTGCTCAAGGAGTACGGCAGCCAGAAGGCCGCCGAGAAGGCACTGGAAGAGAAGTACGGCGAGATGGCACGCCATCCCATCGTAAAGATGTCCAAGAGCCTGGGCAACGTCATCAACCCCGACGAGGTGGTGGACCAGTATGGTGCCGATACCATGCGCCTGTACGAGATGTTCATGGGCGATTTTGAGCAGGCTGCACCCTGGCAGACCTCTGCCATTGCGGGCTGCAACCGCTTCCTGGACCGCGTATGGGGCCTGAGCGACAAGCTGGTGGAAGGCGAGGGCTACCGTCCCGCGCTGGAGACCCTGATGCACCAGACCATCAAGAAGGTCAGCGCAGATATCGAGGGCCTGAAGATGAACACTGCCATCGCGCAGCTGATGACCCTGGTCAATGCTCTGTACGACAATGGCGGTGCCACCAAGGCCGAGTTTGAGACCCTGATCCAGCTGCTGAACCCCTTTGCACCCCATATGACCGAGGAACTGTGGGCAAAGCTGGGTCACAGCCATGACGAGCAGCTGGCCTACTACCCCTGGCCCGCCTACGAGGAAGCCAAGTGCGTGGAGGCTGCCGTGGAGATCGCCGTACAGGTAAACGGCAAGGTCAAGGCGCGCCTGAAAGTGCCCGCAGACATCACCGCCGAGGATGCGATCGCTGCCGCTAAGGCAGACCCCGCTGTGGCGGCTGCGCTGGAAGGCAAGCAGCTGGTCAAGGAGATCTACGTCAAGGGCCGTCTGGTCAATCTGGCTGCCAAGGGCTGAGTTACTGCTGCTCCGCTGAACAAGCGTGAACATATCATCACCCGCAGAGGCGGACTTGGCGCAGGAAACACCCGGGAGCGTCTGTTCAAAAATCTTTTAAAAGTTTTGGGCAAAAAACTTTCAAAAAAAGGTTGACGAACCGGATAAAATGCGCTATACTGTCTACTGTTAGTTACCATGTAACAACGAAATTCCTGCCTCACGGTCCAAGGGAGGGAATAAGATGTCGGAAATTCGTGTTAAAGAGGGCGAGTCGCTGGAAAGCGCACTGCGTCGCTTCAAGCGCAGCACTGCTCGCAGCGGTGTGCTCGCAGAGGTTCGTAAGCGCGAGGCTTACGAAAAGCCGTCTGTTAAGCGCAAGAAGAAGTCCGAAGCAGCCCGCAAGCGCAAGTTCAAGTAATCAACTGCTTGGAATCGCACGTTGCTTTAGATTTTAAACGCGTTGCTAACGCCGATGTAGGGGAGCCTGTTATACAGGTTCCCCTATTTTCATTTGTAAGGATAAACGTCCTCGCCCCCCGGGCGGCATTGCGCCGGCCATGACGGAGCGGGCGAGCCGGTGAAAGGCAAGGAGAGGGTCTATCTATGCTCATCACCCCCGAATATGTTTTTAAGGATGTCACCCACATCACGCCGGAATGGCTGGCGGGCAAGGGCATTACCGCACTGGTGCTGGATATCGACAACACCCTGACGGCAGACCGCAGCCAGGAGCTGCCGGAAGAGGTGGCCGACTGGCTTGCCGCTATGCGCAAGGCCGGGGTCAAGCTGACCATCGTGTCCAACGGGGCGGAAAAACGGGTGCGCCCCTTTGCCGAAAAGCTGGGCCTTGCCTACCTGTACCGCGCTGCCAAGCCCCTGCCCTTTGCGCTGATGGTGGCGCAGCACCGCATGGGCGTGAAGCACAGCCAGATGGCCATGGTGGGCGATCAGCTTTATGCCGACCGCATGGTGGCCGCACTGTACGGAATCCCCGGCCTGATGGTGGTGCCCCGCGGGCCGGATCTGGGCGCGCAGGTCATCCTCAAACGCAAGTGGGAAAAAAAGCACTGGCAGAAATACTATGACCGGGGAGGAAAGACCCTGTGAGCGAGACATGGAAGATCCGATTCGGCACGGCAGGCACGAGCGAGAGCTTTGCTGCCCAGGGCTACAAAAGCAGCCTGGATGTGCCGGCATATACCGCAGGGATGGGGCTGGATGCCTTTGAGTATCAGTGCGGGCGCGGGGTGCGCCTGGGGCTGGATAAAGCCGCCCGGATGGCTGCCCTTGCCGCAGAAAAGGATATCCTGTTCAGCGTGCATGCACCCTATTATATCAGTATGTCCAGCCTGGAGGAGGATAAACGGCTGAACAGCATCCAGTACCTGCTGCAGAGCGCAGCGGTATGCCGGGCGCTGGGCGGCAGGCGCATCATCTTCCACTCCGGCAGCTGCGGCAGGCAGAGCCGGGAGGCTGCGCTGGAAAAGGCGCTGGATACCATGCGCCGCGCAGTGGCTGCGCTGGACGAGGCCGGTTTTGCGGATATGACCCTCTGCCCGGAGACCATGGGCAAGATCGGCCAGCTGGGCACCCTGGACGAGGTGCTGGCGCTGTGCAGCGTGGACCGCCGCATTACCCCCTGCATCGATTTCGGCCACCTGAATGCCCGCACCCTGGGCGGCATCCGGACAAAGGCGGATTATGCCGCCATCCTGGACCGTATGGCCGAACAGCTGGGGGATGTGCGCGCCAGGCAGTTCCATGTGCATTTTTCCCGCGTCGAGTATACAGCAGGGGGCGAAAAGCGCCACTGGACCTTTGCCGATACCCAGTTCGGCCCCGAGCCGCAGCCGCTGATGGAGCTGCTGGCCCAGCGGCAGCTGGCACCGGTGGTCATCTGCGAGAGCGCAGGCACCCAGGCCGAGGATGCACAAACGCTGCAGCGAATGTACCGTGCAGCGTGCAATGTGTAAAAGATTTTGTGTTTTTATCGTCTTTTTTGCCCAAACCCCTTGCCAAACGGAAGCGGATTGGGTAAAATAAATAGAGATATGCGTCAAGCATCTGAGATTAAATTTATGGAGGAATTCCTATGATTTCTGCAGGCGAGTTTCGCAATGGCGTGACCTTTGAGC
>CAKTFD010000025.1 GCA_934553285.1 uncultured Faecalibacterium sp. | reverse complement strand
TCGCTGTAAACAGCGTAGGCAAAGTTTGCGGCATCCAGCAGGTCGGTGACCTTTTTGGTAACGCCGAACTTGATCAGATCCGGGTCGGAGCAGACAAAAGCCTTCTTGTAGCCGCGGGCGGTCAGCTCGGGAACGATGTTCTCGATGGCACCGTGGCCGTGGTAGGAGATGGTATTCAGAACAATGCGGTCAGCCATAATACATATCCTCCAAATCTCTTTACCGCCGCCCTTTCGGCGGTCGGTCTCTGTCACCCAGCATAGCACATTGCCAATTTTTTTGCAATGTCGAATTGTTTAAAATTTCATGTATTTTTTTATATTCGTGCATTTTATTTTGTGTCATCCGTCTGTTTTTTGGGGATAAGGCAGCGTTCTTCTCTGCCACTGTGCGCCTCTCTATGGAAAAAAGCAGCCCCCGCCTGCGGAGCGTTCCGGCAGGCGGGGGCTGTTTATGGCTTATGCAAAATATTCCTGTGCGCGGCGGGCGGCATTGTTGATGCACTCCCGCAGCTGGTTCAGGGTATCAAACTTTTTGCTGGGGCTGAGGTAGGCATGGAACTCCACCACCGGGTCGGTGCCGTACAGATCTCCCGAAAAACCTGGGATAAAGGTCTCACAGGTCACCTTAGTGGCATCATCGTTCACGGTGGGGCGGCTGCCCAGCCCGGTGGCGGAAGGATACCATCTCCCGTTGATGCAGGTGCGGGTGATGTAGATGCCGCTGCGGGGCATCTGGAACCCCTGCGGGTACAGCTGGTTGATGGTGGGCACCCCCAGGGTGTGCCCCAGCCCTGCCCCGTGCTGCACCGCAAAGCGGATGGCATAGGGCATCCCCAGCATGGCGTTGGCCGCCGGGATATCCCCGCCCTCCAGCGCCGTGCGGATGCGGGTGGAGGATACCGGCTTTTCCTCAAACTGTGCCATGGGTACCACCACCACTTCCACCCCAAGGGGTGCGCACAGCGTGCGCAGCAGCTCCGGGGTGCCGGCAGCTTTGGCACCAAAGGTAAAGTTTTCGCCGCAGAACAGCGCTTTGGCGTGGCAGTTTTCCACGATGCCGTGCACGAACTGCTCCGGGCTTAGCGCCTTGATCGCCTCAAAATCCGGGGTGAGGTAATACGCCACCCCAAGGCTGCCGATCAGGGCGTGCTTATCCTCGGTGGACAGCAGGCGCTTGCCCTTCATTTTATTTTCCACCGGCAGGCGGAAGGTGAACACTGCCGGTGCCGCGCCATGGGCTTTTGCCCACTGCACTGCACCCTGGATCACCGCCCGGTGGCCGATATGGATGCCGTCAAAGTAGCCCATTGCCACGGCAGTGCCCTTTGCAGGGTCTGCCAGCGGCAGCGGGGCAAACTGAGAAATGATCTGCATGGGTTTTGTTTCCTTTATTGCTCAATTACGTTCCACGAACAGTTTTTCCACGCGGAGCACACCACCGGTGATGTTGGCCAGCCCCAGGAACTGCCCTGCGGCATTGCGCACCCGGTAGCGTCCGTCTGCGGCGGGATAGCGGCTGGTGGGGCAGCCATTGTACAGGTGCTGCTCCACCCACGGCTCCACCACCAGCAGCGGCAGCGGGGCAAACACGCTTTCCACCGGCAGCATCAGCGCCTGCAGCGCAGCGGCCCCCTGCACTTTTGCCGCCTGGATCTCCTCCAGCGTGTGGGCATCCGCCTCGGCATACAGGCCTGCCGCCGTGCGGCGCAGCGCGCTCATGGTGCCCTTTTGCCCCATAGCGGCAGCGATATCCTCCAGCAGGGTGCGGATATAGGTGCCCTTGGAGCAGCGCACCGTCAGCACATACTCGTTTTCTGCCGGGCTGCCGCCGTACTCGATGCTGTAGATCTCGATGGGGCGCGCCTTGCGCTCCACGGTCACGCCCTCGCGGGCCAGCTTATACAGCGGCTGGCCGTTGATCTTGACTGCGGAGTACATGGGCGGCACCTGCATCTGGCTGCCGATGAACTGCGGCAGCACTGCCCGCAATTGGGCCTCCCCGGCCGTAACGGGGACGGTTTCCAGCACGGTACCGGTGATATCGCCGGTATCGGTGCGCGCACCCAGGCGCAGGGTAGCACGATAGGTCTTATCGTGATCCAGCTGCAGGTCCACTGCCTTGCTGGCACCGCCGCAGAACACCGGCAGCACACCGGTGGCCATGGGGTCCAGCGTACCGCTGTGCCCCAGTTTGCGGGTGCCCAGCACGCCGCGCAGCTTTGCCACTACATCAAAGCTGGTCCAGTCCATGGGTTTATCTACGATCAGGATGCCCTGCATCATGCTTCCTCCTGCGGTGCGTCCAGTTCGGTCTCTACCTCCGCCAGGATCGCATTTTTGGTATTTTCCAGGTTGCCCAGCAGCTCACAGCCCGCTGCGCGGGTGTGGCCGCCGCCGCCCAGCCGCCGTGCGATGGCACAGGCATCCACGCCCTTTGCGGTGCGCACACTGATGCGGTAACTGCCGCCGGGCTGCTGGCGCAGGGTCAGGCCTACCTTGACCCCCTCGATGCTGATGGGCAGGCTGGTCAATTCTTCCAGGTCTGCAGGGTCTACCCCGCTCTGCTCGATCTCGTCCCGGGTAAGGTAGATCAGGGCGCAGCGGCCATCCAGATAGTATTCCAGATGATTGCGGGCAATGCGCTCTGCCTCCATACGGGCACGGGGCTTGGTATCGAACAGCAGGGTGTTCAGCTCTTCCACATGGCAGCCCGCCTCGATGAGGCTGGCCGCGACCTTATGGGTCTGCGCCGTAGTGGAGGAGAACCGGAAGCAGCCGGTATCGGTGGCCACACCGGTGTACAGGCAATCCGCGATGTGCGGCGTAATGGCCACGCCCATCTCCACGATGACCTGATACAATAGCTCTGCTGCGGCAGCGGCGCTGCCATCCACCAGCGTAAAATCGGCATAGCCATTGTTGCCCGCGTGGTGGTCGATACACAGATCCACATGGCGGGAGTACTGCGGCACGCCGTTATTTTCGCCAAACAGCTGCAGGCCCGCAACATCCACCGCCACCACGGTGTGGGGTTCAAACTCGCCCTTGAACAGCCGTGGATTGGTGAAGGCATACCGGGACGGGATGGCATCCGAGCAGAGCACCGCTGTATTTTTATCCAGCGCTTTCAGCGCATAATACAAGGCACTGCCGCAGCCGATGGTGTCGCCGTCCGGGTTTTTGTGGCACAGAATCAAAATGTTGTCCGCAGCTATCAGGCGCTGCGCCATCTGCTGCACATTCAGTTGTTCTGTCATCCAATGATCCATCCTTTCCGCAAAGGCAGTCAGTCCTCAGTCTGTTCGGTCTGGGCGGGCTGGGCCTCGTCCTCGCCGTTCACGTTCAGGCTGCGCAGCAGCTCGTTGATGTGGGCGGCATAGGCGGCACCATCATCCTCCACAAAGATGAAGCGGGGTGCCTTGCGGATATGCATTTTTTTGCTGACCTCGGTGCGCACATGGCCTGCGGCACGGTTCAGCGCTTCGATCGCGGGCTTGGGGCCATCTGCACGGCCCATCACGCTTACATAAACTTTGGCCACATCCAGATCCGGCGTTACGTCCAGGCGGGTAACGGTCAGCAGACCGCCCTCCAGCCGCGGGTCTTTCAGCCGGCCGATGATGGCAATGACCTCGCGCTTCATATCCTGCGCAAGACGGCCCATATTTTTCTGAGACATTCCGTTTCTCCTTTAAAAAGAAAACCCTCTCGGCCTCGCTTCGCCCGGCAGCTCTCCCGATGGGTGAGCTTTTTGCGTGGATACGGGATACTTTTCCGTTTCTCTGCAAGCCTCCTGCCTCGGGAGAGGCAGCATTGCGTCAGCAATGACGGAGAGGGTTATTTCAGGTCTTAGTCGCGGTACTCTTCCATCTTAAAGGCTTCGTACACATCGCCTTCCTTGACATCGGCGAACTTGGCCAGGGTAACGCCGCACTCGTAGCCTTCGGCCACTTCCTTGGCATCATCCTTGAAGCGTTTCAGGGATGCGATCTCGTCCTCGGTGATAACGATGCCGTCGCGCACCACGCGCACCTTGCTGTCGCGGGTGATCTTGCCGTTGGTCACACGGCAGCCTGCAACGGTGCCCACGTTGGAGATGCGGTACACCTGGCGCACCTGCAGCTCGCCCAGGGCCACCTCGCGGAACTTGGGTGCCAGCATACCCTTCATAGCATCGGTGACATCGTTGATAGCGTCGTAGATAACGCGGTACATACGCATTTCCACCTTGGTGGCAGCGGCTTCTTCCTTGGCCACATTGTCCGGGCGGACATTGAAGCCGATGATGATGGCGTTGGAGGCATCGGCCAGGTCCACATCGGACTTGCTGATGGCGCCGACACCGGCGTGGATCACGCGCACACGCACCTCATCGTTGGAGATCTTTTCCAGGCTCTGCTTCACAGCCTCGGCAGAACCCTGCACATCGGCCTTGACCACGATGGCCAGTTCCTTCATGTCGTTCTGTGCCATCTGGCTGAACAGATTATCCAGGGTGACCTTCTGGAAGGCGGAGAACTGCTTCTCCTTGGCGGCAGCGATGCGCTGCTCGGCCAGCTCACGGGCCAGGCGCTCGTCCTCAACGGCCTCGAACAGGTCGCCTGCTTCGGGCACAGCGGTCAGGCCGGTGATCTCCACAGGGGTGGAGGGGCCTGCATCGGTCAGCAGCTGGCCCTTATCGTTGCGCATGGTACGCACACGGCCCACGGCGGTACCGGCAATGATGACATCGCCGGAATGCAGGGTGCCGTTCTGCACCAGAATGGTGGCAATGGGGCCCTGGCCCTTGTCCAGCCGGGCCTCGACCACAGCACCCTTGGCGCGGCGGTTGGGGTTGGCTTTCAGTTCCATGACCTCAGCTTCCAGCGCAACGCGCTCCAGCAGGTCGTTGATGCCCATGCCGGTCAGGGCAGACACCGGGATGCAGGCCACATCTCCGCCCCAGTCCTCAGGGATCAGGCCGTACTTGGTCAGGCTCTCCTTGACGCGCTCGGGGTTGGCAGTGGGCTTATCCATCTTGTTGATGGCCACGATGACCTTGACCTCGGCAGCCTTGGCGTGGTTGATGGACTCGATAGTCTGAGGCATGATACCGTCATCGGCAGCGACCACCAGGATGGCGATATCGGTCATGTTGGCACCGCGGGCACGCATGGAGGTGAACGCCTCGTGGCCCGGGGTATCCAGGAAGGTGATCTTGCTGTCGTTGATGCGCACCTGGTATGCACCGATGGCCTGGGTGATGCCGCCGGCCTCACCTGCGGTGACATTGGTCTTACGGATGGCATCCAGGATGCTGGTCTTGCCGTGGTCAACGTGGCCCATGACACAGACGACCGGCGGACGCTCCACCAGATCCTCCTGTGCATCCTCTTCCTGGGTGAACAGGCGCTCCTCGATGGTAACGTGCACCTCGTGCTCGACCTTTGCGTGGAACTCCTCTGCCAGCAGAGAAGCGGTATCAAAATCGATCACATCGTTGATGGCGTGCATCTCGCCCAGCTGCATGAACTTGGCAATGACCTTGCCGGCCTGCTGCTTGAGGCGGGCAGCCAGCTCGCCGACGGTGATCTCATCGGGGATCAGCACCTTCAGCTGTGCATTGCGGGCCTTTTCCAGCTGGATGCGCTGCAGGCGCTCGAACTCGGTCTCGCGCTTGCCCTTCTGGAACTGCTGGCGCTGGCGCTGGCCGCGCTGGGTGAACTTCTGCTTGTTGCCCTGCGGGGTGGGCTTGCGGCGGTTCTCGGTGTTCTTGGTGGAAGCCAGATCATCGTAACGGGCATCGAAGCGATCCACGTTCATATCCACAGTGCGGGTATCCACGGTGACCTGATTGTCCTCGCGGCGGACAGAAACGGCCTGTGCGGGGGCTGCAGCAGCCTTGGCACCGGTCTCGCGTGCCAGCTCGCTCAGCGAAACGGTCTTTTCCTCGCGCTTTTTGTGCTGCTCGGGCTTTTTATCGGTGTGCTTGCCGTTGTTGTTTGCCTTGGGCTGCTCAGCCTTTGCGGCGGGCTGCTGGGGCTTTTTGTCTGCCTTGGGGGCCTCGGGCTTCTTTGCAGCCTTAGGCTCGGCCTTCTTCTCCGCCTTAGGCTCCTCTTTGGGTGCCTTGGCGCTGTTCAGAAAATCCTCCAGGTTTGCCACGCTGTTGTCCTTGCTGAACTTTTCCAGCAGGTAGTTCAGCTCGTTCTCCTCCAGGTTGGAGCTGTTCTTCTTGCCGGTGCTGCCCATAGCAGCCAGTTCGTCCAGCACCTTCTTTGCAGAAAGGTTCAGGTCCTTTGCAAAGTCACTCACTCTATATTTTACGATCATTCGCTCATATCCTCCTCATTTTTGATTGCTCCGCAGTCCGACAGACGGTCAAAGCAGAGCTTTGCGAGGTTGCGGTCGGTCACCGCGTAAACGGCCACAGGCTTGCGGCTGATATCGGCCAGTTTATCCTGGGGCAGCGGCATGGTGATCACATCCACCAGGTCCCCCACGGCGTAGTTCAGGCGCTGCAGGGTCTTGGCGCTGGTATCCGATGCGGCCATCACCAGCCATGCCTTGCCCTTGACGCAGGCTTCCTCCACGGCATCAAAGCCCATGGTCAGCGCACCGGCCTTGCGGCACAGGCTCACGGCCTGATACAGCGCTTCTTCCGGGGGCAGTTTGGGTTTTGCGGGGGCATTATTCTTCTTTGCCATTGCCTGCTGCCTCCTTTGCGGCTGCGGCCAGCTGTACAGCCAGCGCATCATATACCTCGGCGGGGACCGGCTGCTCAAAGCAGCGCTCCAGCGCCTTTTTCTTTTTTGCCTTGGTCAGGCAGTCCGGGTTCGGGCAGAGATACGCGCCGCGCCCCGGCTTTTTACCCACCAGATCGATGCTGATCTCTCCGCTGGGTGCACGCACCACGCGGACCAGTTCCTTTTTGGGGCGGCTGGTCATGCAGCCGATGCACTGGCGGGCAGGGATCTTTTTCTGTGCCATCCGGTTTCCCTCCTTTGGCAGATGGTGCCGGGTTTATTCAGCGTCTGCTGCTTCCTTCTTGGGTTCCTCGTCCTCACCGTAGTAGCCGCTCTCGGGGCGGATATCGATGTTATAGCCGGTCAGGCGGGCACACAGGCGGGCGTTCTGGCCCTTGTTGCCGATGGCCAGGCTCAGCTGCTGATCCGGCACGGTAACGCGGCAGGAACGGGTCTCGCCGGGCAGCAGCTCCACCTTGACCACCTTGGCCGGGCTGAGTGCGGCGGAGATGAACTCGGAGATATCCTCGCTCCACTTGACGATATCGATCTTTTCGCCGCCCAGCTTTTCCACCACAGCGGCCACACGGGCACCGTGCTCGCCAATGCAGGCAGAAACGGGGTTGACGTTGGGATCTTTGGACCAGACGGCCATCTTGGTGCGGGCACCGGCCTCGCGGCTGATGGCCTTTACTTCCACAGTGCCGTCAAAGATCTCGGGCACTTCCAGCTCAAACAGGCGCTTGACAAGGCCCGGATGGGTGCGGCTGATCATCACGCGGGGGCCGCGCTCGGTGCTGACCACATCCACAACGTAGACCTGCAGGGTCTCGCCCTCGGTGTACACCTCGCCGGGCACCTGCTCATTGCGGGGCAGCACAGCCTCGCCGCCCTTGCCCAGATCCAGTGCCACGATGCCCTTTTCAGGATCCACGCGGGTAACGGTGGCCTGCACGATATCATGGGCGCGGGACTGGATCTCGCTCAGCTGCTGGTTGCGCTCAGCCTCGCGGATGCCCTGGCGGATCACATGCTTTGCGGTCTGGGCGGCAATGCGTCCAAAGTCCCGGGTCTTGAGCGGGGTGATGATGCGGTCGCCCACTTCGTAGCTGCTGCGGATCTTGCGTGCCTCAGTCAGGCCGATCTCGGCATGCTCATCGTACCAGTCCTCGTCTGCCACGATATCCTGGATCAGTGCCACATCAAAGCGGCCTGCGGCGGGGTCGATATCCACCTTTACGTGGTCTTCCTCCACCTCGTAGTTCTTTTTAACGGCGATGATGATGGCCGCCTTGATCTTTTCGATCAGGTACTCTGCGGTAATGCCGCGCTCATGCTCCAACATGGAGAGAGCTTCAAAAAAATCGTTGTTCGCTGCTGCCATTTTTCGGGTTCCTCCTGTATATTTTGTTCTCTTTTTTCTCTATTGGGGATATGGCCCTCTCCGCCACGGCCTGCACCGTACCGGCCTGCCCCAGGGGGCTGCGAGGGCCTTTTGTGGGTCAGTCAAACAGGTCTTCGTCATCGCACAGCTGCACGCTGGAAGCTGCGCTCAGTTCAAAGGCCACGGGGCCGTTTTCGGTCTCCAGGGTCACGGTCGTGCCCTCGCGGCCGGTCAGGATGCCGGCCAGGTCCCGCACGCCATCGGCGTTGGGGCGGATGAGCTTTGCGCGAACCTTCTGCCCCTTGAGCGCCTCGTAGTGCTCCGGGCGGGTCAGCCTGCGGCCAAGGCCGGGGCTGCCTACCTCCAGATAATAGCTCTGGTCGATGGGGTCTGCCTCATCCAGGATGGGGTCCAGTGCGTGGGACACCTCCGCGCAGGTATCAGTATCCATCATGCCGTCCCGGTCGATGAGAACGCGAAGATACCAGTCCGGCCCTTCCTTCTCAAAAACGACATCCCACAGGCGCAGACCCATGCTTTCCACCGTAGGGCGGACAAGTGCTTCCACTCTCCGGGCGGTGTTGCCGCCAGACTGTTTCGCCATAAAAAACCTCCAGACAAACAAGAAACGCGGACCTTGCGGCCCACGTTTCAGGTTAAACTATATCGTACTACTAGAATATAGCATACTCTTGCGATTTATGCAAGCATTTTCGCAATTTTTTTGCAGTTGCATCCCTTTTGGCGCTTTTACAGCACCCACACGCCGTTCTCGAACAGCTGCACGGTGCGGCCATCCCGGCACTTGCCGGTGATGCGGGTATCCTCTGCGCCGACCATCACATCCTCATGCAGGGAGGAGTGGTTCATGCCGCGGGCATCCAGCTGCGCACGGCTCAGGCCGGTGCCGCCCACGGTGGTGCCGGGGTAGCTGTCGCCAAATGCGATGTGGCAGGCCGCGTTTTCGTCAAACAGGGTATTGTAGAACAGCTTGCCGCTGCGGTTGATGGGGCTGGAGGCAGGCACCAGTGCCACCTCGCCGATGTGGCGAGCGCCCTCGTCGGTGTCCAGCAGCTGCCCCAGCAGGTCAGCACCTTCCTCGGCACCGTGCTCCACCACCTTGCCATCCTTGAAGGTGACATGGAAGTTTTTGATCAGCTGCCCGTTAAAGACATAAGGCTTTGTGCCGTAAACCACACCGCTCACCTTATCCTTATGGGGCGCGGTGAACACTTCCTCGGTGGGGATATTGGGCAGGAAGGGCACGCCCTTCTCATTTTTGCTGCCGGCGCTCTCCCACACGGCCTGCTCGGCCAGGTCCACGGTCAGGTCGGTGCCGTTCGCGCTCTCAAAATGCACGCTCTCCAGGTCAAAGGCGTTCATCTTTGCGCCCAGGTCATCCAGCCGTGCCAGATGCTGCTTCCACTCCCCTACCGGGTCGCCGCCGGTCACACGGCAGGTATCAAAGATCAGCTTCCACTGTGCCTCGATGGCAGCGGCGGCATCCAGCTCCGGGAACATCTTCTTTGCCCACGGCTCTGCGGGCAGGGCGGCGATGGACCACTGCACCCGGTCGTTCATGGTGTACTCCCGCCACGGCTGCATAAAGCTGCGGTTCGCGCTGTTCACCCGGCTGATCTTGGCACCGTCCAGCCCGGCAAACAGCTCCGGGTCGTCCGCGATGAGGTGCAGCACGCACACGCCGCCCTCGCTCTCGGCGTAGTCCAGATAGCGGCGCAGCTGCCAGCCCTTGTGATCGGTCAGGGCCTCCTCGCTGCCCAGCTCCATCCGGATGCGGGTGGTAGCATCATCCAGCCAGTTCACCTGCACATCCCTGGCACCAGCTTCGTAGGCGCTGCGCACGCACAGCCGTGCCAGCGGGGCACCATCCAGCGGGCAGTTGATGATCAGGGTCTGCCCCGGCTGCGGATTCACGCCCACCCGGACGATGAAATCAGCGTATTTCTGCAGTAATTCGTTAAAGTTTTCCACGATAGAACCTCCCAAGGTGCAAAGTCCACCTTTGTTTTTGTTCCAGTATACCGCGTTCCGGCGTTTCTGTCCACTATAGGCAGGGCAGTGTGCTCAGCCCTCCGAGGCAAAAAATGCCCGGGTCAGCTGCACCACCGTGCCGGATAGCAGCAGCAGTGCAATGAGGTTGGGAATGCTCATCAGGCCGTTGAAGGTATCGGCGATGCTCCACAGCAGCCCAAGGTCCATAGTAGCGCCCAGAATGGACACAAGCGCGTACACCACAAAGAAGGGGCGCGCCACCTTATCGCTCTTGCACAGGAACACCAGGAAGCGGGAGCCGTACAGGCCCCAGCCGATGATGGTGGAAAAAGCAAAGCAGCACAGAGCCACTGCGGTAAAGATGGAGGCCCAGCCGCCGTAGGTGATGGTAAAGCCGGAGATGGTCAGCTCGGCACCGGCCGCTGCCCCGTAAGTCACAGGGGTGCCGCTGCACAGGATGACCAGCGCCGTCAGGGTGCAGATGACGATGGTATCCGCAAACACCTCAAAAATACCAAACATGCCCTGCTTGACCGGCTTTTTGGTATCGGCGCAGGCATGTGCGATGGAGCCGGTGCCAAGACCCGCCTCGTTGGAAAAAATGCCCCGGGAAACACCCTTCTGCATACTGATGAACAGGCTGCCGATGGTGCCGCCGGTAAAGGCAGCGGGATCAAAAGCACCCGCCACGATGGATTCCAGCACATAGGGCAGGCGGGGGAAGTTGAGTGCCACGACCCCCACCGACAGCAGGATGTAGAACAGCGCCATAAAGGGCACCAGCTTTTCGCTCACGCTGCCAATGCGCTTGATACCGCCCAGCAGCACCAGCGCCACCAGCACAGCCACAAGGATGCCCACGATGAGGTTGAGGGTGGGCAGAAAACCGCTGCCCACCAGCCCGTACTCCAGCAGGGCGGTATCCACCGCCGCCACGATGGTGTTGACCTGGGTGGCGTTGCCGGTGCCAAACACGGTCATAACGCCGAACAGGGCGTACAGCACCGCCAGGAACTGCCAGCTGCGGCCAAGGCCATTCTTAATATAGTACATGGGGCCGCCCACCCACTCGCCGGTCTCGCTGCGCTCCCGGAAATGCACTGCCAGGGTGACCTCAGCAAATTTGGTGCACATGCCCAGCAGCGCAGAGCACCACATCCAGAACACGGCTCCCGGGCCGCCGATGGCAATGGCACCCGCCACACCGGCAATGTTGCCGGTGCCTACCGTGCCCGCCAGGGCGGTGCACACCGCCTGAAAGGGGGTCATGGCACCATCCGATGCATCCTTTTTGCGGAACATCCGGCCAATGGTGGTACGGATAGCGTACGGGAATTTGCGGATCTGCAAAAAGCCCGTGCGGACACTGAGCAGCAGCCCCACGCCGATGATGCACACCATAGCAGGGACGCCCCAGATGAAGCTGTTTACCGCCTGATTGACGGCGGCAATGGTTTCGATCATATACTTCCACATCCTCTGTAATATCTTGTGCGCTGACAGTTTTTGTCAAAACACAAAGAATATTTTACCGTATTATCGGCGTGCTGTCAAATAAAGTTTTGGGGCATATGCCCTCGCCGTACGGCCAGCCCGGATGACTGGATGCAGGGATATCCTGTTATGCAAAATCCGCGTCCGCAAAACAGTCCCCCCGCGGGGTCTTTGTTGCCGCGCGATCGCGGCATTCTTATTTCCGAAAAAACAAATAATCCGAACCCATCTCCTATCGGAAACAAGTTCGGATCATTTTTGTTTGGTCCGAGTGGCGAGAATCGAACTCACGGCCTCTTGAACCCCATTCAAGCGCGCTACCAAAACTGCGCTACACCCGGATATCTGTTTGCGTTTACCGCTCACAGCTTGATTAGTATACCCGACTTTGCCTGTTTTGTCAAGCGCTTTTTCCAAGTTTTTCAGAACGTTCTGCATCTTTTTTTCAGCGCAGCATCTGCAGGCTGCGCTGCGCAGAAATTCTGTCCGGAGATATGCTGTTTTTTACAGCAGGCTGCGTTATGGGCAGAAATCGAAGTCCGCCTCCTCCGCGCCTTCCGTGTCCTCACAGATCGGGGTGGCGGCATCCGGCCGTGCGCCAAACTCCACCGTGGCAAACGCCAGTGCAAACACGCTGTCCGCACCGGCGTGGAGCAGGGCCTGCGCGCAGGCGGCCGCTGTTGTGCCGGTGGTGATGATGTCGTCCACCAGCAGGATGCGCTTGCCTTCCAGCTGCTGTGGCTGTGCCGCACGGAACGCCCCTGCCACATTGGCCATGCGCTGTTCCAGCGGCAGACCCGCCTGGTGCTTTTTAGCCCGTGTGCGCACCAGCGCCTGCGGCTGCAGCGGAACTTCCATGGCTTTTGCCAGCGGCAGCGCCATCAGCTCCGGTACGTTATAGCCGCGTTTGCTGCCGGAGGCCGGCACCGGGACGATCAGGTCGTACCCGATGGCCGCCCAGGGCACCGGCTGCGGCACCAGCTCGCCGTACTGCAGCTGCAACTCTGCATTAAATGCCAGCTGCACCAGCCGGCTGCCCATCTCTACTGCCCGCCAGGGCTTGCCCTGGTATTTGGCGTTCAGGATGCCGCGCCGCACACAGCCGCTGTAGCGGTAGGGCGCGGCGGCACCGGCCAGATTGCTGATATAATGCTGGGCAGGATCCAACCGGATGCCCGGCCTGCGGCGCAGCGTGTCCAGTTCCTCCGCGCAGTCCGGGCAATCGGGCAGCGCCCCCAGCACCCTGCCGCAAAAGGGGCACTCGCGCGGGTACAGCAGCTGGCGCACCGCCCGCAATGTCCTGCGCGGGGTGCTGTAATACTCCATCAGTCCTTTTTGACGGCCACGATCACCCGCACGCGCTTGCCCGCCGCACAGCCAAAGTTATCGTACCAGCCGGTCAGATAGTAGCCATCAGAGTTCACCTCTGAAAGTTTGGTTGCGTAATACTGGCCCTTGTACCACAGGTACACCTGGGTATTATCGGCCATCTCATAGCGGGTGCCCTTGCTCATTACAGAGGCTGCACCCACCTGGTCGATCTTCATGGGCATGAGCTGGATCATGGCCTTGACCGAGCCGTTCACGTTCTGCCGCACTGCCAGGCCACCCGCCAGCACCGGGTACTTGATGGAGGTGGAAAAGCTGGTCTGGCTGCCGTTGACGTAGCAGATATAGGTCGCGCCGCCGCCCACAAAGTTGAGCACCGTGCTGAACGGTTTGCCGGTCATACTGGCCAGCTGCTTGATGCCGATGCTCAGCAGCGAGCCGGAGCTGCTGGTGATGCGGCTCCAGAACGTATTCAGCAGCGAGCCATCGATCACGCCCCACAAGATCTCGCTGGTGGTGGGCACCAGCACATTGCGCAGGTCATCCACCACCGTGCTCTCGTTTGTGCTGCCGCCGGAGCCGGAAGAACTGTCCCCGCTTCCCCCGGAGCCGGAGGAGCTGTCGCTGCTATCCCCGGAGCCGCCGGAGGAATCGCCGCCTTTCAGGCTGCCCACGATGGAGCTGGCGTTGACCGCCAGATTTTTTACATCGTCCAGTACACCGTACTTCCACAGATCGCCGGTAACGTCATTCAAAATCAGGCGGTCGATCTGCCCCTGCTCATTCAGCGTATAATAGCGCACGGTGCGGGCGTTCAGCTTTGTCCCCGCTATTCGGCTGGGACGGACAGTCCCAGCTACACCCTCCGATGTCGTATCCAAGATTTGTACGTCATCGGCCAGGGTATAGTTCCCCAGTGCGGTGGCGGTATCGTTGATGGTGCCTTTTACCGATTTTGAGTCGATGGCGCTCACGCTCTCCCCTTCCGGGGTCACGCGGATCTCCACCAGCCAGCCGGTGGGATAGTTCAGGCTTTTATCGATATTCACGGTGCGGGTGATGCCGTCCGTGCACATCACCGAGATCTTCTGCAGCACATCGGCACCGTTGTCCTCCACAAGGCTGCGGGAGGCAGACTGCACCACGCCGTAGAACACACTGTCCGCCTCTGCGCCGGTGATGATATCCGCCACCTCATTATCCATGCCCAGCAGCAGGGTGACCACCTCGCCTACGCCGCCGCCGTTCAGGGAGGAGATCTTGGAAGCCACGGCCGCGCTGCCCAGGCTGTAGGTGCTGCCTGCCACGGTCAGCGCAGTGGGGGCACTGGCGCTGGGCGATACCGCCGTGATGCGGCCCGCTGCGCGGCGGGTATAGATCCATACCGTCTGCAGGCTCTCGCTGTAGTAGTACACATCGTACTTGTTCAGCTCCGCAGAGGCAGATGCCTTATCGTTGCGGTAGACGCTTACCGGCGCAAAGGGCAGCTGGGTGCCTTCCTCCGCCACAAAGGGGCCTTTGCGGCTCTTGAGCAGCACCGAAGAGGTATCTACCTGGCCGTTGGACACGGTAAAGCCCAGAGAGCTGCCATAGGCACCGCCGCTGGCTGTATTGGCGCGCAGCGCATTGTACAGCAGCAGCGCGCAGTCTTCGTAGGTCAGGGTCTGGCCCTGGGTGCAGGTCAGCTGATCCCGCAGGCCGATCTGCTCCGCCTTGTTCAGCTGTGCCAGCGGGAAGGAGCCGATCAGGTCGGTGGTCTTGTAGCCCAGCATCTTGAGCACCGCTGCGCAGGCTTCTTCCAGCGTAACGGTGTTATCCGGGCGGAAGGTGCCATCGGTATAGCCATTCATCCAGCCCTGCTGCACCGCAATGCGGATGTACGGTGCCCACTGAGAGCTGCCGGGCACATCCTTGTACAGGGTGCCCACCGTGCCCTGCGCACCTGCGCTTTCGCGGTAGGTGGAAAAGGACACCAGCATCTGGGCAAAAGCGCCGCGGGTAACAGCGGCACCCAGCTCCTGGCCTGTGCTCATGGCGCCCAGGGTAATGGCCGTTTGCATGGCTGTGTTGTTGATGGCCGCCGCCGAGACCGGCAGCACCAGTGCCGACACCGCAATGCTGACCGCCAGCAGAAATGCGAGAATCCGTTTTTTCATTGGTCGTACCTCTTGTTCTTTGTTTATCACGCCGCCGCGATCAATCGTAGCGCAATGCTTCAATGGGGTTCAGCCGTGCGGCACGCCGTGCCGGCAGATAGCCGAACAGCACGCCGATGCCCACCGAGATGCCAAAGGCCACCGCGATGGAATTGAAGGAAGGACTTACCGTGATGCTGGTATCGGTCACGAACATGGGCAGCACCCGGTTGGCCGCCATGGATACCACATAGCCCAGCGCAATGCCCAGCACGCCGCCCAGGGCAGAGGTGGTGGCAGCTTCCACCACAAACTGCGCCAGGATGGTGCGCTCCTTGGCGCCCAGCGCTTTGCGGATGCCGATCTCGCGGGTGCGCTCGGTCACCGACACCAGCATGATATTCATGATGCCGATGCCGCCCACCAGCAGCGAGATGCTGGCAATGCCGGTAAGCACCACGATGACCATGTTGATCATCTTGTTCATCTCTTCCAGCCACTCGCTGGCGCTGTACACATAGTAGCCGTTCTCGGACTTGAGCAGCTCCTGCAGCTCGCTTTCCATGGTCGCCTTGGCTTCGTTGGCGTAGGTTTCATCGGTCATCATCGCGGTGTAGCTGTCCACCATGCTTTGGCTGGAGAGCCGCATCACGGTGGTGTAGGGCAGGTAAACGCAGTCATCGTCGCTGCCCTGCTGCATGGTGGGGTCGCTGACCTTGGCAGACAGCACCCCCACGATGCGGAACTTGTTGGCGCCGATCTTGAGCGTCTGCCCCAGGCCGTTGCCGCCAAAGGCTACGCGGTTGAGGTAATCGCCAATGATGCAGACCTGCTTGTTATCCTGCATATCCATGTACTGCAGGCCGCGCCCCTGAACGATCTGGTAATTCTTCATTTCGGTAAAGTTTTCGTCCACACCGCTCATGTTGGACCAGCGGTAGCTGGTGGTCCCGATCTTCAGCGTACCGCTGGCTTTGCCGCTAAAGTTGACCTGCGGCGACACCGCCTTGATCAGGTCGGAATGCCGCTGGCAGATGTCGTACATCTCCTCCACCGACACGGAGCGGGAGCCGTAGCCCCACACCTGAATGCTGAGGGTGTTGGTGCCCAGTGCGGAAAAGCTGTCCCGCATGCTCTTGGTCATGCCGTTGCCCAGACCTACGATGACGATGACCGCCATCACGCCGATGATGATGCCCAGCATGGTCAAAAAGGTGCGCAGCTTGTTGCTCCACACGTTCTGGATAGCCTGCCGGAAGGTTTCAAAGATCATGCCTGTTCCTCCTTTTCCGGCGTTTCGGGCAGCAGGGTGGGCTGCACCATGGCCTCCGGTGCGTGAGAATCGCCGTCGTACACCACCCGGCCATCCTCCAGCCGGATGATACGGTCTGCCTGCACCGCAATGGAGTTATCGTGGGTGATAAGCACCACGGTGTGCCCCTGCTGATGCAGCTGCTGCAGCAGCCCCAGCACCTCCCGGCCGGTATGGGAGTCCAGTGCGCCGGTAGGCTCGTCCGCCAGGATCACCGGCGGGTTGCGCACCAGTGCGCGTGCAATGGACACGCGCTGCTGCTGGCCGCCGGAAAGCTGGTTGGGGCGGTTTTTCAGCTTATCGCCCAGGCCCACCTGTTCCAGCACCTGCCGGGCGCGGACATGGCGCTCGGCGCGGGAGATGCCCGCATATACCAGCGGCACCTCCACGTTTTCCATCAGGTTCAGCTTGGGCAGCAGGTTGTATTGCTGGAAGATGAATCCCAGCATCTCGTTGCGGATCGAGGCCAGTTCGTTGCGGTTCATCCTGCCCACATCCCGGCCATTGAGCCGGTAGGTACCGTGGGTGGGCACATCCAGGCAGCCGATGATGTTCATACAGGTGGATTTACCGGAGCCGGACTGGCCCACGATGGCCACGAACTCGCCTTTTTCGATTTTCATGGTGATGTGGTCGGCAGCTTTTACCGTGGTATCGCCCATCTGGTAATACTTGCACACCGCATCAAACTCGATCAGAGCGCTCATGCCTTCCTCCTGCGTCAATTCACGACCACTGCATGGGCCTCGGCCGGATCGATGCCCTCGCCCAGGTCTGCGTCTGCCTCCGCCTCATTGTCGGCTTCCTCCGGCAGCCTTTCCTCGCCGTCTGCGGCGTCTGCCGTGTCGTTCTCGGTCGGCTCGTCCGCTGCTGCCCCGCTGTCGTAGCTGCCAACGTAGCCATAGCCATCGTCATAGTAGCTGTCGCTGCTCACAGAGCTGGGGTCGTAGGCAATGGTATCGCTCTCGGACAGGCCGCTGGTGACCTGGGTATAGTTATCATCGCTCACACCGGTCTTGACCTTGACGTAGACATAGCCTTCCGGTGCGCTCATGGTCGCATCGGCGTTGACTGCACTGGGCGAGTCCTGCCGCACCAACACATAGCCGCCGCGCACGATGGCGGCGTTGGGCACCGCCAGTGCATTTTTGGCCTGCGCCACTACGATCTCGGCGTTGGCGTTCATGCCCGGGCGCAGGCCATCGATCTCATCGATGCGCACCGTGACCGGATAGGTGGTGGTGCCGCCGCTGGTATCGCCCTTCATGGACACACGGGTGACCACGCCCTCGTAGGTCTTATCCTGCACGGCATCGGCAGTTACCTGCACGGTCTGCCCCACTTTCAGACTGCTGACCTGCAGCTCGTCCACATTGATGGTCATTTCCAGATAGCTCAGGTCGTAGATGGTGCACAGATCAGAGCTGGCGCTCAGGGCATCGCCCACCTTGGCGTTCTTTTCAATGATGGTGCCGCTGATGGGAGAAGTGATGGTGTAGTTGTTCATGGCATCCTGCAGGTTGTCCATGGACAGCTGTGCGCCGCGCAGTGTTTCAGAGGCGGACTGGATCGCTTCGGTCAGGTCCTCGCCGCTGAGGGTCAGGATGATATCGTCCTTGTTCACGCTGCCGCCTTCCCGCACATTGATGGCGGTCACAGTGCCGGATGCCAGCGCAGTCAAAGTGCGCTCGGCCTGATACTGGAAATTGGCAGCTGCAATGGAACAGACACCGTTGACCGTAGCCGTGGCTGCCTGCACAGTGGTCAGGCCGCCTGCATTGGCCACCGCGATGGTCACCGTGCGGGTGAGCAGGTTGCCGCTGCTCAGGGCATCGGTTCCGGTCACGGCGATGATGGTGCCGGGCAGGGTCTCAAAGGTACCGTCCAGCGTGACCTGGGCGGTCTGCCCCACCGAGAAGTTTGCTGCATCTGCTGCCGGGAACTCCAGCACCAGGTTCATCTTAGAGCTGTCGCGCACCACGGCCACCTCCTGGCCGCTGCTCACCTCATCGCCCTTGTTCACTTTCAGGCTGCTGACGACACCGGCCACCTCGGCACGCACATACTGGCGGTCGGCGGTCTTATCGTAGCTGCGCTGTGCCTGCTGCAGGGTGATGGAAGCCTGTTCCACCTTGGTGGTAGCATCGGAAGAATCCACCGTGTACAGCACGGTGCCCTCCTCCACGATATCGCCCTCCTCAAAGGCACCGGTCAGCACCTTGCCGGTGACCAGCGACTTTACATTGTAGGTATTGGCCGGCTTCAAGGTGCCGGTGCCGCTGAGCGTGTTGGAGATGTTTCGGGTCTCCGGTGCCGCCTCGACATAAGAGGTATCCACGTTAGCAGGCTTTGCCCCCTGCGGCCTGAGCAGCCACCAGCCGCCCGCCAGCACCACAACAACTACCGGCACCAGCCATTTCCAGTTCTTTTTTGCAAACGCCGCCGCGCCGCCCTTATCCGGTGCAGATGCTGCGCCGCCCGGCTGCGGGTCGGCGGACTGTTTGTTTTTGTTCCAGATCATTCTTGCCGTTCCTCCTCGGTTCTTTTAGGACAAAGCGCTCCGTGCCGGAGCACCCATCAGAAACTTGTATTTGTAGTGTAGCGCATTTTGCGCCGATACACAAGCGTCCATTTTTCGTTTCACTGCATTTCCACAAAGTTTCAGACTTTTTTAACAAAGAATGGCTTTTATTTACGCAAAAACGGCACCCGGAGGTTTCCCTCCGGATGCCGTTTCCTTTGTTTGATTTACCCTGCGTCTGCAGTGGGTTCTACCACCACATATACGCCTGCGGGCACACAGGCGGCCCATGCGCCGTCCTTATCCAGCCAGCCGAATTGCTCACAGACATGGTCCGGGCACTGACTGTCCAAAAACGCGATGGCTCCATCCTTGACCTGCAGATGCACGATGTAGTCGCCTACATCGTACAGATAATCGTGCTCCTGCGCAAGAGGCAAAGTTTCGGTGATACCGTCGCCAAAATCGACCACGGCCTGCAGCCCGCTGCCCTTATCCGGGTGCATAGCCCGCACTGCAAAAAAGATGCCTGCGGCCAGCGCCAGCACCACCAGCGCAAAGAGCAGATTTTTCTGCCACGCGCTGCCTTTTGCGGCTGCGGTGTCAGAGGTCTTGTGCTTTAGGCTCATGCAGCGTACTTGCTTGCAGCTGCACCGGCAATGCGGCCAAAGACGGTAAAGTCGGCCACAGCGTTGCCGCCCAGACGGTTTGCACCGTGCACACCACCAGTCACCTCACCGGCTGCGAACAGGCCGGGGATCACGGAACCGTCAGCCTTCAGCACCTCGGTATTGGTGTTGATCTTCAGGCCGCCCATGGTGTGGTGCACACCAGCGGTGACCTTGATGGCATAGTAGGGAGCAGTATCCAGTGCCTTGGCAAAGCTGGTACGGCCAAAGTCGGGGTCGTTCTTGGCAGCAACATAGCCGTTCCAGGTCTCCATGGTCTCAGCAAAAGCAGCCTCGTCCACGCCCATGGCCTTTGCCAGTTCCTCGTAGGTCTGGCCGGTCACGGTGTAGCCCTTCTTGATGTAGCCCTGGATGACGCTGGAAGCATCGGCCATGGCCTGGTCCACTACCAGCCAGCTGTAGCTGCCGGTCTGTGCGATCTCTGCAGCGGAAACAACGTCACGGGTGCCCACTTCATCGATGAAGCGCTTGCCCTCGGCGTTGATCAGCACAGCGCCGTCGCCGCGCAGGCCCTCGGTGATCAGAGCAGCGGTATTGGCCTCCACGGTGGGGTGGATCTGGATCTGATCCATATCCACAGTGTCAGCGCCAACAGCGGTAGCCATCTCGATGCCCTGGCCCTGTGCACCGGCAGCGTTGGTGGTCATAAAGCCTGCCAGCTCGGGCTTATACTCGGTGACCATCTCCAGGTTTGCGCCGAAGCCGCCGGTGGTCAGCACCACAGCCTTGGCATTCACGGTGATGGTCTCGCCGGTGGAACCGGTGGCCTTTACGCCCACAACGGCACCGTTTGCATCGGTCAACAGCTCGGTGGCGGTGGTGTTCAGCAGGGTCTGCACGCCTGCCTTATCGCAGTTCTCCTGCAGCAGGGGGATCATGTAGGAACCAACAGAAACGGTCTTGCCCTCGGCGTTTACAGGGCGATGGATGCGCTTGACGGATGCGCCGCCAAAGCTGGAAACGCTGTGCAGGGTGATGCCGTTGGCATCCAGCCAGTCGATAGCGTCTGCGCTGTTGGCGCACAGGGTCTCCACCAGGGCGGGGTCGTTCAGGCCCTTACCGCCGATCATGGTGTCCAGCTCCATCAGCTCTACGCTGTCAAAGTAGCCGGTGGGGTTCTTCTGGTATGCAGCCCACTGCTCAGAAACAGTCTTGGCCAGCGCGGTGATGGTTGCGTTATCGGCGTACTTTTCGGCAGCAGTTTTCAGGGTCTTTTCCACACCTGCAGACTCGCCGAACTCGTTCTCGTCCTGATACACGGTCTTGCCGGCGTTCATGCCGCCGGTAGCGCGCACGGAGTTGCCGCCCACCATGGGCTGGCTCTCCAGGATGACAACGCTCTTGCCCTCGGCAGCAGCAGTGATGGCAGCAGTCATGCCTGCGCCGCCTGCGCCCACGATGGCGATGTCGGCATCGATGGTGGAATCCTCAGCCTTGGTCTTGTCAGCCTTGACCTCAGTCTTGTAGTCATCAGCGTTCAGGCCGGCTGCAACCAGAGCGGCGGCAGCAGCCTCCTTGATGGCATTGGAGGTGATGGTTGCGGTGGACACGCCGTCCACAGCGATGCTGCCGCTCTCAGCGATAGCGCCGGGCAGCTGCTCCAGAGCCATGGTGCCGATGCCGGGGGTCTCGTCCTTGCCCTCGGCGGTGCAGCCGGTGATCTTGCCATCGGTCAGGGTCAGGGTAACGGTCACATCGCCGCCCATGCCCTTGGCAGTGCCGGTGAACTCACCGGACACGCCGCCTGCGCTGGAGGCAGGCTGGCTGCCGCAGCCGTAGCCCAGCAGGCTGACGCTTACAACAGCCGCCATGGCCAGCGCAGCCATGCTCTTGCGGATCTGATTTTTCTTCATGGTTTCTTCCTTCTCATTTTCAGGTTGCTTGTGTTCGGATATCTATCAGCAAAAAAGGGGACTGCGCATTCGGAACGCAGTCCCCTTTGCCGAACTTGGAAAAATAGATTTAGGCGTTAGCCTGCGCTGCTGCAACAGCACATGCAACGGTTGCACCGACCATGGGGTTGTTGCCCATGCCGATCAGGCCCATCATCTCAACGTGCGCAGGCACGGAAGAAGAGCCAGCGAACTGTGCATCGCCGTGCACACGGCCCAGAGAATCGGTCAGGCCGTAGCTTGCGGGACCTGCTGCCACGTTATCGGGGTGCAGGGTACGGCCGGTGCCGCCGCCGGAAGCAACGGAGAAATACTTCTTGCCGTTCTCGTTAGCCCACTTCTTGTAGGTGCCGGCAACCAGATGCTGGAAGCGGACGGGGTTGGTGGAGTTGCCGGTGATGGAGCACTG
>CAKTFD010000024.1 GCA_934553285.1 uncultured Faecalibacterium sp. | reverse complement strand
CGCGGCGAGGAAACGCTGGTGGGACTGTTCAACTTTACCGAGTACCCGGCAGGGGCAAGTCTGGATGCTCTGGGCGGTGAGTACCACACCTCAGAGGGTGCTTCCGTCTGGCTGGCGGATGTGGAACTGGAACCGTATCAGGCGCTGCTGGTGCGCCGCTGAAAGGAGCAACCATGGATATTGTAACGATCGGTGAAGTTTTGATCGACCTGACCCAGACCGGCAAGGATGAAAAAGGCATCCCTCAGTTTGCCGCAAACCCCGGCGGTGCCCCGGCCAATCTGGCAGTGGCAGCCGCCCGGCTGGGGGCACAGACCGCCTTTATCGGCAAGGTGGGTGCAGATGCCTTTGGCCGCTACCTGAAAGAGGTTCTGGCAGAAAACAAGGTGGATGTTTCCGGCATGGCGGTGGATGCAGACCACCCCACCACCATGGCAGTCGTGTCAGTGGATGCCGCCGGCGAACGGGATTTCAGCTTCTACCGCAGCGCCAACGCCGATGTGATGCTGAGCAAAGAGGATATTTCGGAGGGCGCTCTGAAGGCCGCTAAAATCGTCCATTTTGGCTCGGTCAGCCTCACCGCCGACCCCTCTCGCACCGCTACGCTGGATGCTGTTGCCCGCGCAAAAAAGCTGGGAGCAATCATCACCTACGACCCCAACTACCGTGCCAACCTCTGGAAGAGCAAAGAGGATGCCATTGCCCAGATGAAAGCACCCCTGCCGCTGGTGGATATCCTGAAAGTGTCCGATGAGGAGCTGCCTCTGCTCACCGGAACCACTGACTGCGAAAGCGGCACGGCGCAGTTGGCACAGAAGGGAATCCAGCTGATTTTCGTCACCTTGGGGGCAAACGGCGTATTCTACCGCTTTGGGGACAAGACTGGCCATGTGGCTGGCGTTCCCTGCAAGGTGGGCGACACCAACGGCGCAGGGGATACCTTCTTTGGGGCTGCTCTGTCCAAGCTCTGCAAGGAGGAGCTGGACACCCTGACTGTGGACAAACTGGAAGGCATTCTGGCTTTTGCCAACAAAGCTGCCAGCATCACCACCAGCCGCCATGGTGCAATTCCGGCGATGCCAACATTAGACGAGGTTAAGATATAATAAAAACCGACCACGAACCTGTATTCTAGTACAGGCCAGTGGTCGGTTTGCTATCAATATATGTTGATCATCCAGTCTGCCGTGGTCGCAGCCAAGGGAAAGATAATGCTCAATCTCCCCACCCAGCACAAGCTGGGCATACTCCAAGGGGTTGTTGTATAGTAGCCAATCCAGTTCTGCCCGCTGTGCCGGGGTGTTGCCGTACTCGTCCTCCACGGCGATGCAGTCGATGGCAAGGGTAGTGCCATCGGTGAACCGGGCTTCTACCCGGTTGGTATCCATGTTGTAGCGGCAGGAAAGCAGTTTCATCATAGTAATATCCTCCTAGACTTGATTTTGGTGTGCGGCCACTCAAACCAATGCCGTCAAGCCGGTGGTGGGATAGGGCGATTTTGTTTGTCAGAGAGTAAGTGCACGGTTTCTGCACGGATTTTGCACGGTTTCAAAACGTGCAGAGGGTGCTTTTCGTTGCAAAATTCGACAAAGAGTGCAGAAATTGCCGGGTGAAAAATCACGTTGCCTTGTTCAAAAATAACGATGACTCGAAATTTCCATAAATTGAGACGAACCGGCGGCTTGCTCTCTTAATCAGTGGGCCCAGGGTTCGAGTCCCTGGAGGTGCACCACCACAACAAAATCCGAACTTTTTTCCGATAGGAGAAGGGTTCGGATTTTTTGTGTTACTGGCTTAAGAAGCGTGCCGGATACGGCTCATGCAAGACTTTCAATGATCTCCGCACATTTTTCGATGCCGATGACCCCGCTATCCAGCGCAATATGATAGTTAGCGGCATCGCCCCATTTCATATCGGTGTAGAAGCGGTAATAAGCAGCGCGGCGCTTGTCTTTTTCCTTCAGCCGGGCTTCGGGCGATTTCTCCCGCTCCCCGTAGACCCGCACGATGCGGTCTGCCCGGAACTTCATGTCGGCGTGGATGAACACCTTCAGGCAGTCGGTGCGGTCCTGCAGGATGAAGTCGGCGCAGCGTCCCACGATGACGCAGGGCTCTTTTTCCGCAAGCTCCCGGATGATCCGGTATTGCAGCTTCCAGAGCAGGTCCTCGTTGGTGGGGCCAAAGCTGCGGTCTGTGAAGGCGGAGGCGAGGAAGCCGCCGGGGGTGTACTCTCCGGCCTCCTTGACGTAGTTCTCGTCAAAGCCGCTTTCAGCAGCCAGCTTCTGGATCAGTTCGGCATCGTAGCACTGGATGCCCAGATGCTCTGCCACCAGCTTGCCGATGGTTCTGCCGCCGCTGCCAAATTCCCGGCTGATGGTAATGATGCGTTTTTCCATTAGACTTCTCCTTTCCCGTTCAGTTCACGGTAGGTCTTGAAAATCAGATAACCTGCAATCAGGAAGGTGAGGATATCCGACAGGGGCATGGAATACAGCACGCCATCCAGCCCGAAGAACCGGGGCAGCAGCAGGGCAAAGCCCACGCCGAACACCACCTCACGCACCATGGACAGGGCGGTGGATTCCGCCGCCTTGCCCATGGCCTGCAAAAAAATGAAGCACGCCTTGTTGACACAGGCCAGAATGATCATGCACAGGTAGATGCGGAAGGACTTCACAGCAAAATCGGTGTAGTAGACGCTCTCGTTGGCGGCACCGAACAGGGCGATGAGCTGCCGGGGCAGCAGCTCCACCAGCACCAGCGCAACCACACCCACTGCGGCTTCTGCCAGCAGCAGTTTCGTGAACAGCTCCTTCACACGGGAGGATTTTTTAGCGCCCATGTTGAAGCCCACAATGGGGATGCAGCCAGCCGCCATGCCCACCACGATGGAGATGACGATCTGGAAGAACTTCATCACGATGCCCACCACGGCCATGGGGATCTGGGCGTATTGCTCCTGCCCGAACACAGCGTCCAGTGCGCCGTATTTGCGGATCATGTTGTTGATGGCCGCCATTGCCGCCACAAGGCTGATCTGGGACAGAAAGCTGGTAATGCCAAGGGTCAGGGTGCGGCCGCAGATGGAGCCTTTCAGCCGGTAGTCGCCCTTTTCAGGACGGATGATCTTCATGTGCAGCAGATACCACACTGCCAGCGCTGCCGTGACCAGCTGACCGATGACCGTAGCCACTGCCGCGCCCATCATGCCCCAGCGGAAGCCGAAAATGAAAATGGGGTCCAGAATGATGTTCAGCACCGCACCCGCAAGGGTGGAGATCATGGCAAACCGGGGGTTGCCATCCGCGCGGATGATGGGGTTCATGGCCTGCCCGAACATATAAAAGGGCACGCCCAGCGTGATATAGAAGAAATATTCCTGCGAGTGGTGGTAGGTCTCGGCGTTGACCGTTCCGCCGAACATGGCAAGAATGGTATCCGCAAAAACCAGATAGAGCACGGCCAGCACAATGCTGCTGACCAGACACATGACCACCGCATTGCCGACGCTCCGCTTTGCCTTGGGGACTTCGTTCTGGCCAAGGCTGATGCTGACGAAGGCGCAGCAGCCGTCACCGATCATCACCGCAATGGCCAGCGCCACCACCGTCAGCGGGAACACCACCGTGTTGGCGGCGTTGCCGTAGGAGCCCAGATAGCTGGCGTTGGCAATAAAGATCTGGTCTACAATGTTGTACAGCGCACCTACCAGCAGAGAAATAATGCACGGGATCGCATACTTTCGCATCAGCTTGCCGATGCGTTCCGTGCCAAGGAACTGATTGGAACTTTCCATGGGATTCACCTTTACCTTTCCATTTTGGGGCAAATAAAAACAACGAGCAGCCCTCATGCAACCGGTTTTACGCATGAGTGCTACTCGTTGTACGAAATTATTATAGCCTGCCCGCCGGGAATTTGCAAAGGCAGTTTTGCACAAGATTTGTACTGGGCATTCTGCGCAGATTGCACGATGCAAACTTTGTGGAAGATGCCCTTTGAAGCCCGCCGCCCGGCCGTGGTACAATATTATAGAGAACGAAAGTACGCTGGAAAGTCTGTTTTTTCGCAATCCTTCCATACAAGGAAACGAGGAAAATACCATGTCACGGTTTCAAGCGGGAGCGCTGGTAGTCTACGGAAATCTGGGAGTGCACGAGGTGGAGGGGGTCGGGCTGCGGCGCTTTTGCGATGAGCCTGCCAGAGAATATTACACCCTCCGGCCCTATTTTTCGGATTCCCACGACCGCAGCTATATCCCCACGGCAAAAGAGGGCGCCCTGCGTCCGGTGACCCCGGCACAGCAGGCAGCAGCCGACCTTGCACGCATCAAAGCGGAGAAGCTGCCCATCCCGGCGGGGGTGCAGACAGCGCTGGCAGAACACTATCAGGCACTGCTCCACACCAATGATTTTTACCAGTACCTGACCCTGTTCAAGGAGCTGGGGCAAAAGCAGACCCAGCAGCAAAGCCGCGGCCGAAAGATCAACGCCATGGATGCCTACTTTTACCAGATGGTAGAGCGTGTCCTGCGGGAGGAGCTGGCGGTGGTATTTGGGGAACCTACAGAGGAAGCAGGAAAACGACTGCAAGCGGTACTGAGGTAAAATGGCAGTTTTTGGCTTGAACAACGCGCTGATCTCCATCGTTGCGTTCAATGTCGGCGCACGGCATGGGGAGCGCGTTAAAAAGGTGATCCGCCTTTGCGGCCTCTACTCGGCAATGATCGGTCTTGTCGGAACCCTGATCATGGGGCTTTTCCCCGTCCAGCTGATCAACGCATTTGCCCCCTCTGAGGAGATGTTCGCCTTGGGCGTGCCGGCGCTGCGGATCCTTGCGCTGAGCTTTGTGTTCGGCAGCATCTCCGTTATGAGCAGCTATGCCTTGCAGGGCTTTTCAAAGGGCGTTCCCAGCCTGATCATTTCCGCTGCGCGGCAGGTCATCGTCCTCTTGCCGCTGGCTTATGTCCTTGGAAATGCTATCGGCATTTCCGGCATCTGGTGGAGCTTTTTCATCAGCGAGACCGTAACCGTGGTGTTTGCGCTTCTCCATCTGGCAGGCACAGAGAAGAAAGAACTGGAGCGCATTGCTCCGGTTCTGTAACGTAGGATTCGCTGACATTGTTGCCCTCTTTGAGGATGTTTTCTTTAAGCTGCCTAGGCTGCGGTATGCTGATCTCTGCAAGTGAGCACGACCAAAATGATCCTCCGTATCAAGCTGATGCTAACAATGTTAATACGTCCTAACATCGTCAAAAACTATTGAAAAAGCCCGAAAGCGTGCTACAATACAGTGATAAAGAGCCTGGCCTTTCATGGTATGGGCGCATAGACAGGAAATACAGAAACGAGGGGTAAATATGTTTGATACAAAAAAGCTCGCACTGTTTTTGGGTGGTGTGGTGTTCGGCTCTGCCGGCTTTAAGGTACTGTCCAGCAAGGATGCAAAAAAGGTCTATACCCAGACCACTGCTGCAGTGCTGCGGATGAAGGACTGCACCATGCAAACCGTAAATAAGGTACAGGAAGAGGCCGGTGATATCCTTGCCGATGCAAAGGCCATCAACGAGAGCCGTGCTGCCGAGGCTGCACAGGAGGTCATCGAGGATACGGCCGCTGAGGACGCAGCCGAAGAGCAGACCGCAGAGTGATATGCCGCAACGGAGCCGCCGCTTTAGGCGGCTCTTTTTTACGCAGAGGGGTAAGAAGAACAATGAAATGTACGATCTTGCATGAAAGCACAGGCCGGATGCGGGTACATGTCTGCGCCGTGCGGATGACGCTGCACCGGGCGGATGTGCTGGAAGCCTATCTGAACGGGCAGGATGCGATCCGGAAGGCCACCGTCTACGAGCGCACAGGCGATGTGGTGCTGACCTACCGGGGCAGCCGGAAAGATGTTGCCGCCCTGCTGGCGGCCTACCGCTTTGACAACGCAGACCTGGAGGTGCTGGTCACCTCCCACGACAGCCGGAAGATCAATCAGGAATATCAGGAAAAGATGGTCAGCCTTGTGGCGGGCCGGGCGTTCCGCAAGGTGTTCCTGCCCGCGCCCATTGCGGCGGCGTATACGGTGTGGCGCTCCATCGCTTTTGTCTGGAAAGGTGTCCGCTGCCTGCTGCACCGCAAGCTGGAAGTGGAGGTGCTGGATGCGCTCAGCATCACGGCTTCCATCCTGCGGGGAGATTACAGCACCGCTGGCTCGGTGATGTTCCTGCTGACGGTGGGCAGCCTGCTGGAAGAGTGGACGCGGAAAAAGAGCCTGGACGACCTTGCCCGCAGCATGGCGCTGAATGTGGATAAGGTCTGGGTACGCACCCCGCAGGGCGAGGTGCTGGTGCCGTTGACCCGCGTTCACGCCGGGGACGAAGTGGTGGCGCGCTCCGGCAACATGATCCCGCTGGACGGCACCGTGCTGGAGGGCGAGGCCATGGTCAATCAGGCTGCCCTGACCGGCGAGTCCATGCCGGTGCGCAAGACCACCGGTGCCACCGTCTACGCCGGAACGGTGGTGGAAGAGGGCGAATGCGTCTTTGTGGCCAAAGCCGAGGGCGGTGCTAACCGCTACGATAAGATCGTGGCGATGATCGAAGAATCGGAAAAGCTCAAATCCGGCACCGAGAACCGGGCTTTGCAGCTGGCCGACCGTCTGGTGCCATGGTGCCTTGCCGGTACGGTGGCTACCTACGCCTTTACCCGCAACGTCACCCGCGCCATCTCCATCCTGATGGTGGACTTTTCCTGCGCGCTGAAACTCTCCATGCCGCTGGCGGTGCTCTCTGCCATGCGGGAGTGCGGGGAATACCACATCACCGTAAAGGGCGGCAAATATCTGGAAGCACTGGCGCAGGCGGACACCATCGTGTTCGATAAGACCGGCACCCTGACCCGCGCCACCCCGCAGGTGGTGCAGGTAGTGCCCTTCTCCGGCTGCGATGAGCAGGAGGTGCTGCAGCTTGCCGCCTGCCTGGAAGAGCACTTTCCCCATTCCATGGCAAACGCTGTGGTCCGCGCTGCCAAGGAGCGCGGCATCTCTCACGAGGAGATGCACTCCGAGGTAGAGTACATCGTGGCCCATGGCATTGCCAGCCGGGTGGGTGGCACGCGGGTGGTCATCGGCAGTGCACACTTCATTTTTGAGGATGAGGGCTGCACCATCCCGGCACAGGAACAGGCAAAGTTCGATGCGCTGGATCCGCAGTATTCTCACCTGTATCTGGCGGCTTCCGGGGTTTTGGCAGGGGTCATCTGCATTGCAGACCCCCTGCGCCCGGAGGCCGCACCGGTGCTGCGCCAGCTGCAGAAACTGGGCATTACCCAGACGGTGATGATGACCGGCGACAGCGACCGCACCGCCCACGCCATTGCGGCGCAGGTGGGGGTAGACCGTTACTTTGCGGAGGTGCTGCCGGAGGATAAAGCCGCCTTTGTCCGCGATGCCAAGGCCGAGGGCCACACGGTAGTGATGATCGGCGACGGCATCAACGACTCGCCAGCTTTGTCGGCAGCAGATATTGGCATTGCCATCCATTCCGGTGCCGCCATCGCCCGGGAGATCGCAGATGTGACCATCCGTGCCGACAGCCTGGAAGAGCTTGTCACCCTAAAAGCCATTGCCAATGCCCTGAAAAAGCGGGTGGGCAGCAATTATCGGTTCGTCCTCAGCTTCAACTCCGCGCTTATCCTTCTGGGTGCGCTGGGCATCCTGCCCCCCGCCACCAGCGCCATGCTGCACAACCTTTCCACCCTTGGCATCAGCCTGCGGAGCATGACAGACCTGCTGGAGCAGAAGCCTTTACCGTAAAAATGGTACGCCGGAGCGTCCGCAGATGCTCTGGCGTACCGAAATAATAGCTCTTCCCATAAAAAGGAGGCTGCTGCACAAATACCGTGCGGCGGCCTCCTTTATGCCGCAAAGCCCTTGACCTTTTTGCCGGAGCGCAGTATACTTTTTACAAGGTTAGTTATATTTAACTGTAGGAGGTACTACATCATGCAAGACGCATTCTGGGGGATCTTGATCCCATTTCTGGGTACAAGTCTTGGGGCGGGCTGTGTGTTCTTTTTGAAAAACTCTTTGCGTGACGGCATCCAGCGTGCCCTCACCGGCTTTGCCGCCGGGGTCATGGTGGCGGCATCGGTATGGAGCTTGCTGATCCCGGCCATGGAGCAGGCCGCAGATCTGGGCAGGCTGGCGTTTTTCCCTGCGGCGGTGGGCTTCTGGCTGGGCATCCTGTTTTTGCTGTTGCTGGATCATCTCATCCCGCATCTGCACCAGAACAGTTTGCAGGCCGAAGGGCCTAAAAGCCAGCTCCAGCGCACCACTATGATGGTTTTGGCGGTAACGCTGCACAACATCCCGGAAGGCATGGCGGTGGGCGTGGTCTACGCCGGATACCTCGCCGGAACTGCTCAGATCACCGCCGCCGGGGCGCTGGCGCTTTCCCTTGGTATCGCTATCCAAAACTTCCCGGAGGGTGCCATCATCTCCATGCCCCTGCGGGCAGAAGGAATGAAAAAAGGCCGGGCGTTCTGGGGCGGCGTGCTGTCCGGCATCGTAGAGCCCATCGGGGCAGTGCTGACGATTCTGGCGGCAGGCATCGTGGTGCCCGCGTTGCCCTATCTGCTCAGCTTTGCCGCCGGAGCCATGCTGTATGTGGTGGTGGAGGAACTGATCCCGGAAATGTCGCAGGGGCAGCACTCCAACGTTGGAACGGTATTTTTTGCGGTGGGTTTCAGCGTGATGATGGTGCTGGATGTAGCACTGGGGTGACGGTTGGGGGTTCCCGAAAGCGAAATCTCTTACGGATCTGTCCTGCACGAGGAAAGAAACTGCGATGAAGTTTAAGACATTGGGAAATCGGAATCATCCCGCTGTGCTGTTCTTTCATGCAATGGGCGTGACGGGAGAAAGCAGCGAACCGGTTGCGAACTATTTACAGGATCGGTATTTCTGCATTTTACCAACCTCCACCGTGTACTGCAAAGGGCAGAAATATGTCAGCAAGGCAGATGCCCGAAGAACTGCAAAGGCATATCTATTTCGAGTTTGGCAGCATAGAAGATCATTTCAAATACCGTCAGGCAGTGATGAAAGCCTATCCCTCCGGCAATTACCCCGTATTTGAGGGATACGATCACATGCAATATCAGATACGTGATCCGAAGGGCTTTGCCGAAATGCTGGCATCTATCGCTGAGCATGACGGTATGCCGAAGCTGCCCTTTATCAGAAAGTGTGAGGACCCGATATGAAATATAAAATCGAGAAAAACACCGTGCAGGAGACACTGATCCTCCCGCTGTATTCCCGGAAGCTGTGCACAGAGCTGTATCCGAACCTTTATCGGGACGAGACGGCGGTGCGTCTGCTCGACCAGATCGACTACGATTTTTCAGAGGCAGAGAAAAATTCCCGCAGCCTGATGCAACGCTTCGGTGCGCTGGAGGTGGCCATGCGGCAGAATGACCTTGCATGGGAGGTGCGGACATACCTGAAAACGCACCCCTGCGCAGCGGTGGTCAATCTGGGCTGCGGGCTGGACAACACCGGCAGAGCCTGCGACAACGGCAGATGCAAGATCTACAATCTGGACTTCCCGGATGTGATCGCGGTGCGGCAGCAGCTGCTGCCCGCCGGGGAGCGGGAACAAAATATCCCCTGCGACCTGAAAGACCCCGCATGGTTTGACAAGATCGATGCCTCCGGCGGGGCGGTGTTCTTTGCCTCCGGGGTGTTCTATTACTTCCTGACCCAGCAGGTCAGGGCGCTGGTGCAGGGGATGGCAGATGCGTTTCCCGGTGGGGTGCTGGTCTTTGATGCCGCCAACCGCACGGCGGTGAAGATGATCGCCAAAACATGGCTCAAGACTGCAAAGATCAAGGATGTGGGGGCATATTTCGCGGTTTCGGATGCCCCCAAGGAGATTGGCGAGTGGGACAGCCGCCTGCGGGTATCCAGCCGGGGCTATATGTTGGGTTACAGCGACCTGAAAGACCCTTCTGTCAGCGGCTTTTTCCGGTTTCTCGCCAAGGTCGGGGACAACGGAATGAAAATGCAGATCGTGAAGATCAGATTTGGAGACAGACAATGAAGTACGCAGGGATGCCCTTTGGGATGTGGGTGCTGTTTGCCGGCTCCTTTCAAAAGCAGCTGACGGCAGTGCTGGGCTATGATGCAGACACTGCAAGAGCCATCACGAAAAAAGCAAAGCCGCAATACCGGCAGATCATCCGCAGACTGCCGGAGTTTGAAAAGGCCGACCGCTTCAAAATGAATCTGGTCAACTGTGCCATGATCGGGGCGTTCATTCTTTCCATGCCGCAGCGCCCGGAGGTGGACAGGCTGACGGATTACTACGCAAAATCCATGATGACAAAGCCCATGCAGTGGTTCTGCCGCAAAAGCGGAAAAAGCAAGTTCACCGCAAAGGATATTGCTGCCATGAAGGCCACCGCCGCTCTGAAAGCCGCCGACCGCAACCCTTACTCGTGGAACATGGAGTTTTACGAATATCCGGATGGCAGCGGCTACGAGGGACGCTTTACAAAGTGCGGCATCTGTGTGCTGATGAAGGAGCTGGGTCTGTACGACCTGACCCCCGCTTTGTGCCATCTGGACTACACCATGAGCGAAGCGGGCGGTGTGACAAATTTTGTGCGGCAGTACACCCTTGCCTCCGGCGGACCCTACTGCGACTGCGGGTATAAAAGAAAATAAATTATAGCAGTTTGCGTTTTTAATGCACAAGCAACATCCGCAAACTGCATCGTGCTAAAAATGGGCAAACAAAAACCACGGTGCGCGTGCATCGTGGTCTAATCCTTATCTGCAAGGGCTTTGAGATATTCACCGTACAGACGCTTCCGCTCGGCTCGTTCTGCCTCAATCTCAGGGGTGGAAATCGTTCCTCTGCTGGGAACGGAATGTGTTCGTTTGTACTCGGCAACGAGGTTTTCTTCACGCCGCACGCTTTCTTTCCAGAGTTGTTCTATTTGCTCTTTGGTGTAGCTCACTTGTGTACCTCCCAGCGACTATAACCAGTCACGCCAAGCTGCTTGCAGGTTTCTTCAATGATAACGTGCAACTCGTTTTCTTCGATATCGTCAACACCCATTCCACGCTCGGCCATATACTGTAATGCTCGTTCTTTTACATCGCTTCTTACTTTATCCCACTGCTCAAATGTGAGATTTGCAAGAGCTTCTGTACGTTCAAAACGATATCGGTATTTATAATCCACCGCTTCCATCACAGCCGAGCCATCTTCAAAAAAGTTCGGCATATCAACATCCGTGCTGAATGTAAATTGTGTAGAATCTGGCGGATGGGTGTGAATATTATAGCTCCCTTTCAGTTTATCACCCAGATAGGAACAGTCAACCCCTTTAGGATTGTTGTCAGTCATAAAGTGTACTTCCCCATCTTTGGTTATGACCATCATGTTCTCGACTTTGGAACTGGCGTAATTTCTGCAAAAAGAATCCTTGAGGGCTTCTACCTGCTGAGCGTCGTTCAAATCAACTTTTCCAAGGAACCTGTGAACTGTTTCACCGTTTTGCCCGGAAGAGCCACCGCTACCGCGCTGGCTGTGAAGCGTGGTCTCAGCCTTTCTCGCCGCATACGCCGCCCGCTTCTGGGCGTTGATGGCATCCTTCCGGGCTGCGTAGTCGATGCGGCGCATGGCGTTCACATCGCTGCCGGCATCCCGGTACTGCTTGAGGTATTTCTCCGGGTCGTAGCCTGCCACGCTTGTACCGGAGTGGAACCGCACCGCAAACGCACAGTCGCAGTTGGAAGTGTAAAAAACGCCATCGCGTGAGTGGAGCACCACGCGGGAAAGGCCGTGCGCGGCAGGACGGAAAACGCGCGCAAGGGTATGTGCAAGGACGGCAAAAATTAAGGCATAACTTTGTATAACTTTACAAAACATGAAAATGAAGAGGCAAAAAGTTGTTGCACTTTTTGGATTGAAAGAAATATCGGAAAACGCTATACTTTAACCATCAAAAGCAAAGGCGCTTGGTGAAAGATCACCGAGCGCCTTTTTTTGTACCCTGCGGAGCAAGGCGGCTCCGGGGATGAGATGAAACGGGAAAAGGGGAATGTGTTGTGATCAAGCTGGAACATGTGGAAAAATACTTCGGTGATCTGCACGTTTTGAAAGATGTCAATCTGGAAGTGGCCGAGGGCGAAAAGCTGGTCATCATCGGCCCCTCCGGTTCAGGCAAGTCCACCACGGTGCGCTGCATGAACTTTCTGGAGGAACCTACCAGCGGCCATGTTTACATCGATGGGCAGGAGCTGACCAGCAAAAACAAGACCAAGCTCGTGCGAGAGACCACCAGCATGGTGTTCCAGCAGTTTAACCTGTATCCGCACATGACGGTGCTGAAAAACCTGACCCTTGCGCCCATGAAGCTGCACCATAAGACCAGGCAGGAGGCGGAGGAGCTGGCGTACCACTATCTTGAGGTGGTGGGCCTGCGGGATAAGGCAAATGTCTACCCCGCCCAGCTGTCCGGCGGCCAGCAGCAGCGCATCGCCATTGCCCGGGCGCTGTGTGCCCAGACCAAGATCATCCTGTTCGATGAGCCTACCAGTGCACTGGACCCGGAAACTATTCAGGAAGTGCTGGATGTTATGGTGCGGCTGGCCCACGAAAAAAATATTACCATGGTGGTGGTCACCCACGAGATGGGCTTTGCCCGGCAGGTAGCCGACCGGGTGGTGTTTATGGCCGATGGCCAGATCTTGGAAGAAGGCACCCCGGAGCACTTTTTCACCAACCCCAAAAACGAGCGTGTGCGCCAGTTTTTGGGCAAGATCATCCGGTGATCGTTTTTTGTGGTCACTACGGAGCTGCCGCAGCACAAGCGGCACGCCGTTGTGGATAAAGCAGCCCATGGGGGACGGAAGGGAAAGCCGTCCGGGCTGCAGACTTTATAGAGGAGTGTATAATTATGAAAAAGATCTCGCGTCGTAGTTTTGTCAAGGCCGCTGGCACGGCCGTTGCACTGACCGCTCTTACCGCCTGCGGCGGTTCGGCCAGCTCTGTGGCAGCTTCCACCGCATCCTCTGCCGCCTCCGGCAGCGCAGCCGCTTCTTCAGGCGCTGTTTCCGCAGATGTGCAGGCCATCATCGATCGTGGTGTGCTGAAAGTAGGCGTTAAGAACGCCGTCAAGGGTTTCAGTTTTCAGGATACTCTTACCGGCGAGTATACGGGCCTGGAGGACAGCCTGGCGGAGATGATCGCCGAGCATCTGGGCGTGGATGTGGAGTTTACCACCGTGACCGCCGCTACCCGCGGCGAGCTGCTGGATTCCGGTGATATCGACTGTGTGCTGGCTACCTTTACCATCACCGAGGAGCGCCGCAAGAGCTGGGATTTCTCCACCCCCTACTACACCGATTACGTCAGCGTTCTAGTGGAGGATTCCTCCGGCATCAAGGCACTGGCCGACCTGAAAGATAAGGTGGTGGGCGTTTCTTCCGGCTCCACCTCCGCCCGTGCTCTGGTGCAGGAGATGATCGACGAGGGAGTTATCACCGGGGAAGGCTTTGATGCCGACACCTTCAATGCCGATACCTGGAAGGATGGCATCTCCTTCCGTCAGTACGATGATTATCCCGCTATCAGCACCGCACTGAGCGCAGGCGAGGTAAACGGCTTCTGCGTGGATAAGTCCATCTTGGCCATCTACAAGACCGATGGCCGCAGCTACATCGATGCCGAGTTCAGCCCGCAGGAATATGGCGTTGCCACCAAGAAGGGCAGCGGCTTCTCCTCCGTGTGCGATGAGCTGGTTACCGGCTGGCTGGCAGATGGCACCATCGATGGTCTGATCAAGGAGAACGGTCTGGAATAAATCTGGTATCCAGGCGGTTTGGGAGAAAGGAGTGTTCGTTATGTCCGGTCTGTTTTCGATGGACGCATGGGCAACGGTGTGGAACCACCGGGAAAGTTTTCTGCTGGGGCTGGGCAACACCCTGATGACGGCGTTTTTTGCGCTGGCACTGGCCTTTGCGCTTGGCGTAGTGCTGGGCCTGATGGCCACCAGCGGCAAAAAGCCGCTGCAGTTCATCGCCCGCGTGTATGTGGAGTTTATCCAGAACACGCCGCTGCTGCTGCAGCTGTGCTTTTTGTACTATGCACTGGCCTTTGCAGGGCTGAGCATGGGGGTTATCCGCACCGGCATCATTGCTTTGGGGGTGTACACCGGTGCCTATATGGGCGAGGTGGTCCGTGCCGCCATTGAGTCGGTGCCCAAAGGGCAGTTCGAGGCGGCACAGGCGCAGGGCTTTGGCTACCTGCAGCGCATGGGCTACATCATCCTGCCGCAGAGCATCCCGGTCATGCTGCCGCCCATGGTCAACCAGGTGGTCAACCTGTTCAAGAACACCTCCTGCCTGTACATCGTGGGCGGTGCAGACCTGATTAGCGTGACCTACAGCTTCGTGACCGGTGCCTCCACCGGCGGCGCGTATGCGCCCGCTTATATCGTTTGCGGTGCCATCTTCTTTGTGGTCTGCTTCCCGCTGTCCACCCTGGCTACCCGCTGGGAGGCTTCCCTCAAGGAGCGCAAGGGCAAGGCCAGCCCTGCCCTGCGCACCGCAAAGGCCACGGCCTTAAAGGAGGCGGCATAAATGAGCACCCTTGCTTCCAGTTTTTCCATCCTCACCCAGCCGGGCGTGTTTCTGTACCTGCTGCGGGGCATCGCCTTTACCTGCATCATCTCGGTGCTGGGCGTTATTCTGGGGTTGATCCTCGGCTCGCTGCTGGCGCTGGCCCGCACCTACTGCAAAAAAGGCCCGGCCCGCATCCTGGGCTGGCTGTCCGCCGCCTACATCGAGCTGTTCCGCAATACGCCATATCTTTTGTGGATCTTTGTGTGCGTGGTGTTCTGCCCCTGCCCGGCCTTCTTTGCCCATAAAATGTTCGGCCTGACCAGTGTGGAGATGAAGCTGCTGTTCAAGGCAGCGCTGGCACTGATCCTGTTCAACTCCTCGGTGATCGCAGAGATCGTCCGCGGCGGTTTGAACGGCGTGGCCAAGGGGCAGTTCGAGGCCGGTTATGCGCAGGGCTTCAACACCGCCGAGGTGCTTTTGTACATCATCCTGCCGCAAGCCTACCGCAATATCATCCCCACCCTGCTCAGCCAGGTCATTACCACCATCAAGGATTCCTCCTACCTTGCCAATGTGGCCACCATTGAGCTGATGGCCCGTATCCGTCAGCTGCTGAGCGCCGCCGGTACCTATAACGGCCTTGGCACGGTGAATGTTTCGGATGTCATGGTACTGTTCGGCACCGCCTGCGTCATCTATTTTGTTATCAACTTCACCCTGAGCTGCATTGTACGCTCCATGCAGGCCCAGCGGAAGAAGGCTCTGGTCTTTGCCCCGGCAAAGGCCGCATAAAAACCGACATTCTCTGTTCTTTTTTCACCTCTTTTTATCGCAAGTCAAGAAATTAGTGCAACATTCAAACAACATATTTGCGATATGCAATTCAACGCTGTTGCCGTCGCATTAAAAAGTTGAATTGCTATATTTTCCCGTCTCTTTTACACCAAAACACCCGCACCCGGTACGCTGCATAAGCTGCCGGGTGCGGGTGTTTTCTGCGCAAAAAAGAGGCCCCGCAGGGAAGCAATACTCTCTCGGGGCCTCAAACGCTCAGGCGTGATTCTGCTGATATACCTCTTTCAGGTGTGCAGAGAGCTTCATGTTTTCACCGTAATCCACAGGTACTACGATCACGCTGGGCACCGTCTGCCGGAAGGCTTCTTCCAGGGTCGGGATCAGTTCATCGGCCTTTTCCACCCGGTAGCCCTTGCAGTGCATGGCCTCGGCCAGCAGCTTGAAGTCCGGGTTCGTAAAATCCACATAGCAGTGCTCCCCGCCAAACTGTTCCTGCTCCTTCCACTTGATAAGGCCGTAGCTGGAATCCTCCCAGATCAGGGTGACAAAGGGCACCTTCTCCCGCACGGCGGTCTCCAGCTCCTGGCTGTTCATCATAAAGCCGCCATCACCGCAGACAGCCAGCACCTTTTTGTCCGGGTTCAGCAGCTTGGCGGCAAAAGCACCGGGGATGGAAAAGCCCATGCTGGCAAAACCGTTGGAGATCAGGCAGGTGTTGGGGGCGTAGCAGTCGTAGTGGCGGGCGATCCACATTTTGTGTGCACCCACATCGCTCACAAGGATATCGTCCCGGCCCATCACCCTGCGTACATCGGCAAGGATGCGGGCGGGCTTCATGGGGCAGCTGTCATCTGCTGCCATGGCAGCGTGCTCGGCCACCATAGTCTCGCGCAGCTTGAGCGCAAATTCCGGCTCAGTGTCCCGGCGAGCACAGCGCAGGATCTCATAGATGCTCTCGGAGATATCGCCCACCACCTCTACAGCGGGCTGATACCGCTTATTTACATCTGCCGGGGCGCTGTCGATGTGCAAAATGGCCCGGTCCGGCCTGGCACCCCACTTGGCGGGGGCGCACTCCACGATGTCGTAGCCGATGGCAATGACGAGATCAGCCCGGTCGAACACCTGGTTCACATAGTCCTTCTGCGGGATGCCGATGGTCCACAGGCTGTATTTGTCGTCCATGGGGATGATGCCCTTGGCCATCATGGTGTTCACCACCGGGATGTGCAGCCGGTCGGCCAGCTCGGTAACGGCGGCGGCAGCATGTCCGCGTACCGCCCCGGCACCGGCCAGAATGACCGGGAATTTTGCCTCGCTGATCATCTGCCCGGCGGCGGCGATATGGGTGGGGTCGGCATATAGCTCGTGCAGCTGCTGCCGCTTGAGCGGCACAGCATCGGCAGGCATCTTGGCAATGTTCTGGGGCAGATCGATGTGGGTGGCACCGGGCTTGCCTTTTTCGGCGTGCTTAAAGGCCAGCCGCACGATCTCGCCTACGGTATCCGGGCGGATGATCTGTTTGGAGCGCTTGGTGATCGGTTCAAACATGGCGGTCAGGTCCAGATACTGGTGGCTGGTCAGCTGCATCCGGTCGGTGCCCACCTGCCCGGTGATGGCAACCAGCGGTGCACCGTCCAGATAGGCGTCCGCTACGCCGGTGACAAGATTGGTGGCACCGGGGCCGAGGGTGGAAAGGCATACGCCTGCACGCCCGGTCAGACGACCGTAGACATCGGCCATAAAGGCAGCGCCCTGCTCGTGGCGCACCGGAATAAAACGGATATGGCTGTCGCGGATGGCAAACATCAGGTCCAGCGTTTCCTCGCCGGGGATGCCGAACATTACGTCCACGCCTTCTGCCTCCAGGCAGTCCACCAGCACCTGTGCGGTGGTTTTTGTTTTTTCCTGCATCGTATGATTACTCCTATCATTTATAAAAAAAGAAAAGGCAGTGCAGCCCGCCGGGGGCCACACTGCCTTTTTCAGCACCATTTTACCGTTTTTGGCAGGCTTCCACAAGAGCAAATTTCCACAAAAAATGTGGGCCGCAGGCCCGGGCAGCTTGACCGCTCTGCCCGAACTTTGCAGCAAGTGCTATTTTTCTGCCGGAAAATGTTGACAAGCGGAATTTGGGTTTTTATAATAAAACCAGCACAAGGCGGCGTGGCCCACAAACGGGTCACGCCGCCTTGTGCTTTTTGCATCTCCGGGGAGAGGGGCCGTTAAGGGAAAGTACGGCCATGCCAGGATGCAGAAAATCCAGATAAAAAGAGGGGAGATCTATGGATCGATTGGTGCAGCATCAACAGACTATCAACGACCAGCTGGCACGATACGGGGTCAAATTTGGACTGTACAAAAACGGCACATTTCAGGAGCGGTTGTTTCCGTTCGACCCGCTGCCGCGCGTTATCACGGCGCAGGAGTTTCAAACGCTGGACAAGGGGCTTGTGCAGCGGGTCAACGCACTGAACCTGTTCCTCAGGGATGTTTACGGCGACAAAAAGATCATCCGGGACGGCATCGTGCCGGAGGACTTTGTGTTTGCGGGCAGCGGATATCTGCCCCAGTGCGAAGGATTTGTGCCGCCCAAGGGCGTTTACAGCCACATCTCCGGCATTGACCTTGTGCAGGCAAAGGACGGCAGCTGGTTCATACTGGAGGATAACCTCCGCATTCCCAGCGGGGCCTCCTATCCGCTCATCGCGCGGGAACTGTGCCGCCGCTGCAGCCCGGAAACGTTCAGCGGCAATGCCATCGTGGATAACCGCAACTACGCGCAGCTGCTGCGGCAGACCATGGATGCCGTCAACACCGGCGGCATCAACGTGGTATTTACGCCGGGCCGGTACAATGCCGCCTATTTCGAGCACAGCTATCTGGCCGAAAAGACCGGCGCGGTGCTGGCAGAATGCGGGGACCTGTATGTGGAAGATAATAAGGTCTACCTCAGGACTGTCCATGGCGGCGAGCGGGTGGGCGCCATCTACCGCCGGATCAGCGATGAATATCTTGACCTGCTGACCTTTAAACCGGAGAGCCTGATCGGCATTCCCGGCGTTATGGATGCCTACCGTGCAGGCAATGTGGCACTGCTGAATGCACCCGGCAACGGCGTGGCAGATGATAAGGGCATCTACTATTTTGTGCCTAAGATGATAACCTACTATCTGGGCGAGGAACCTATCCTGCACAATGCACCCACCTACCTGCCTTTTTATGAAAAAGACCGCAAGTATGTGCTGGACCATCTGGAAACGTTGGTGGTCAAGGATGTAGCAGAAGCCGGCGGCTACGGCGTGGTGTTCGGCCGCGATATGACAAAACAGCAGCTGGAGGCGTTCCGGGATACGATCCGCAGCGAGCCGCGCCGGTTCATTGCACAGGAAGTTATCGATTTTCTCGACCTGCCCATCATGGAAGGCGGGGAAAAGGTGCCCCGCAAGGCGGACCTGCGGGCGTTTGTGCTGAGCAGCGGTGACGACACAAAGGTCTGGGCCAGCGGCCTGACCCGCTTCTCCCGCAACCCGGACAGTTTTGTGGTCAACAGCTCGCAAGGAGGAGGTTTTAAGGACACATGGGTATTATCTCGCTGAACAAAGCCAGCCGCCTGTACTGGCTGGGACGCTACACAGAGCGCGTATATACAGGCCTGAAAAAAGCAAAACCCATCTACGATGCCGGGGTGGATGGCCGCGAGGGAGATTATGCGGCCTACTGCTTCCGCCTGGGCATCCCCGGCGGCTATGCAGATACGGTGGATTTCTGCAAGCGGTATTTCTTTGACCGCAACAATCCGAACTCCCTGGCCTCCAGTCTGGTCTACGCGTATGACAACGCCGTGGTGCTGCGCGATACCCTGACGACGGACACCCTTTCGTATATCCAGCTGGCCATGAATGCGATGGAAAAGGCTGCGCAGAGCGATACGCCCGCAGTCCCGCTCCAGTGGGTGCTGGACGATATTCTGGCGTTTCGCGGTGCATGCGAGGAGAGCATCTTTGACGAGGAGACCCGCAGCATGATAAAGCTGGGCACCAGTGTGGAACGGGTGGATATCTATCTGCGCCTGGGGGATGAGCCGGAGCGCACCCGCAAGGAGTTTGAGCGGCTGTTCAACCGGTTATACAAGACCCGGCTCACCCCGGAAAAAAGCCGGCTGGAACTGCTGGTGGACTCGCTGCTGGATTCCTCCAAGCCGGATGCCACCGTGCAGGAACAGATCGCAGCGCTGGAAAATCTGTTTCTCGACCTGTAACGGCAGCAATAATGCAGGACAGGGAGCACAGAGGAACGAGCAATGACAGAGCTGGAATTTTACTTTCATGCCGGGGTGGAGTTTTCGGCCCCGGTCAGCGGGCATACCTTTGCGCTGCACTGCATCCCCGTGGAGGACGATGCCCAGAAGCTGCAGAGCTATGCCATCCGCATAGAGCCAGCGGCGGCGTATGGCCTGCACCGGGATGGCTTTGGCAGCTGGCTTGTGTGCGGCAGCTGCCGGGAACCGCATACGGCTTTCTACTACGATTCCCATGGCATCGTGCGGGTGGAGGGCCATGCACAGGCGGAGCCGGTAAATCCGGTGCTGAAACAGTTTACAGCGCTTACCGCGATGACGGCAGAGCTGGAAGCACTGTGGCAGAGCCTGCCGCTGGAAGATAAAAGCCCGCAGGAACAGGCCGAGCTGCTGAACAAAGCGGCAGCAGACGCGCTGCACTATGTGCCGGGGCTTACGGGGATATCCACCACCGCCGGGCAGGCATTTGCGCTGGGCAGCGGGGTCTGCCAGGATTATACGCACATCCTGCTGGCACTGGCACGGCGGTCCGGGTTTGCGGCGCGTTATTGCATGGGGCTGGTACCCGGCGAGGGCGCGACCCATGCGTGGGTGGAGATCACTCTGCCGGACGGCTGGCATGGCTACGACCCCACCTTTGCCTGCAATGCAGGGGAGGACCATGTGCGGTTTGCCGTGGGCCGGGACGCTGCGGACTGCCGCGCAGAACGGGGCATTTTCCGCGGGATGGCAGAGCAGACCCTGCATACAGAGATGCGGCTGAACGTCCGCAAAGACTGAGCGATACAAGGCAATGGCGCCGGGCTTCTGCAAAATACCGGCAGAAGCCCTTTTATTTTTTGACAGGAGTGTGTAAGGACCATGGAAGAAACCGTCGCAAGCCTTGCGCTTGCAGTGCATGAAAAACTGGAACTGAAAAAGAACCGCCTTACCCCGCTGCCCGGCAACGACAGCGGCAAACGCATTTGTGTGGTCACCGGTGTGCACGGCGATGAGCTGGAAGGCCAGTATGTGGTCTACCTGCTCAACCGCCGCATTCAGGAGCACCCGGAGCTGCTGACCGGTACGGTGGATATCTACCCGGCGGTCAACCCGCTGGGCATCAACACCATCCAACGGGGCATCCCGCTGTTCGATCTGGATATGAACCGCATTTTCCCCGGCGATACCGAAGGCCCCATGACGGAATATTACGCCCATGCGGTGGTAGAAGATATGCGCGGGGCGGATATCGCCATCGATCTCCATGCTTCCAACATCTATCTGCGGGAGCTGCCGCAGGTGCGTATCTCAGAGGAAACAGCCCCGGCACTGGTGCCGCTGGCCGAGCAGCTCAATGTGGATTTTGTCTGGGTCCATGCGGCAGCGACCGTACTGGAAAGTACCCTGGCGCACAGTTTGAACGTTATCGGCACACACTGCCTTGTGGTGGAGATGGGCGTGGGGATGCGCCTGACCAAAAGCTACGGAGAACAGCTGGCGGACGGCATTTTGAACCTGATGCACACACAGGGCATGTGGGCAGGCGAAACAGAGCCGCCCTGCAAGCCTATCGTGAGCAAGGACGAGGTGGCCTTTATCAATGCGGATAAGGCAGGCATTTTTATCCCCAGTGTGGAGCATAACGGTATCGTGAAAAAAGGACAGGAGCTGGCAGTTATTGCAGACCCACTGACCGGTGAGGTGCGGCAGACCCTGATGGCCCCGGCAGACGGGCTGCTGTTTACCCTGCGGGAATATCCCGTGGTATACCCGGGCAGCCTGCTGGCCCGCATCCTGACAGGAGGATTCCAGAAATGAGAGAAGAAACGCTTTACGAGTTGGAAACGCCCTACCGCCAGAAATTCAGGATCAAGGGGTTCCGCTTTGGCGCGGGTGAAAAGGCCTGTGCCATGGTAGCGGCTGTGCGCGGCAACGAGGTGCAGCAGATGTATGTCTGTGCGCTGCTGGTAAAGCAGCTGCGCAGGCTGGAAGAGCAGGGGGCCATCGCGCCCGGCAACGAGCTGCTGGTGGTGCCCTGCGTCAACCATTTTTCCATGAATGTGGGCAGCCGGTTCTGGGCGATGGATAAAACCGACATCAACCGGATGTTTCCCGGTTATGACCAGGGCGAAACGACCCAGCGCATTGCAGCGGCACTATTTGAAGCAGTGCAGGGCTACAAGTACGGCATCCATTTTGCATCCTTCTATCTGCCCGGCGATTTTGTGCCCCATGTGCGCATTATGAATACCGGCTACCAGACGGCCAGCCTGGGCAACCTGTTCGGCCTGCCCTATGTGGTCATGCGCAAACCGGAGCCGATCGACACCACGACCCTGAACTATAACTGGCAGGTCTGGAACACAAACGCTTTCAGTGTTTATACCAAAGAAACGGATGCCATTGATGAGCAGAGTGCGCAGGAGGCGGTGGCGGCGGTGCTGCGGTATCTCAGCCGGGTCGGGCTGCTGCGCTATAACTGCCACAGCGGGTATCTTTCTTCTGTCGTGCAGGAAAACGAGATGGCCAATGTGCTCACCCCGGCGGGCGGCATTTTCCGCCGTTTCGTGGAGCCGGGGCAGGAGGTGGAATACGGCCAGAAGCTGGGGGTGATCCTTGACCCCTTTACCGCAGAGGTGCAGGCGGAGATCACCTGCCCGACCAGCGGGGTGGTGTTCTTTGCCCTGAAAAAGCCGCTGGCAACAGAGCACGAGGTCGCGTTCAAGGTCATCCGGCGGCTGCATGGCGGATGCCTGTAAACAGAAATCAATGCCCTTGTTTTATGCATGTACGTCCTGTTTGCGTAACAGGTGCCATGCCAGAAGGAACATCGTCCCCAGCCAGAAGATGCAGCTGAAGGCAAACAGCCCGTAGCTGCCCGCCAGAGCATCCGCGCTTTTGTTGGAGTTCATACCGAGCTGCATCAGGGAATAGGGCCACAGGATTCCAAAGCCTTTGGAGCTGATAAAGATGCCTGTAATGCCGCCCAGCAGCCCCAGAAAAATGGGCACGGCAAAGCTGCGGATGACCATGGCCAGCACCAGCTGTGCGGCAATGACAGCCAGCGCACCCAACAGTCCCCGCAGTAAAAACAGAGGTAAGGTGACCGGCGGCAGCCCGGGCAGATGGGCAAATACCTTGCCGCAGAACA
>CAKTFD010000023.1 GCA_934553285.1 uncultured Faecalibacterium sp. | reverse complement strand
CCGATGCAGGCGAAGGAGCAGGTCTTGGGGCCGCCGTACAGGGCTGCCGCAGCAGCACAGGTCTGGATGCCCTTGTAATCGTAGGCGGGCTTGCAGTGCTCGGAGCTGCCCTGGCACTGGACCACAGCCTTTTTCTCCACGGCGCTTGCCTCGCCGCCCATGATCTTGGCAATGGCAGCGGCAGCCTTGGGGCCGCCGGGTGCGCACTTATCGCAGGGCACACCGTCCAGAACAACAGCCTTGGCGTAGTCGGCACAGCCTGCGTAGCCGCAGCCGCCGCAGTTTGCGCCGGCCAGGCAGCCGGCAACTTCCTCAATGCGGGGGTCTTCCTCCACCGCCATGAACTTTGCGGCGGCCACCAGAATGATAGCACCCACAGCGCCCACGATGGTGCACAGGATAACAGCAGATACAATATTCATAGTCCTGTTCCTCCCTTACAGCGTGACATTGAACAGGTTTTCGACGATGCCGCCGAAGCCCATGAAGGACAGGCTGGTGATTGCTGCCGCGATCAGTGTGATGGGCAGGCCCTTGAAGGGTGCCGGGGGATCGCAGGCTTCCACGCGCTTACGCACGCCGCTGAACATGACCATGGCCAGCATAAAGCCGCAGCCTGCACCGATGGCGCAGATCAGCGCCTCGATGTAGGCGTAGCCAAAGCCGTGTGCTGCCACATCTGCGCCGTAGTCGCCCACGACCAGGATGGTAACGGCCAGCACGCAGCAGTTGGTGGTGATCAGGGGCAGATAAACGCCCAGCGAGTTATACAGTGCAACGATATACTTCTTGAGGAAGATCTCGATGAACTGCACCAGCACAGCGATGACCAGGATGAACACGATGGTCTGCAGGTAGCCCAGCTCTGCCGGCTCAAGGATAAAGATCTGGATGGGGAAGGTAACGGCCGTTGCCATAAACATAACGAAGATGACAGCGCCGGACATACCAACAGCGGAATCCAGCTTTTTGGAAACGCCCAGGAACGGGCAGATACCATAGAACTTCACCAGCACATAGTTGTTGACCAGGATCATGCTGAAGAAGATCGCAGCGAGTTTGACGAGCATCTTATTCCGCCTCCTTCTTCAGATTATCAAGATCACAGCAGCTCTTGCGCTCGATACGGGCGTCCAGCTTACCTTCCAGCCAGATGCAGCCTGCCATCAGGACACCGTAGCAGAAGAATGCGCCGGGAGCCTGGGTCATGATAGAGACCTTGGCAACGCTCTCCGGGATGATCTGGAAGCCCAGCCAGGTGCCGCTGCCCAGGATCTCGCGGATGGAGGCCATCAGGGTAGCGGTAAGGGTGTAGCCGATGCCCATGCCCACGCCGTCCAGTGCGGAGTCCACGATGCTGTTCTTGCAGGCGAACATCTCGGCACGGCCCAGGATGATACAGTTGACAACGATCAGGGGCAGGAAAACGCCCAGGGCGTTGTACAGGCTTTCCATATAGGCCTGCATGAACATCTGCACGATGGTCACGAAGCCTGCGATGATAACGATGTAGCAGGGCAGATGCACCTTGCCGGGGATCACCTTGCGCAGCAGGGAGATCATAATATTGGAGCACACCAGCACGAAGGTGAAGGCGGCGCCCATGCCCAGTGCGTTGGAAACTGCCGTGGTAACGGCCAGGATGGAGCAGGTGCCCAGAACCAGACGCAGGACGGGGTTTTCTTTGATGATGCCGTTGGTAAGGATGCTTACCTTGGACTTATTTTCTTGTGCCATTTCTTACCAACCTCCTTTATGCCAGCTCATTGAAGCAGCTGATGCAATCGTTGATGGCAGCAAACAGAGCGGTGGACGAAATGGTTGCGCCACTGTACGCATCGAAATCCTGATTCATCACGATGTTCTTGGTGCCATCCATGCCGTTGAACTGTGCCAGATAGTCCTCGGTGGACACATTGGAGCCGATACCCTTGGTCTGGGTAGAAGCGTCCACCCAGATGCCGGTCTCGGCGCCGTTGGCATCAAAGCCCATGATAACGGTCAGGATGCCGCCGTCAAAGCCCTTTTCCTCGGCCTTGATGGCAATGCCGCCGTCCGGAGCCTTTACCACACCGGTAACATTGGCGGTGGTGTAATCGGTAACTTCCTCCAGCGTAGCTGCGTCCGAAACAGAGGGCATCACGCTGACATAAGCTGCCAGGGTGGTGCGGCGGGTGTTCTCAGCGATGACCGGGGCGGTCATGCCGTTCACCAGTGCCAGCAGCAGGCTGACGATCAGCGAGATAACGGTCAGCACAACGATCGGCTTACCGGTGGTCTCCCAGCTGGAATTTGCAGACTTACTCATTTGCCAGCACCCTCCTTCGCTTTCTTTGCAGGCTTAACATAGCCATACGGGGTCTGACGGGTCAGATCATTGATGTACGGGACCCACAGGTTCATGAACAGCAGTGCGAAGGACACGCCCTCGGTGTAGCTGCCCCAGTAACGGATGGCAAAGGTAACGATGCCCAGGCACACGCCGTACACCAGCTTACCTTTCAGGGTAAAGGGGCTGGTAACGTAGTCGGTAGCCATAAACACGGCACCAAACAGCAGGCCGCCGCTCAGCACGGCCACCAGTGCGGTGTGCAGGTCCTTGGTCGCGATCAGGTAGAACACGAACACGCTGCCCACGTAGGAAGCCGGGATGGCGATGCTGATGGTCTTGGTGGCCACCAGATAGATAAGGCCCAGCAGGATAGCCAGGGCGCAGGTCTCGCCCAGCACACCGCCGTGGATACCCATAAACAGATCCAGCAGGCTCAGCTTGGAGGGGTCTGCCACAGCCAGCGGGGTAGCCTTGGAGAGCTGATCCACCGCTGCATCCGGGAACACCCACTTGTTCATGGAACCGGCAAAGCTGATAAACAGCACGATACGGCCCACCAGAGCGGGGTTTGCAAAGTTCATGCCAATGCCGCCGAACAGCTGCTTGACGATGATGATCGCCACCAGATCGCCGATCAGCAGCTGGCCGATGGGCATGCCCACAGGCACGTTCATGGCCAGGATGATGCCGGTGACCACAGCGGACAGATCGCTGATGGGGTTCGGGCGCTTGAGCAGCTTGCAGTACAGCCACTCAAACACCACGCAGGCCACCACGGAAACGGCGGTGACCAGCAGGGCACGCACGCCAAAAATGATCGCAGAGGCGACCACGCAGGGGCACAGGGCAACGATCACATTGGCCATCAGGCTCTGGGTCGTTTCCTCACTGCGCACATGCGGGGAAGCCGAAACAATAAGCTTCGTATCCATTACTTATTGCCTCCTTTTTTGATTTCGCCAAGATAGAATGCCTTGGCCAGGCTCATCATCTGGGTCACCGGGCGCTTTGCCGGGCAGACGAAGGAGCAGCTGCCGCAGTTGAAGCAGTAGTCTGCATGCAGCTTGCCCAGCTCCTGCACATCACGGGCAGCGTAGGCCTGGTTGACCTCCACAGGCTCCAGGCCCATGGGGCAGTATTCCACGCAGCGGCCGCAGCGGATGCAGGGGTTGACCTGTGCAGGCTGTGCGGCAGCCTTGCTCAGCAGGATCAGGCCGGAAGTGGTCTTGGTGGTGGGGTAGCTCAGGTTCTCCACAGCGGGGCCCATCATGGCACCACCAGCTACTACCTTGCCCAGCTCGCCCTTGACACCCACAAAGTCCAGGATATCCTGGTAGGCGGTGCCCACGGGCACGACCACGTTCTGGGGCTTTGCGCAGGCATCGCCGTCCACGGTGATGGTGCGCTGCACCACCGGCATACCGGTGGCCAGGTACTTGCCCAGGGTGGAAACACTGGTCACGTTCATCACGATGGCGCCGGCATCGGCAGGCAGACCGCCGTGGGGCACCTCGCGGCCCAGGCACTTCTCGATGAGGATCAGCTCAGCGCCGGTGCCGTAGACACTGGGCAGGGGCTTTACCTCGATGGTGCTGTCGTCCTTGGTCTGCTTGCACAGCAGGTCGATGCACTCAGGCTTGTTGTTCTCGATACCGATGATGCACTTGGGGATGCCGGTGTACTGCAGCACAGCCTTGATGCCGCGGATGATATCCTCGCTGCACTCCAGCATCTCCTGGGTATCGCTGGTCAGCCACACCTCACACTCGGAGGCGTTGATCAGCAGGGTATCCACCTGCTGCTTGGGCTGCAGCTTAACGTCGGTCGGGAAGCCTGCGCCGCCCAGACCAACCAGGCCGCACTCCCGCACGGCAGCAAGGAAGCTGGCTTTATCGGTAACTTCCGGTGCCTTTACGGCCGGGTCCACGGTCTGCTTGCCATCGGTCTTGATGACGACCGAATCGCACATACGGCCGTTGGACAGACGGAAAGGCTCCACAGCGGCTACCGTACCGGAAACACTGGAGTGGATATTTGCGGAGACAAAGCCGCCCGCCTCACCGATCTTGGTGCCGACGAACACTTCATCACCTTTTTTGACCAGCGCCTTGGCGGGTGCGCCAATATGCTGGCTCATAAGGATGCGTACCTGCGCGGGCAGAGGCATCGGGACAGGTTTGCTTGCAGCAGTTGCTTTGTCATGCGGCGTATGCGCGCCAAGCGCCGCACGTTTCAGCTTGTTCAACATGGATTTCAAATCCCCCATTCTGCTTGAATTGCCATCCCCTCGCCCATGCAGGCGCACTGGTACAGGGACAGCAGCTGCTTAACACACTTATTGTATCATTTTGGCGTGGGAAGTCAACGACATCACGCCCCAAATGATGAATTTTCCTGAACTTTCTTATACGATTTCGCAGATTAGTTTTAACTAACCTCCGCATTTTTTCCTTTTTCTTCCCTGCAGCTGCCGTTTGCCTTTACTGCAGGAATATGCTATACTATAGCTACCATGACCGGCGGAACGTCCCCCGCTCCGCTCCCGAACTTCATCAAGGAGGCACCAAACCATGAAAGTTCTCAAAGCTCTGCTCGCCGTCCTCACCACACTGGCTGTTGCACTGACCGCCATATTGCTGCTCTGGCAGGACAAGGCTGCGCCGCACTATATCCAGATCTACGAAAACGAGCAGTAACTTTTCCCGGAACTACAACACCCCGGCCAGGCGGCATCCGTACCGCCCGGCCGGGGTGTTTTTATGTTTTGTTATCCTGTTGTCTGCGCGGACCGCGCCCGGCCGCAGGCATCCATCACTTTACCTTTAAAAGCATCACAACGACCGCTGCCTTCTCGCCATTGCTGTAAGAGGCAACTGCTGCATAGTTTCCAACTTCCTCACCGGCAGTGATGAAATAGTTCGGATGTTCCTGCAGCTCTCTTGCCACCTGCTCTGCCCCGGATACATTATAAAATGTATAGGTATCGTACACAAAGACCGCCTTGCCGTCGATCTTCATTTCCGTAACGGCCTTTCTTGCCGCACTGCGTGCCGCCTCTTCTACGGCTTTCGCGCCTTTCTGGGTGCTCTCTGCAGCTGCTTTAGCCCAGTTGCCGAGCGGCAGGCTGGCATCCTCGCTCAGGGTCAGCGTTTGCATCCCGCCTGCGCTGCGTCTTGCATTGATCGTTTCCAGGATCTCTCTGGACGTCTGCAGATCGACCGGGACCTTTTCTTTCCCGCAAGCGGTAAACATCGACAGCGCCAGCACGGCAGCAAGCGCAACGGCCAGCAGTTTTTTGACGTATTTCATAGGTCTTGCCCTCCTGTGTATCGTAATGATCTACCCTGGCGGGCCAACCGGCCCGCTACGCTCTCAGTGTATCCTTTCCAGGTGCGGCTGTCAATACGCGAAGCATACAAAAACGCCGCCAACTTTCCGTCAGCGGCGTTTGCGTGGTTTTAAATTACAACTCAGTAAGTCACAACGGCCGTAATGTACTTACCGTTGCTCATCTGTTTCATGACAACGCCAACATATTTTGCATTAGCGCTGCGCACGATCCTGCAACCAGAATATCTTATATTGTTCATGTCATACGTTTCCTGCCAGCTTTTCTCGGTCAGGATCTTCTCGCCCGAGATGGGAGATACAGCTGTCAGATAGCCGTTGTAGCTTCTTCCACCCACCTGAATGGCATACAGCTCACGCATTTCCTTTTTGTAGTCCTCTTCCGAAATCAGACTCAGTTCCTTCTTTTCCTTTACCGCCATCATTTTATTGGCAATGTCCGTTGCAGCCGTGTTGACCTCCAGTGCCGACAGGCCATTTTTCGTCCGAACCGCATTGATGTTGTCCACGACCTGCTTTGCTTCTTCCGTTTTCTCCGGTACGCTCGGTGTACCGCTGCAAGCGGTGAGCATAGCCAGCGCCAGCACAGCAGCCAGCGTGATCGCAATCAGTTTTTTGAACCATTTCATGCTTCATGCCTCCTTTTTTCGTCAGACAGTATTCTCTGCAGCCCGGACGTATGCCAATCCTGCTTTCCTTCATTGTACCGTTGCTTTTGCATTTCTGTCAATGCACAGAAGCCCTAAAGTTTTTCAAAAAACTTCAGCATTCCGCGCAAAAAACGCCGCCAACTTTCCGTCAGCGGCGTTTGCGCGGTTTCAAATTATAGGTCAGTAAGTCACAACGACCGTAATGTACCTACCGTTGTAGCTGATCTTTTTTATAACAACGCCAACATATTTTGCATCAGCGCTGCGCACGATCCTGCAATCACCATCGTCCATATTGTTCCTGTCATACGTTCTCTGCCATCTTCTCTTGGTCAGGTTCTTCTCGCCCGAGTAGAGAGATAGATCTATCAGATCGCCGTCGCGGCTTCTTCCATCCACCTGAATGGACGCCAGCTCCTCCAATTCCTTTTTGCAGTCCTCTGCCGAAATCAGCCACAGTTCCTTCTTTTCCTTTACCTCCGCAATTTTATTGGCCACATCCATTGCAGCCGTGTTGACCTCCAGTGCCGACAGGCCATTTTTCGTCCGAACCGCATTGATGTTGTCCACGACCTGCTTTGCTTCTTCCGTTTTCTCCGGTACGCTCGGTGTACCGCTGCAAGCGGTGAGCATAGCCAGCGCCAGCACAGCAGCCAGCGTGATCGCAATCAGTTTTTTGAACCATTTCATGCTTCATGCCTCCTTTTTTCGTCAGACAGTATTCTCTGCAGCCCGGACGTATGCCAATCCTGCTTTCCTTCATTGTACCGTTGCTTTTGCATTTCTGTCAATGCACAGAAGCCCTAAAGTTTTTCAAAAAATTTCAGCATTCCGCGCAAAAAAGGCTGCCGCACATTCTGTGCAGCAGCCTTTCCGGTTCAGTAATCTGTCTCGCAGCCCAGCAGGTAGTGGATGTATTCAAAGGTGCGCTCGTGGCCGATATCCCGCACCATGCACAGCAGCTTTTCCAGCAGGGCGCGGGTCTCCGGATGCAGCAGGTAGTGGTCTTTGCTGCGCTGGTAGTATTCCCAGGGGGAGGCGTCCGTGTACTTATCGCCCAGATAGATCTGGCTGGCGGCCACACGGTCGCACACCATCTCGCAGACATAGCGCAGGGGGATCTTCATCCCGGTCAGGCCGGCTTTCGTGGTGCTGTAGTCGATCCAGTATTCCAGGTGGTGCTTGTTGCGCCCCTTGTGGTGCAGCCACGCCGAGGTGTAGCCTTTGGCCTCGCGCTCGGCCTCGTTGGGGCTGTGGTCGCCCTGATAGTAGATGCACCCCGGGATAAACTCGGTGGGGCTGTACTTGCTCAGGTCGTGGGCAAGGCCCTGCTCGTAAAGCCCGCATGCAAAGCAGTATTTCATCACCAGCAGCTTGTGCCGGGTGATGGTCTCAAAATGGCCTTTGATGTTCATGGTGTCATTCCCTCCACCGTACCGTCACCTTTCCCTCTTTCAGCCCGCGCAGGTCATCACTCTCGGAAAAATCCTCCCGGTCCATGGTCAGGTTGGGGTTGTAATAGGGGTCGTGCAGGATGTTGTCCCTGCCGTGCATATCGTACAGGCGCTGCTGCTCTGCAGCAAAGCGCCGGGCCTTTACGGGGTCCTTTTCGTCCCCGCCGCGGCTCTTGCTCTCGTAGTGGGTCAGCTGGGCGTAGGGAGTCCAGGCGATGCGATAGCCCGCCTCCCGCACCCGCAGGCAGAAGTCCACATCGTTGAACGCTACCGCAAAGGCTTCGTCCAGCCCGTTCAGCGCGTCCCACACGCAGGCCTTTACCAGCAGGCAGGCGCCGGTCACGGCAGAAAAGTCCTGCACTGTGGCCGTGCGGAACATGTATCCGCTGCCGCCGGCCTTTTTGTATTTATGGCTGTGCCCCGCATAGCCGCCCAGCCCCGTGACCACTCCGGCATGCTGGATGGTATCATCCGGGTACCAGAGCATGGCACCGCATACCGCCGCCCCGCCGGGATGGGCGCACTGGCGCAGAAGCTCGGTGAGCCAGCCGCCGCCTCGCACCTCCACATCGTTGTTCAGCAGCAGCAGGTAATCGCCGGTGGCATACTTGCGGCCAAAATTGTTGATGCCGGAAAAATTAAAGCCTTTTTTCGGGTATGTTACCACCTGCAGGCCATCGTAGCGCTGCTGCGCCTGCCGGTAGTAGGCAAAGGTGGCCGGGTCGGTGGAGTTGTTCTCCACCACGATGACCTCAAAATTTCCCCAGGTGGTCTTTGTCCAGATGCTGTGCAGGCACTTTTCCAGGTCCTCGGTGTGGTCCTTGTTGGGGATAAGGATGCTCACCCTGGGGCTGCCCACGATATCCCATTTTACCCGGTAGGTGCTGGGGAACAGCCCGTCCTCCACCGTGCCGGTGCGGCCGGTGCGGGTCAGGTGGTCTGCCAGCGCCTTTTTGGCAGCTGCCGCCACATAGGGCTTGGCCTCGGCACCGCCGGAGGTGGAGCCTGCGTGCACCCGCCAGTAATACAGCACCTGCGGCACATGGGCGGCACCGCCGGTTTTTTCCAGCAGGCGCAGGAACAGGTCGTGGTCCTGGCTGCCATCACAGGCCGGGCGCTCGCCGCCCACCTGCTCCCACAGTGCTTTCCGGAACACGGCCAGATGGCAGATGTAGTTGCAGCACAGCAGGTAGTCCGGGGCGTAGTCCGGCTTGAAGTGCGCCACCATCGGGCGGCGAATGCTCTTGGTAAACAGGGCCTCGTCGCTGTACAGAAAACCGTCCGGCTCGCCCCGCTGCCGCAGCTGCAGGATGGCCCGGCCCATGGTGTACAGGGCATGGGGTGCCAGGATGTCGTCGTGGTCGGCCAGCGCCAGGTATTCTCCCGCTGCCAGCTCCGCGGCGGCATTCGTGTTGGCCGCAATGCCCTTGTTTTCGATCTTTTCGTATACGATCTGTTGATTTTTCTGCTGATATTCCTTTACGATGCGTTCCACATCCCCGTGGGCGGCATCCGAGGCATCTGCAAGGCAGAGCTGCCCGTTAGGGGCCGTCTGCCCCACAAAGGACTCCAGAAATTCCCGCAGGTATTTTTCCGGGGTATTATACAGCGGGGTCAGGACGGAGATGGTAGGCAGGCCGCAGTCTGCCGCCGTTTTCCCGGCCAGCTCCGCACGCTGGGCCTGCAGCACCTTCTGGGTGGGCAGGTAGCGCGCCCGCTTGCCAAAGCAGCGCCGCCGCACAAAGCCCGCGCCCCGCCGGAGCATGGTGGGCAGGCCCTCGTCCCGGGTCAGCTGCACAGCATAGCCAGCCAGCTCCTTTGCCCGTTTCAACCGTACATCCATATCAGACCTCGCCGCGCTGGGTCGCCTTGTAGGCGGCGCAGACCGTCTGGGTATCCCCGTTCATTTTCAGGTGTCCGTGGCTCAGCCAGGCCACCTTGGTGCACATGCGCTCGATCTGCTCGATAGAGTGGGATACCAGGATAACCGTGGTGCCGCCCGCCATCAGCTCCTGCATCCGCTTTTCGCACTTTTGCTGGAAGAGGAAATCGCCCACCGACAGCACCTCGTCCGCGATAAGGATATCGGGCTTGGTGATGGTGGCAATGGCAAAGCCGATGCGCGCCACCATGCCGGAGGAGTAGTTTTTCAGCGGAACATCCAGAAAATTTTCCAGCTCGCTGAACTCCACGATCTCGTCAAACTTTTCGTCCAGATACTTGGGCGAGAACCCCAGCACCGTGCCGTTGAGGTAGATGTTCTCCCGGGCGGTCAGGTCCATATCAAAGCCCGCGCCCAGCTCGATCAGCGGGGCGATGGTGCCGCCTACGGTCACCTTGCCCTTGCTGGGCTTATACACCCCTGCAATGGTCTTGAGCAGGGTGGATTTGCCCGAGCCGTTCAGCCCCACAAGGCCGTAAAAATCGCCGGGCATGATATCCAGGCTCACATCCTTGAGGGCGTAGAACTCGTCGTACTGCAGCCGCCCCTGCACCATGGCCAGAAAATACTCTTTCAGGCTCTCATGCTTTTCCTTGGAGAGGTTGAAGCACATGGAAACATTGTCCACTTTGATGATCGGTTCCATTGTTCTTCCTCCTTAAATATGCAGCACAAAGCGGTCCTGCGTTTTGCGGAACACCTGCAGCCCCACCAGCATGGATATCACTGCGCACACACCGCAGACCAGGAACATGTTCAGGTCCAGCGGCACACCCCACATCACCGTGCGGCGGAAGCCCGTGATATACCAGTAGATGGGGTTGAGTTTGATGATCTGCTGCATATTGAACCCGCCGATGGAAAAGGTCATCTGAGTGGGGTCGTAGAAGATGGCGGAGAAGTACAGCAGCGCCGTGATGAACACGCTCCAGATATGCATGATATCCCGGAAGAACACAGTGGCCGCCGCCAGGAACATGCTGACCCCCAGGCTGAAAAAGAAGAGCGTTACCAGCGGATACACCGCCTCCAGCAGGGTGATGTGGAACGGTGCGCCGGTAAAGATCATCACCAGCAGCAGCGCTACAAAGCTGAACACGCAGTTCACCATGGCAAAGCAGCATTTTTCCAGCGGGAAGATATACTTGGGGATATACACCTTTTTCAGCAGCGGGGCGGCGCTGAGCACGCTGCTCATACTGGTGGAGGTGGCCTCGTTGAAGAAGTTGAACAGCAGCTGCCCGCACATCAGAAAAACGGCAAAATTATCGATGCCGCTGCCCCGCATGTCCATCAGACTGCTGAACACAGCCCAGTACACCAGGCACATCAGCAGCGGGTTGAGCACACTCCACAGCACACCCAGCACACTGCGGCGGTATTTCAGCTTGAAATCACGGCTGACCAGGTTCCACAGCAGGTAGCGGTAACGCCAGAAGCCATTCCACATCGCTTTGATCTTTGCCACGGGCGATCACCACTTTTCAAAATACTCAAACTTCTGGGCTGCAAAAGGCTCGTGCAGCTTGTCCTTTGCGCTGGTCTTGTGCTCGCAGCCGCAGTCCGGCCACTGCACGTTGACGGTGGGGTCGTCGTAGGGGATGCCGCCCTCGCTGGTGGGGTCGTAGACATCGGTGCACTTATAGCAGAACTCGGCCACATCGCTCAGCACCAGGAAACCGTGGGCAAAGCCCTCCGGGATATAGAACATCTTCTTGTTATCCTCGGACAGGGTCACACCCACCCACTTGCCAAAGGTGGCGCTGTGGGGGCGGCAGTCCACCGCCACATCATACACCTCGCCCTTAGTCACACGCACCAGCTTGCCCTGGGTGTGGTTCTTCTGGAAGTGCAGCCCGCGCAGCACGCCCCGGGTAGAACGGCTCTGGTTGTCCTGCACGAACTCCTTATCGATGCCGGCCTCGGCGAACTGGTCCTTCTGGTAGGTCTCCATAAAATAGCCGCGGTCATCCCCGAACACCTGCGGCTCAATGACCACCACGCCGGGGATCTCGGTCTGCGTAAAAATAAACTTACCCATGATATTGTACCTCTCTTTTTTTCTCAAAGTAATCCTTTTTTATCTGGAAAAGTCTGGTTTTTAAAACAGGCTTTTACGCTTGGTTGCGGCGTTTTGCCGTTTTGCGGCACTTTTTATACCGGTTGTGCAGCCACAGCACCAGCATGGTCACCAGTGCAGCGCCCACCGTGCATCCCACTGAGATGGCGGCCAGCAGCCAGATGCTGCTGCCGGGCTGCAGGTCCTTTGCCGTCTCCAGCTCAGCACCGGCGCTCTGCTCCAGCAGCTCGGCAAGGCCGGTCACGGTGGCCTGCACCCGCACACTGGTGCTCTCCTGCTTTCGGCCGCCCTGCAGGGTGTACACGGCATACACGGCGGGGTCGGTGCCCAGCAGATACTGTTCCGGCAGCTCCAGCTCCACCGTTACATCCTGCGCAGACAGGCCGTCTGCCAGCAGCAGCTTCACCCCGGGGTCGGTCACGGTCACGGTGCCAAGGGTCTCGCCGCCGCCCGCCACCGGCAGCTGGGCGGTCACGCTGCCGCCGGGCAGGCTGGTGTAGTTTTTGTAGGTGGCAAAGGCGTAGTCCAGCAGGGTGCGCATATCGTTGTACTTATCCGTGCTCAGCTGGCTCTGCATGGTCACACAGATGAGCCGCACCCCGTCCTGCTCTGCCAGGCAGACATAGCTGTACCGGGCAGTGTTGGTGTAGCCCAGCTTGGAGCCGAGCACGCTGCCGATGTGGTACCGGCTGGAGCCGATGCGGATCTTATCCTGCTGGGAGAAGTAGCGGGTCACCGGCTGGACGTTGGTGGGCTGCATGATATACATCTCATTGCGGGTGAACACGTTCTCGAACCCCGGCTGCTGCAGCGCCCAGCGCAGGATCTGCGCCATATCGTAGCAGCTGGTGTAGTGGTCCTCATCGCTGATGCCATGGGGGTTTGCAAAGTGGGTGTGGGCAAGCCCCAGTTCCTCCACCTTTGCATTCATGACCGCCACACCGTCCGCAATGGTGCCGCCGCCCACATACTCCGCCAGCAGGTTGGCGCCATCGTTGGCGCTGGCCATCTGGGTGGCGTACAGTGCATCGGTCAGGGGCACTTCCTCCCCTTCCCGCAGGGCGATATGGCTGGAATCGGTGCCTGCCAGCGAGTAGACATCCTCGTGGGTCACGGTCAGCTTTACATCTTCCCAGTCCCCCTGCGCTTTTTCACAGGCAAGGCCCAGGGTCATCACCTTGGTGATGGAGGCGGGGTGCAGTTCCTCGTCCATATTCTGCTGTGCCAGCACAAGGCCGGTGTCTGCATCCACGATGCAGTATGCCCGGGTGTTGGCCAGCGCCGGGCCTGCCGCTGCTGCGCCGGGCACCAGCACGGCACACACCAGCAGCACAGCAGCAAGTGCTGCGGTAAATCTCTTCATCTGGTTTTCTCCATTGTTGTTTTCAATGCCGCCAGTCCGCAGCTGACAAGGCATCATTTGGAGTATACCACATTTTTTCTCCGCTGAAAAGATATTTACGCCGCTATCCGCGCTCCATGTTTGCCGCCTGTGCCGGGGGCTGCGTTCCCAGCAGCATCGGCTGCAGCTGCCTGCCCTGCAGTGCTGCTTCCACTGCAGCGGGCAGCAGGGCAAAATCCGCTTTCAGGCTCTGGGGCTTGGCGATGCAGTCATCCTGCCCGTAGGGCACAAAATAATAATGCTTGCGCTGGCACAGCCGGGCCATATTTTCGCCGGAAGCGCCCAGGCCGTCGTTGGTGGAAACTGCCAGCACCACCGGGCAGCCCACCCGCAGCAGACTTTTGGCCGCCAGCGTTACCGGCGTATCCGAAAGCCCTGCCGCCAGCCGCGCCAGCGTTGCCCCGGTGCAGGGCGCTATCACCAGCGCCTGCGCCAGCTGCCGGGGGCCAAGCGGCTCCACCCCCTGCAGGGTGTCCAGCACCGGGCGGCCGGTCAGCGCCTGCAGCCGCTGCTTCCAGCTTTCCCCGGTGCCGAAGCGGGTATCCTGCTTTGCCGCAAAACTCATGATGGGCTGCAGCGCCCAGCCCCGCTCTGCCAGCGCCTGCGCCGCCCCCAGCGCGGTATCCAGGGTGCAGAAGCTGCCGCACACCGCAAACGCAAGGCAGCCTTTGTTCTCTGTAGTCATGTTCTTTCCTCCCGCTCCTGCAAAATGGTCTGTACCGTGCGCGCCACGGCCTCGCCTGCCGTTTCCGGCGCGCAGACCGCCGGCAGGCTGAGGGCGTGCAGCGCCGTATGCCCCAGCTGCCGGGCGGCGGCAAAATCTGTCCCGCCGGGCTTCGAGGCCAGGTCCACGATCAGGCTGCCCTTTGGCAGCGCCGCCAGCACCGCCGCCGTCAGCACCGGTGCGGGGATGGTGTTCACCACCGTATCACAGCCACCTGCCGCCGTGGCAAGCGCTGCCAGCGGCACCGCCCGCAGGCCAAGATCTTCCGCCTGTGCCCGCTGCACCGGGCGGCGGGCCGCGACCGTTACCTGTGCACCCAGCGCCGCCAGCCGCACAGCCAGTGCCCGCCCCACCGGCCCGAACCCCAGCACCAGCACCGCCGTGCCCCACAGCGTGCGGCTGCGCCGGGCAAGCAGGATGCCGATGCAGCCCTCGGCGGTGGGAATGGCGTTATACACGGTCAGCTCCGGCCGGGCAAAGTAATCCACCAGCTCCACCCCCGCCGCACGGGCGATCCCGGCCGCCTGCGCCGTCACCTTTCCGCCCAGTGCCAGCGCGCCGGGCTTTGCTGCCCGCAGCAGCTGTTCCAGCGGCAGCTTTGCATCCTCCAGCGGGAGCGGCAGCAGGATGCAGTCCGCCTGCGCCAGCTGCTGCACCCCGCCCACCTTATATCCCGCCCGAGCCAGCGCCCGGCCTGCCGCTGCCTGCCGGGCATCGGTGCCCACCACCGCAAACTGCTTTGCCTGTTCCATGCGCTCCTCCCCCTTTTCCGGCTGTGCGCCATCCTATGCGGGCGGGCCAGAATGCGTGAAACGCAAAAAACTCCCCCGGCAGACTGCCGGAGGAGCATTCATTTTTCTATATAAAACACGGATGCGCCGCCCTGACCTGGTGCGCAGCCGCCTTTATTTTACAAACTTTGCCACAGCGCGGGCAACGATGCCGCCCAGGATGCCGGACACCAGGAACTCGGCTACGCCCTGCACGCCCACCAGCAGCACCACGAACATAAAGGGGTTGGCAGCGCCCTTGACGGATACCAGGTTCTGCACGTAGTCGCAGCCGTAGAAGGCCAGCACGATGTAGCCCATAAAGAACAGGGTGTTCAGGGCCGGGGCGCACATGGCGCTGATGATGTAGCTCCAGGTGCGGGACTTATCCAGCTTTTTCAGGCCGGCAAAGATCAGGCCGCAGCACAGGCCCATCAGCACACGCATACCCACGCACAGGATAAAGGTGTTCAGCGGGCTGACCTGGAACAGGGCGCCGGTCATGGCAGAGGCGCCGGTGATGGCATCGTAGAAGCTCACAGCGCCGAACACGCCGCCCAGCAGCGCGCCTACAGCGGGGCCCATGGTAATGGCACCCACGGCGATGGGAAGGGTCAGAAAGCTCATGTACAGCGGCCCCATGGGCACACTGCCCAGACCTACGAGCTTCATCACCAGTTCAATGGCAACCAGCAGTGCCACACGGGTCAGCGTCTTGGTATTGGTATTATTCATAATTCAGTTTTCCTCCTGCTGCCGTTCCGCCCTATATGTCGGATACGGCGCAAACCTGCCCGCTCTGTGCGGGTTTTGGGTGAATATTCAGATCCTTTGGAAGCGCGTTATCGTCAGGGCGTGTTCCAGAGAAAAATGCATCAGAATCTGTCGCCGGGAAAACGCACCCCGGCGCTGCGGCGCGCCACCGTGAGCACACGGCTCACTGCGATGCTGGTATCCAGCATCCGGGCGCACAATTCCTGGTCGCCATTTTCCATGGCGCGGTAAAAGGCATCGAACTCTGCCGCCTGCCGGGGCCGGTCCCCGTTCAGGTTATAGTGCTCTTCCCTGCCCGCATTGGGATGGAAGGTCACGCCGCCGCAGAAGTTCGGGGTGGATTTTTGCAGGATATACCCCTTTGTGCCCTGGATGATGCACCGGGCAGGGGAGGCGCAGTCCTTGGCGGCAATGCTTACCGCCTTGAACGCGCTGTAATCCAGCGTCAGTACGCCGCTGGTGTCGATGTTGCGCTCCATGTTGGCGGCATACACCGCCTTGTTCGGCTCGCCGAACAGGCCTACGATGTAGCTGATATTGTACACGCCCAGATCCATCAGTGCACCGCCCGCGCACAGCGGGTCGAACACCGGCGGGGTCTGCCCGGCGCAGAAGGCATCGTACCGGCTGGAATACTGGCTGAAATTGCACTGCACCATCCGGACGGTGCCCACCCGGGGCAGCAGCTCCCGGATCTTGGCGTAGTTTGGCTGATACTGCGTGGTCATGGCCTCGAACAGGAACAGCTGCTTGCGCTGTGCCAGCGCCGCCAGCTCCTCGGTCTCGGCGGCGGTAGCCGCCATGGGCTTTTCCACGATAACATGCCTGCCCGCCTCCAGCGCCACCCGGGTATAGCGGGCATGCTGCTGGTTGGGCACGGCGATATAGACCACATCCACCCACTGCAGCAGCTCAAAGTAGTTGGTGGTGCGCTGCGGGATCTGGTACTGTGCGCACAGTTCCCCGGCAGCTGCCGCCGAGCGCGGGGTGCTGCACACCGCCTGCACGGTAAACGGCGTGTGCTCCACGATCCATGGCAAAAATTCCTGCACGATCTTGCCCGTGCCAAGAATGCCCAGTTTCATACTATTCTCCCTTGTTCCTCTCGTTCCTCAGCCTACCAGCGCTTCCGGCTCGCGGCGGGAACGTCGGTTGGGGTTCGGATGCTTTGCCCGGGGATGCCCCGGCTGGCTGTAATGCCGGCCGCCGCCATGGCCGCGGCCGCGCGTATGCTCCTGCGGGGCGTTCAGCTGGTACAGCAGCGCCAGACCCTTCATCAGCATTTCGGGGTCGTAGGTCAGCGGGTGGCGGCACAGCGGGGTAACGTACTTCGCCAGCCCTCCGGTCACCACCAGGGTAACGGGGCAGCCCAGCTCTTCCTCGATGCGCTGCACCATGCCGTCGATGAGCACGGCGGTGCCCAGCACCGAGCCGGACAGCATACAGCTCTCGGTATTGGTGCCAATGGCGTTTTTGGGCGCGCCCAGATGCACCTGCGGCAGCTGGGCACAGCGCTCGCCCAAGGCGCGCAGCCCGGTGGAAAGCCCCGGGCAGATGACGCCGCCCCGGAACACCCGGTCGGTATCCACTACATTAAAGGTAGTGGCCGTGCCCAGATCCACCGTGACCACCGGCAGCGGAAAATTTGCCGCTGCATAGGCAGCATCCACCAGCCGGTCCTTGCCCACAGCGCGCGGCTCGTCCACCCCCATGGTAAGGCCGGTACGGATATCCGGCGAAACGATGACCGGTTTTTTGCCGGTGTAGTGGCGGGCGCACTCGGCCAGCGCCCCGGTGATCTGGGGCACTACGCTGGTGAGCACTGCCCCCTCAAAGCGCATGGGGCGCTCCGGATGGCGGCGGTGCGCAAAAATTTTATCCATCTCGGCACGATATTCTGCAGCCGTACGGGTGCGCACCGTGTCCATGCGCGCCACAAAGCATACACGCCCGTCCCGGATGCCCCCAAGGGCGACGGTGGTGTTGCCTATATCAATGGCTAAGATCATAATTCTGTTTCCCTTTTACCATAAAAAAGGATGCTCGTGTTCTTTATCAAGCGTATTTTACCGCATTTTTGCATCGGATACAAGTTCCCGGCAAAGATTTTGTTGTGCTGGCGGAAGTTTTGCATTATACTAAGGAAAGATATGTGGAAAGAGACTGTTTTTCCGGGAGGTAAACGAACCATGGATCTGAACGGCAAGTGCGTCCTGCTGGGCGTGAGCGGCGGTATTGCCGCCTATAAGATGGCCAACGTGGCCAGTGCACTGCGCAAACTGGGGGCGGATGTGGAGGTCATCATGACCCGGAATGCCACCCAGTTCATCACCCCTCTCACCTTTGAGACCCTGACCGGCCACAAGTGCATGGTGGACACCTTTGACCGGGATTTCAAGTTTGAGGTCACCCACATCTCCCTGGCCAAAAAGGCCGATGTGATCCTGGTTGCCCCGGCCACCGCCAATGTCATTGCCAAAATGGCCCACGGCATTGCGGACGATATGCTTACTACCGTAGTGCTGGCCGCAAACTGCCCCAAGCTGGTATCCCCGGCCATGAACACCGGTATGCTGGAAAACCCCATCACCCAGGATAACCTTGCCACGCTGGCGCGGTACGGCTTTACGGTCATCCCCTCCGAGAGCGGCGTGCTGGCCTGCAAGGATGTGGGCAGCGGCCGCCTGCCCAAAGAGGAGGTGCTCATCGAGCATATCCTGCACGCCATCGCCCGCCCCAAGGACCTGGCCGGGGTGCGCATCGCCGTGACCGCCGGCCCCACCCAGGAGCCGCTGGACCCGGTGCGCTACCTGACCAACCACTCCACCGGCAAGATGGGCTACGCCGTTGCCCGCGCCGCCGCCATGCGGGGCGCCGAGGTGACCCTGATCCACGGCCAGACCGCCCTGCCGCCGGTAAAATTTACCACCGATGTGCCGGTGACCACCGCCCGGCAGATGTACGAGGCCGTGACCAGCCGTTTTGACACCACCGATGTGCTCATCATGGCTGCCGCCGTGGCAGACTACCGCCCTGCCACTGTGGCGGACGACAAGATCAAAAAGAAGGACGGCGATTTGTCCATCCCGGTGGAGCGCACCGAGGATATCCTGGGCACCATTGGCCCCCGCAAGACCCACCAGTTTTTGTGCGGGTTTTCCATGGAAACGCGGGATCTTGTGGAAAACTCCTCGGCTAAGCTGGCAAAGAAGAACCTGGACATGGTGGTGGCCAACAACCTCAAGGTCGCCGGGGCCGGCTTTGGCGTGGATACCAATGTAGTCACCTTTATCACCCCGGACGGCACCCGGGAGCTGCCCCTGATGAGCAAGGCCGATGTGGCCGATGCCATCCTGGACGAGATCCTGCGCCGCCGCGCAGAATAAGCTGCACGGCGTTTCACTGTACACATCTCACAAAATCCACAAAAGATTTATAGTTCTTTCCGAAAATTCGGCTTTAAGTGTTTATTTTATCCCGCAAAAATTATATAATAAGATGTATCCCTGTGATAAAAATGGAATCGGTCTGCTCTGCAGCCGCTCATATTTGGAGGAGAGCCTTACTATGTTCATGTATACGGATTATACCCAGCATCTGCTGGACCATGTAAAAAAGATCCACTTTATCGGTTGCGGCGGCAGCGGCATGTACCCGCTGATCCAGATCCTGGCTGCCAAAGGCTACGAGCTGTCCGGCAGCGATGTGCTGGATGGCAGCATCATCCGCTACGAGCGGGAGCTGGGCGTAAAGGTCAGCCTGGGGCACAACGCCGATAATGTTGTCGGTGCAGATATGGTGGTGTACTCTGCCGCCATCTCCAAGGATAATGTGGAGCTGAATGCGGCGGCCTCCTACGGCATCCCCACCATCGAGCGCAGTGTGCTGCTGGGCTACGTGAGCCGCCTGTACAAGCAGAGCATCTGCGTATCCGGCACCCACGGCAAGACCACCACCACCTCCATGATCACCACCGCGCTGGAGCTGGCCGGCCGCGACCCCTCCGCCGTCATCGGCGGCAAGCTGCCCCTCATCAACGGCTACGGCAAGGCCGGCAAGGGCGACGACATCGTGATCGAAGCCTGCGAGTTTGCCGAGACCTTCCTCAAGCTGACCCCCTACCTGTCGGTCGTGCTGAACATCGACAACGACCATCTGGACTACTACGGCAGCATGGGCGAGCTGAAATTCGCCTTTAAGCGTTTTGCGCTGATGACCCAGTTCATGATCTTTGCCAATGCCGACGATAAGAACACCATGGATGTGATGTACACCCTGGACCGCCGCGTGCGCACCTTTGCCATCGACAACCATGGCGACTACCGCGCCGTCAACGTCAACGAGTACAAGCCCGGCTTCTTTGAGTTTGACCTCAAGGAGTGGAACGCGGTCAACACCACCCGCATCCGCCTGTCCGTGCCCGGCCGCCACAACATCTACAATGCCCTGGCCATGTGCGCCGTGTGCCGCTTTGTGGGCCTGAGCGTGGAGCAGTGTGCCGAAGCCGCCCTGAACTTTAAGGGTGCAGGCCGCCGCTTTGAGGTATACGGCGAGTGCAACGGTGCGCTGGTCATCGATGACTATGCCCACCACCCCACCGAGCTGCGCGCCACCCTGACCACCGCCCGCGAGATGGGCTACAAGCGCCTGATCGCCGTCCACCAGCCGTTTACATACAGCCGCACCAAGATGCTGTTCAACGACTTTGTGGATGTGCTCAAGATCCCGGACATCACCGTGCTGACCCCCATCATGGGCAGCCGTGAGCCTAACGACCCCACTATTACCAGCGCCAAGCTGGCCGCCCAGATCCCCGGTTCCGTGCTGGTGAACAGCCTGGAGGAAGCCGCCGACTGGGTCAAGCAGAACGCCCGCCCCGGCGACCTTGTCCTCACCCTGGGCTGCGGCGATATCTACAAAGCCGGTAAGATGATGGTGGAAAACGGCCAGTAAGCGAATAACAGACCCCCAAAAAACAGCCGGGGCTGCTGCACGAACTTGTGCAGCAGCCCCGGCTTTCTGTTTTTTTTGTTTCTTTTACAGTTCCTGCTTTCCCAATACATCAGAGGTAGGGGTCTGGAACACCGGAATGTCGGCATAAGGGTCGGCGGTGCTCTCTGCGGGCAGGCTCTTCATATACTCATCCATCGCCACAGCCACCTTTTTGGCAACTGCCACAGCCTCCACGACCGTGCGGGCACCCATAACGGCATCGCCGCCGGCAAATACGCCCTCGCGGGTGGTGCGGCCGTCCTCGCTGACACTCAGCAGGCCCTTCTGGTCGGTAGCAATGCCGGTAGTGGTCTTGACCAGGTTGCTCTCCGAACCCTGGCTCACCGACACGATGACGCCGGTATGGGGGTAAAGGGTCTCGCTGCCCTCCACCTGGGTAAAGCGGCCGTCCTCACCCTTTACGGTATCGCGGCAGATCAGGCCATCTTCCCGGATCTCCACCGGAGCCTTGCAGAAGCGGAAGCCCACGCCCTCCAGCTTTGCATAGCTGACCTCGTACTCGGAGGCGCTGATGCAGCTCTCGTCCCGGCGGGCGTAGCAGGTAACGTGGCGGGCACCGTTGCGGATCGCGGTGCGGGCGCAGTCCATGGCAGAGTTGCCCACGCCGATAACGGCGATGTCATCCCCCAGACGGAATGCCTTGGAGTTGGCCAGGTAGTCGATGCCAAAGGCCACATTGCCCAAGCTCTCGCCCTTGATGTGCATAGCGTTGGCCTTCCACAGACCTGCGCCGATGAACACGCTCTTATACCCATCGCGGAACAGATCATCGATGGTGATGGTCTTGCCGATGGTGGTGTTGGGGCGCACCTTGATGCCTTTCAGCTCCAGATGGCGGTACTGGAAATCATCCAGCACGCTGTCCGGCAGGCGGTAGTTGGGGATGCCGTAGCGCATCACGCCGCCGATCTTATCCCGGGCATCAAAGATGGTCACATCGTAGCCCCAGCGTGCCAGCAGCACCGCAATGGTCAGGCCTGCCGGGCCAGAGCCGACCACGGCAGCCTTCATGCCGTTTTTCGGGGCGGGGCCTGCGGTCATCTTGTTGGCGTAGGTGGTGGAGATGTAGTCCTCGATCACGGAAAAGTGCACCGGGTCGTGGCTGGGCATCCGGTTGCGCACACAGTGCCCTTCGCACTGTTTTTCGTGGTTGCACACCAGGCTGCACACGGTGGTCAGCGGGTTGTTTTCAAACAGCATCCGGCCTGCATCGTCCATCTGGTTCGCCTTGAGCAGACGGATGACCTCCGGGATGTTGGTGTGGATGGGGCAGCCCTCCTGACACATCGGCTTTTTGCAGCCGAGGCAGCGGTTGGCTTCGTCCAGAACATGAAGTGCCATGGGTTCCTCCTTGCGTGTTCCCAGCGGGAACGGTCGTATTTTCAGGCTCGTTGTATCCAACATTGCATTACTCTAATCATACACCCGAACCACGCCGGATACAAGAGGGCATACTATAAAAAATTTGCCGTTATTTTTTGTCAATTCGTCAAAAAGATAATTTTTTGACGATATATCCCGCCCATCGGCTCCGGTTTTGCCCGGCACAGTGCGCCAAAATCGCTGGCACGGGCCTGGGCAGCGGCCATCCGGGCACAAAGGGCGTTCTCCCGCGCCAGCCTTGCCAGCGCGTGGGACTGCGGCAGTGCCGCACCGGCCAGCAGCGGCAGTGCCTCCCTGCGTGCGCCCAGCAGATGCAGGTAGGGCGGCAGCGCCGGGGTATGGCTGGTATAGCCCAGGGCGGCATCCATGGCCAGGCGGCGCATCCGCGCCCGGGGGTAGCGCACCGTGGTCAGGGCATCCAGCAGGGCGGGCAGATCTGCAGTCTCCCGCACGGCATGTTCCAGCCGGTGTTCCAGCCCCTCGGACACGCCGCGGGTATCCGCAAAGGGTTCCGGCCTTATGCAGGCCGCCCGCAGCAGGGCCAGCTCGCAGCGGCCCATGGCCGCAAAATCCGTATACCTTCCGTCATATTCCGCTTTTTTATACAATTCCAGCGCCTTTTCCGGCACATAGGGTGCCAGCGCCGCCGCCCCCTCCTGCGCCCAGAGCGCCCGCAGGGCACTGGCGCTGGCAAAGGCCGCGTGGCCGCTTTCGGCCAGCGCCTGCCCGTGGTCTGCCCCCTGCCGGGGCAGGGCAACAGGCTGCAGCGGCGCGTTCTGCTCCAGGATCGCCTTACAATATTCTACCGCAAGGTTATTGTTGGGCTTATCCAGCAGCGCGGCGATGCTGCTCCCCGGGCACAGCGCCTGCACCGCCGCCTGCCGGGCAGCGGCAAAGCTGCGGGCACCGGCAGTCAGCTGCGCTTTCAGCGCAGCGCGGTAGGCATCGCTGCACAGCACCCGGGCCGCCTCCTGCAGCAGGGCAGTATCCGGGGTCTCTGCGCCAAAGACCAGCGCATCGCACCCGGCAGCAGCCAGGAGGCGCACCCCCGCCCGGGCAAAGGCTTCGGCCCCGGCACAGGCGCAGGGAGCCGGCAGGGCAAACACAAAGTCCGCCCCGCAGGCCAGCGCGGCCTGCACCCGCACCGGCTCCGGCAAAAGCGGCAGCGCCCCCCGCTGGGTAAGCCCGCAGCTCATGGCTACAGCCACCTGCCCGGCCCCCAGCGCCCGTGCCTGCGCCAGCTGCCAGGCGTGGCCGTTGTGGAAGGGATCGTACTCTGCAATGATGCCTGCAAACCTCATGGAACTGCTCCTTTTACAAAAAGATTGTTAAATTTATATCGTATATACAGAAAAATACCGTCCTCTCCGGGAATTGTGGGCAGGATGTACAAAAACCTTGTACACAAGTTTTACCGCTTTGCCCGGGTTGCGGCTTGAAAAGCCGTTTTACCTATTATATAATAAACACAGAGATCTGTAAAACTCTGTCTGCAGGGT
>CAKTFD010000022.1 GCA_934553285.1 uncultured Faecalibacterium sp. | reverse complement strand
CAGGCCGGTAAAAAGGGTGCCATCACCATCGCCACCAACATGGCAGGCCGTGGTACCGATATCATGCTGGGCGGCAACGCCGAGTTCATGGCCAAGGCGCAGATGCGCAAGGAGCACTTCTGCGAGAATCTGCTCTCCCCCGAGACCCCGCAGGATGCCGACCCGGCTGCTGTGGAGCTGCTGCTCACCGAGGCCAACGGCCACGGCGAGACCACCGATGCCAACATTCTGGCGGCACGCAAGCGCTTTGAGGAGCTGTACGCCCAGTACAAGCCCGCCATCGATGCCGAGGCGGACGAGGTGCGCGCCGCGGGCGGCCTGTTCATCATCGGCACCGAGCGTCACGAGAGCCGCCGTATCGACAACCAGCTGCGCGGCCGTGCAGGCCGCCAGGGCGACCCCGGTGCCTCCCGCTTTTACCTGAGCCTGGAGGACGACCTGATGCGCCTGTTTGGCGGCGACCGGGTCTCCAGCCTGATGAACACCCTGAAGATCGATGAGGACACCCCCATCGAGAACCGCATGATCACCAATACGCTGGAAAGCGCCCAGAAAAAGCTGGAAGGCCGCAACTTTGAGATCCGTAAAAATGTGTTGAAGTACGACGATGTGATGAACCAGCAGCGCGAGATCATCTACGGGCAGCGCCGCAAGGTGCTGGACGGCGAGGATATCAGCACCGAGATGCACAAGATGCTGCGGGAGAACATCGATTCCAGCTGCGCTCAGTTCCTGTCCGGCGATGTGAAGGACGAGTGGGATTTTGGTGCCCTGCGCCGCCACTATCAGGGCTGGCTGACCACCGATGCCGACTTCCACTACACGGTGGCCGATTACGACAGCATTTCCCAGCAGAGCATCGCCGACCTGCTGTATCAGCGCGGTATGCAGATCCTGCAGGCCAAGGAGGTGCGCTACGGTGCCCCGGTAATGCGTGAACTGGAGCGCATCTGCCTGCTCAAATGCGTAGACCGCCAGTGGATGGACCACATCGACAACATGGACCAGCTGCGGCAGGGCATCGCGCTGCGCGGCTACGGCCAGAAGGACCCCGTGGTAGAATACCGCATCGAAGGCTTTGATATGTTCGACCAGATGGTGGATTCCATCCGCGAGTCCAGCGTCAAGATGCTGCTGACCATCGAGCTGCGCTCTGCCGGTGCTGCCCCCAAACGGGAGCAGGTAGCCAAGCCCACCGGCGAAGGCTTTGTGCCCGGCAACGGCGCGCCCGGCGTAAAGGGCACCCCCAAGGGGCAGCCTGTGCGGGTGGTCAAGATCGGCCGCAACGACCCCTGCCCCTGCGGCAGCGGCCTGAAATTTAAAAAGTGCACCTGTGCCCAGTACCACCCCAACGGCAATAACAGCGGGGAAGAATAACAGCAGGGACCGCCCCTCCCCGCCATGGCTCTGCTGTGACCGAGATGGGCTTTCTCATAAATTCAGAGGGAGTTGATTTTACGATGATCGCACCGGAAAAACTGTTGGAAGCCGCCAAGGCGCTGGAACCCCAGCTGCAGGCCTGGCGGCGCACGCTGCACCGCCACCCGGAGGTCGGCTTTGACCTGCCCGAGACCAAGGCCCTGGTCAAAAAAGCCCTGACCGAGATGGGCTATGCCCCACAGGACTGCGGCAAGTGCGGCGTAGTGGCCCTTGCAGGCGGTAAGCGCCCCGGCAAAGTGATCCTGCTGCGCGGCGATATGGACGCGCTGCCCCTCCAGGAAGAATCCGGCGAGGCCTTTGCCTCCGAGCTGCCCGGCAAGATGCACGGCTGCGGCCACGATATGCACACAGCCATGGTGCTGGGTGCCGCCAAGCTGCTCAAGGAGCACGAGGACGAGATCGAGGGCACGGTCAAGCTGGAGTTCCAGCCTGCGGAGGAGATCTTCCAGGGTTCGCTGGATATGATCCACAGCGGCCTGCTGGAATCTCCCCGGGTGGATGCAGCCGTCATGTTCCATGTACTGGCCGGTATGCCCCTGCCCTCCGGCATGGTGCTGGTGCCGGGCGGCGGCATCACCATGGCCAGCTGCGAGCAATACCACATCGTAGTGCACGGCAAGGGCGGCCACGGCTCCATGCCCAATGCATGCATCGACCCCATCACCGCTGCGGCCCACATCCACATCGCCCTGCAGGAGATCAACAGCCGGGAGCTGGATCCTGCCGGGTTCGGCGTGTTCACCACCGGCCGGTTCGAGGCGGGCAAAGCCTCCAACGTCATCCCGGACTCTGCCGATATGTGGGGCACCATCCGCACCGTGGACCCGGAGCAGAAGGTCAGCGCCCAGATCCACCAGCGCATGACCGAGATCGCGCAGGGCGTGGCCACCGCTTACCGCTGCACCGCCGAGGTGCATTTCAGCGATTACTGCCCCTGCATGGTGGTAGACACCCCTCTGGCGCAAAACGCCCTGACCTATATGACCGACCTGCTGGGCAAGGGTGCCATGGACATGACCCCGCTGACCGGCGGCAAACCCGGCGGCGGCAGCGAGGACTTTGCCTTTGTCAGCCACGAGGTGCCCACCGTGAGCATGTTCCTGACTGCAGGCAACGCCAAAGAGGGCTACACCTACGGCCAGCACCACCCCAAGGTGCGCTTTGACGACAGCATCCTGTACCGTGGTGCTGCCGCCTACACCTATATGGCCCTGCGCTGGCTGGCCGAGCATCTGTAAAAACACGATCTGCCACAAAAAAGCATCTGCAGCAGCCGTTCTGGCCGCTGCAGATGCTTTTTTCTTTATCCGCAGGCGGGGTTTCAGGCTTCCCGCACTGCAATGCACTCGATCTCCAGCTTTGCACCCTTGGGGATGGCCGCCACCTGCACGCAGCTGCGGGCGGGGAACGGCTCTGCAAAGGCCTGGGCATACACCGCGTTCACTGCGGCAAAATCGTTGATATCGGCCAGAAAGATGACCGTTTTTACCACATTGTTCATGCCAAGCCCGGCCTCGGCCAGGATGGCTTTCAGGTTTGCAAGGCTCTGTGCGGCCTGCGCCTCTACCGTGTCGGCCATCTTACCGGTGGCGGGGTCCACCGGGATCTGCCCGGATACAAATACCATATTGCCCAGATCCAGCGCCTGGCTGTACGGGCCGATGGCGGCGGGGGCGTTGGCAGTAGCTACAACTTTCATAAAAGCATCTCCTTTTTATCGTGTATGCGTCAAACTGCGTTTTGGGCAGGCAGCTCACACCCGCTCGGCCACCAGCTGGAAGCCTGCTTTTGTCAGCTCGGTGCGGATCTGCTCGATCTGGGCGGCATCGCGGGTCTCCAGCGTCAGCTTGAGGAAGCAGCTGGAGATGGGCATGTTGGGGTCAGAGCCATCGTGCTGCACCGACACCACATTGCTGCCGCAGCGGGATACCACCTCGGCCACCTTTTTCAGCTGGCCGGGTTTGTCCTCCAGTGCGATGGTCAGGTTGGCCTTGCGGCCGCTCATCACCAGACCACGGGTGATGACCCGGTTGAGGATGTTTACATCGATATTGCCGCCGGAGATCACGCAGGCCACCTTTTTGCCCTCCACCGGCAGCTTGTGGAACAGTACCGCCGCTACCGGCACGGCACCGGCCCCCTCGGCCACCAGCTTCTGGTTCTCCATCAGGGAGAGGATGGCCGCTGCGGTCTCGTCCTCGCTCACGGTAACGATATCATCCACATACTGCTCGCACAGCTGGTAGGTCAGCTCGCCCGGAGTTTTTACCTGAATGCCGTCCGCAAAGGTGGAGGCCGCTTTCAGGGTCTGGTACTTATGCTCGTGCAGGCTGCGGTACATACTGGGTGCCCCCTCGGCCTGTACGCCGTATACCTTAACCTCCGGGCGCAGGGTCTTGATGGCAAAGGCGATGCCGGAGATCAGGCCGCCACCGCCCACCGGCACCACCACGGCATCCACATCCGGCAGCTGATCCAGGATCTCCAGGCCGATGGTGCCCTGCCCGGCGATCACCAGCTCGTCGTCGTAGGGGTGGATAAAGGTCATGTCGTACTCCTGCTGCAGCTGCACGGCCTTATCGTGGGCTTCGTCGTAGGTGCCGGGCACAAGGCATACCTCGGCCCCCAGGTTCTTGGTATTTTCCACCTTCATCAGCGGGGCACCATCCGGCATACAGACGATGCTGCGGATGCCGCGCCGGGTAGCCGCCAGCGCCACACCCTGGGCATGGTTGCCTGCCGAGCAGGCGATAACGCCCTTGGCACTTTCCTCGGCGGAAAGCTGGCTGATCTTATAGTAAGCACCGCGCACCTTAAAGCTGCCGGTAGCCTGCAGGTTCTCAGTCTTGAGAAAGAGCTGGCAGTCCTTGGACAGCTTGGGTGCTTCGATGAGGTCGGTCTTGCGGGCAACGTCTTTGAGCACAAAGGCGGCGTGGTAGATCTTATCCAGAGTCAGCATGACAGATACTTCCTTTATTTTTTTCGTGATGCTATCCAGTATAAGTTACAAAAATTGTTTTGTCAAATGAATTTCGTTCACGATAGCAGGCGCAAAAAAGAGAAAGCCCGGAGCTTTCTGTCTATTCCAAAGGGACAGCGAACTCCCTGCGTCAAATCCTGCGGCTCTGCCCAAAAGCACCCCCTCCTGTGAAAAAGGGGTCCTGAAATGCCCGCAGGCTTTTCAGGACCCCAAAATTCATAATATTTTTTCCGTCCAAAACGGCCAGCGCATAGTGGGAGCCTTATCGGCCGCGGCCACCGCCGCCGCCATGGCTGGAACCGCCGCCCATGCCGCCAAATCCACCGCCGAAGCTGCCGCCGCCGAACGAGCCGCCGCCAAAGCTGCCACCGCCAAAGGAACCGCCGCCACGGGGCGGGCGCGGGCCGCGTCCACCCCCGTAGAAGCCGCCCGGCGGGGGCGGCGGCGGGCCGTGCGGGCCGCGCGGCCCACGGGGACCACGGCGTCTGCGGGGAGGCCGCGGGCCGCCGAAGCACCAGAACAGCCAGCTGAACGGGGTTGCAAAGAGATACACCGCTGCCGACACGATGATGATCAGCAGCAGGATGGTGAACACAAGGGTCATAAGATCGGTCAGGATATTACTGCCGCTGCTGCTCTGGTTCCCCTGCTGCACGGTGCTGGTACCGCCGGTGCTGCCGGAAAGACTGACCCCATAGATATCCGCAATGGTGCTGGCCACATTCTTTGCGCAGGTAGTCACGGCACCATCGTAATCCCGGCTGGCAAACTGGTCCTCCATGGTCTGCGCAATGGCGCTGGCCTGCTTTTCCAGCGTGGTATTGCGGAAACCATCGCCGTAGGTCAGGTAGTAGTCGCCATCTGCATACTGGGCCGACTCCATTACCAGCAGGATCAGCACGCCGTTGTTGGCCGAGGACGAGCCGATGCCCCAGGTGTTAAAGGCCTGCGTGGCGTAATCCTCAGTGGAATCATTGCCCGTATATTCTACCGTAAGTACACCGATCTGTGCGCCCTTGCAGCTGGACTGCAGCTGGGCGTTCAGGTCAGTGATGGTCTGCACGGTGCTGCTGCTCAGCACACCGGCATCGTCCACTACACACTGGTCTTTGGGCAGGCTGGGCAGCTGGGCGGCAAAAGCCGCCGGGCACAGCACCGCCGCGCTGACCACCACGGCCAGCACCAGTGCGCTGATGCGTTTTACAAAGTTTTTCATGCGAAGGGTTCAACCTCCTTTACGCCGGCAACTGCGCCCAGCACACTGGCCGGGAAGCCGCCGACTTCCTCCTGATACTGATACACCGCCGCATTATACTGCAGGGTGCTGATGATCGTGCCTGCACTGTTGAACTGGCCGTACTGTCCCTGCACCGCGCCCATCTTCATGGGGTCGGCGGCCTGCTCCTGCAATTTTGCATACAGCTGGTCGATGGCCGCTCCAAGGGTCTGATCATCCTCATAGAGGGCGTGCAGCCGGGTCTTGCCTGCCTTTACACCGGCCAGATCGCTGCTGAACACCGTCAGGGCATCCTGTGCGGCCAGCACCTCGGCGCTGTCTGCGCCCAGGGTGTTGGATGCAGTGGTGATGATGTTGGCCGCCGTGTTCTCCCGGGTGGTCAGCTCCTCGCTCAGGTTATAGCCGTTATCGGCCGCTACCCCCACGGTGAACCACTGGCGTGCCTCGTTGTACCGGCCCCGCAGTTTGGCACTGCCAAAGCCGAAAAATGCTGCCAGCATCACTACTACGCTCAGCGCCAGCGCTGCCGCCCGGGTGGAAAGCGCCGCAGGCAGCTTTGCTTCCAGCCCGGCCAGTTTCTGCTGGCGGGGGGTCAGCTGCACGGTCTGCTCCGGCTTTGCCGGTTCGCGGTAGCTGCCCGCGTCAAAGCCGCCGGGGGCAGTCTGTTGTTTATTTCTGGAAAAATCAGCGTTTGCCATCTCAGCTCCGGATCTCCATCATTTTGGTTTTCAGTTCGTCTTCGATGCGGGTCAGCTCCTGCTCGGCGGCAGCGCGCTTTGCGCGGCCCTCGCTCTGGATCTTGTTCAGCTCGTCCAGAGTTTCGATCAGGCTCTTGTTGGTCTGCTGCAGGGTCTCGATATCCACGATGCCGCGCTGGCTCTCCTTGGCGGTCTCGATGGTACCCATTTTCAGGGCCTCAGCATTCTTCTTGAGCAGGTCGTTGGTCATATTGGTCACAGCGCGCTCGGCCTGCATGGCCTGCTGGCTGTGTGCCAGACCCAGCGCCAGCACCATCTGGTTCTTCCACAGCGGGATGGTGTTCACGATGGTGGACTGGATCTTTTCTGCCATCATGGTGTTATTGTTCTGCAGCAGGCGGATCTGCGGCCCCATCTGCAGGCTGATGTTTCGGGTCAGCTCCAGGTCGTACAGCTTTTTCTCAAAGCGCTCGCACTGGTCTGCAAGGTCGCGGGCGGCCTGGGCATCCTCCGGCAGGCCGGAGGCCTTGGCCTTGTCCATAGCCTGCTGCAGCTCGTTTGCCCGCACATCGGCCAGCTTTTTCTTACCGGCCAGGATATACATGCTCAGCTCCTTGAAGTAGGCCATGTTCAGCTCGTACATCTTATCCAGCATGGCGATATCCTTGAGCAGCTGCACCTGATGAGCCTCCAGCATGGACTGGATCTTTTCCACATTGGTCTCGGTCTTATCGTACTTGGTCTTGAGGGCATCCAGCTGGTTGGACTTCTTTTTGAAAAAGCCCATAATGCCCTTCTGCTGTTCCTCATTGGCATCAAAGCTCTTCAACTCGCCGATGAGGTCGGTGATCATATCGCCCACCTCGCCCAGATCCTTGGTGGATACCTTGGACAGCGCTGCCTCGGAAAAATCGCCGATCTTCTTCTGGCAGGCCGCGCCATACTGCAGCACCTGCTGGCTGTTGGTGATATCGATCTTCTGGGCAAACTGCTCTACCATCGCCTGCTCTTCCGGGCTGAGGTTCACCTGTGCTTCCGGTGCGGGGGCAGGCTCCGGCTTTTTTTCCTCCGGCACAGCCGCCGGGGTGGGGTCCAGCGTCAGGGTGGGCACTGCGGGGGTATCCAGGTCAAAATTAAAAGTATTGTCAGCCATAGGTGGTTCCTTCCTTTCCAGATCCAGATAACAGTCTGTGTTTTTACTTGCTCAGGCCCTGTCCCCGGAGCATGTTCTGCAAAACGGTCAGATCTGCAGACAGATCCATGCTCTCGGCCGCATACAGGGCATCCAGCTGGTTTTCAAATGCTGTGGCAATGGAGGCGGCGTTGTGCTCCACCTCGGCACGGATGGCGGCGGCATTCTCGCCGCGCACCCCCTGCTTTGCCAGTTTGGCGTACTGCTGCAGCACATTTACAGCGTCCGGCAGGTAGTAGTTGGCAAACCGGCGCACCTGCTTTGCCTTGGCGGGGTTGGCTTCCACCGCTTCCACGATGGAGCGGCCCGCCTTTTCCATGCGGGTCATGGCCGCAGACAACTGCGGGTCGGGCAGGGCAGCGTTCAGCGCGTGGAGGGTATCCAGCTTCTGCTGGATGTCGGTCAGCATCTGATCCACATCCTCCACACCGGTGTGGAAGGGCACCTCGTGCTCCACCACCCGGGGCGGGCAGGCCTTCCGTGCAACGCCAAAGGCTGCCAGGGCACCGCCCAGCGCCACCAACAGCGCCCATAACTTGTACACCGGCAGCACTGCGCACAGCACCACAAACACCAGCGCCATTGCATAAAACGGCAGCACGCTGGGCTTCTGGGTGCGGATGATCTTGCTCATGGTCTTTTCTCCTTATCCGGGGCAGTGCGCCCCTTATAGTATCCATAATACAACGTCCGCAAAAAAACGCAAGTGGCTCTTAAAAGAATTTACAGCCTTGTCATCATTTTACGATCCAGCCGGCCAGGGCCGCGCCCCACACCTCTGCCAGCCGGGCGGGGCTGCAGGCTGCGTTGGCAGGGCTGGTGCTGGGCAGTCGGACCGCCGGGATACCGGTCAGGGGCTGCTGATAGTTTGTATAGATTTTATAGGCTGTGGCCCCATTGCAGAATACGGCCCGGATGGGTGCTTTGCGCAGCAGCCCTGCGATATCGTTGGGCACCACATCCCGGATAGAAGCATCTGATGCGCCTGTAATGGTACAGCTTTCCAGCGTATCCCACAGCGCCAGCCCATGGCGCACAAGCAGCTGTTTTTTGGCTGCGATATCCTCCCGCGCGGGCAGCGGTTCCCCGGTCAGCGCCGCAAGCAGCGGCCAGAACCGGTTTTGCGGATGGCCGTAGTAAAAGGCCATCTCCCGGCTTTTGGGGCTGGGCCAGGTACCCAGGATCAGCGCCCGGCTGTGGGCATCATATACCGGCGCAAAGCTCATCTGTCGCCTGCGCTTTCGATCATGCCCCAGGCAGAACCAAGGTCGTTGCCGGAGGGGTCAGCACGGGGGCCGTTGAACCACAGTTCCTCGATCAGGGCAGCCACGCCGTCCTCCCGCACATCCGCGATGATCCGGTCAGCTGCGGCCTTTGCATCCGCTGTGCCGTTGGCCATGCAGACGCCCAGCCCGGCGGCTTTCAGCATCCCCACATCGTTGGCCGAATCGCCTGCGGCCACAGCATCGGCCAGCGTAAGCCCCATCTGCCCACACAGGTCGGCCAGGCCGACGCCCTTATCCATGCCGCCGCGCACGATATCGTAGTAGCAGTAGCCGTCCGCGTTCTGCGCGCCCGTCTGCATCCAGTGCAGGCCAAGGTAGCCGTATTTTTCGTGGAAGCGCTCCACTTCCTGCGGCGGCATGGCGGCAAAGGCGGCGTGGGGCATATCCAGAAGATGACGGTCCTGATCCTCGCCATCCACGCAGTCCAGCCCGGGGCTGTTCATCATCTGGTACCCTTTATGGAGATACTCATACTCACAGTAGGCGTAGCTGGCATCCCGGAAGTTGAATTGCAGCGGGTAGTTATAATCCTCGCAAAAATCCACCAGCACGTACATTTCCTCGCTGGTAAGCGGATGCTCGGCCACCACATTGCCCTCGCGGTCCACCACGCAGGCACCGTTGCAGGTAATGGCGTAGTCGAACCGGATGCCGCCCAGCTGGCCTTTAGCCCGGATGCCGGGGTAGGCGCGGCCGGTGCTGAGCACAAATTTGCCCCCGGCGGCCTGCAGTTTTTTTACCGCTTTTACCACCGCCGGGCGGGGCTTAGCCTCCCCAAAGGGCATCAGCGTATTGTCGTAATCGCTTGCCAGAATCTTATATTGCATGGTACTCTCTCCTGTATGCATCGTTTTCTCCCAGTATAACACATTTCAAAGGGCCGTGGAAAGTTTTTGGCAAAATAAAAGCTGCCCCGGAGCACTTCCGGAGCAGCGTTTGCCATTTGATTCAGTTTTTCAGGGGATCACGCTGTCAGATACCAATGGCCGCAGGGGTCTGGTTCCAGTAGCGATTTATGTTGGAATTAGTCAGGCAGTAGTTGCCGTAACCACTCGTATCAATCACAATTTGCTCCCACAGCTCCCTGCTACCGCCAAAATAAACCGTGCTCAGCACCTCGCAGCTCAAAAATGCCTCGGCTCCTACCTTTTTCACGCTGGCTGGGATATAAATTTCTTGCAACGATGTACAGTTCCTGAACGTCCCGTCGGCAATTTCCAAAACGCCTTCCGGCAGGGCGATTTTCTGCAAGGCACAGCAATTATAGAACGCACGCTCTTCAATCTGGGTCATCCGGGCCGGAAGTTTGATTTGGATAATGGCTCTACAAGAGTCAAATGCACACCGCTCAATGCTCTTGACACTGTCCGGAATCTTTACTTCGGCAAGGTTCTTACAGTCAAAGAATGCATATTCCTTAATTTCCATCACACCATCCGGAATCTTGATCGAACGCAGCGAAGTACACTCGCTAAAGGCACGACTTCCAATCTCGCGGATCGTATCCGGCAGTTGGATTTCTTCCAGCATCTCGCATCGGTTAAAGCAATAACTTCCGATTTTCTCAAGTTTTATCGGAAGCTGCACGGTTTGGAGCTTGGGGCATATTTGGAACATAGCATCCGGCAGAGCCTGGATCACATTGTGGAACTCAACCTTGGTCAGTCTTTTACACTCAATAAATGTACTCCCTAAAAACTCTGTTTTGCCCTTGATAATAGCCGTTTCTAGCGCAGTATTTTCGCCAAATACATTTCCTCCTACATAAATCAGACTTTCCGGCAGAACCACGCTCTTCAGAGCGCAGCCAGTAAATGCAAACGAGCCAATCTCCTTCAGACCCTCCGGCAGCGTGACACTGTACAAGTTTTCGCACTGATAAAACGCCGCCCGGCCAATGACTGTGATCGTCTCCGGAAACACGACCTGCTCGATCTCGTTGTTTTCCCGGAATAGGGCAAAGCCCAACTCGCTGACCGTATAGCCATCGTACTGGGCCGGGATGACCACCTTGCCCTTCGGCACGACCGCTGCCGTTTTGTCGTAGCCAGTCAATGTGATTGAGCCATCGTTGTTCCGGCTATACTTCCAGCGGATGCCGGAAGTCTCTCCCGCGCCGGAGGAAGAGCTGCTGGAAGAACTGGAAGAGCTACTGGAACTGGAAGAACCGCCGGAGCTGCTCGACGAGCTGCTGGAACTCGATGAACTGCCGGAACCGGAAGGAGCCGGTGTTTCGCCGTCGCAGCCTGCCAGCAGCCCGGATGCCGCAACCACCGCAGCGCCCTTGATAAAATCACGGCGCGAAATGTTACACTTCATACGTTTGACCTCCTGTACATGATTCATCTTTGTACAAAAAAACACCCAAAATTTGATTGGGAACCCAACTTTATTATAGTCATGTTGTTCTATAAAGTCAAGTTAAACCATTTGTTTATTATTCTTTCGGTTTAATCCTGTATTGTCAGTATCATAGATCATGCAGGAGGTTTATCAAATGATCGACTATGCTATCATTGGCAAACGCATCCAGCTCGCCCGCCAAAGCAAGGGCATCACGCAGGAAAAGCTGGCGGAAAAGGCCGGTATTTCCGTGGTGTACCTTTCCAAAATTGAAAACGGACGGGTCTACCCCACTCTCGAGACTCTTTCCAATCTCTGCACCGAGCTGGATACCGAGCTTGCCGCGATTTTGTCCAACACCGAGGTCGCCCGCAAGGACTATGCAAACGACCGCGTTCTGGAACTGTTCAACGCCTGCTCCATCCGGGTCAAGCCCATTGCACTTTCCCTGCTGGAAGAGCTTTCTAAATTATAAACCGCAAAAAAGCTGCCCCGGAGCACTTCCGGAGCAGCTTTTGTCATTTGATTCGGTTTCTCTCAGGCAACCACGGCCACCACCAGCTGCATCGCCACGCCCACAAAGGCACCGGCGGCCCAGGTCAGCCCGGTGATGAACAGGTTCTGCTTCCAGGAGGGGTTGGCGCGCCACAGCACTGCCAGGCCCACACCGGCACCGGTGCACAACCCCGCCACCAGGCTGGAAAAGCGCAGTGCGCCCTCCACATACAGCTGGGTCAGCAGTACGCTGGCGGCACAGTTGGGGATCAGCCCCACCAGCGCAGCCACCACCGGCTGAAAGAAGCCCATGCTGCCCAGCATCTCGGCAAATACATCCTCGCCCACGCCTTCCACGATCATGCCGAATACCAGACTAAAGGCAAAGATGAACACAAAGATCTCCAGCGTATGGCGCAGCGCAGCCTGCCAGATGGGTTTTTCGTGCCCCTCGGCATCGCTGTGCTCCTCGTGGCAGTCCACCTCGTCGGCGCGGCCGGTGTAGCCGCCCCGCAGGCTTTTGGGCAGGATGCCCCGCAGCACAAAGTCCAGCACAAAGCCCACCACGATGGCGTACAGCACCTTGATGACCATCAGGATGGCGAGCTTATCCCAGTACGCCGGCATGGAAACCAGCAGCGGGATAGCCTCATCACTGGTGGCAAGGTACACCGCCATCAGGGTGCCCAGGGTGATGACCCGGGAGGCATAGAAGTTGGAGGCAATGGCGGAAAAACCGCACTGGGGCACACAGCCCAGCACCGCGCCCGGCACCGCGCCCCAGCGCCCGCCGCCTGCCAGCAGCGCCTCGATCCGCTCGCCGTGGCGGTGCTCGATATATTCGATCAGCAGGTAAGCCAGAAACAGAAAGGGCAGCATCTTGGCGGTATCCACCAAAGTTTCGCCCAGAACATCCAGAAACAGTTCCATAAACGATCTCTCCAAAGACCCGCAGAGGGTCGCCTTTTTCAACAATTTGCAATCCACTTGCATTTTCGTGCAGGGAAGATTATACACGATATGTTCCCCGATTGCAATACAAAATTGCAAATTAGTTGCAATTTTATGTTACAGAACGTTCCTGTGTATAAAAACAGGGTCCAGAAATACCCGCAGGCGTTTCCGGACCCCGTTTATTGCAATTCAACGATGTTGCTTGTGCATTACCCCTTCATCGGCACAAAGCCCACAAGGTCCTTGATGACCTCGCCGCCGATGATAAGCCCGGCTACCGAGGGCACAAAGGCATTTGAGCCGGGCACCGTGCGCCGTGCGGTACACTTGCGCTGGGTGCCCGGGGGGCAGATGCAGTGGTACTTGCAGCTGATGGAATCATCCTCGATGGGGGTCATGGCAGGCTCGGTGGAGTAGACCACCTTCAAATGTTTGATCTTGCGCTTGCGGCACTCGGTGCGCATCACCTTGGCCAGCGGGCATACCGAGGTCTTGTAGATATCGGTCACCTCAAAGCGGGTGGGGTCCATCTTGTTGCCCGCACCCATAGAGCAGATGATGGGGGTGCCGGCCTCCTTGCACTTCATCACCAGTGCCAGCTTGCCGGTAACGGTATCAATGGCATCCACCACGTAGTCGTACTGGGTAAAATCGAACTGATCCTGGGTCTCCGGGCCAAAAAAGCACCGGTGGGTAGTCACCTGGATATTAGGGTCGATATCGTGGATGCGCTGCGCCGCCACATCCACCTTATACTGCCCCACCGTGCTGCGGGTGGCAATGATCTGGCGGTTGAGGTTGGTCAGGCAGACCTTGTCGTCATCGATGAGATCCAATGCGCCCACGCCGCTGCGTGCCAGCGCCTCCACCGTATAGCCGCCCACACCGCCGATGCCAAACACCGCCACCCGGGCATGGTGCAGCTTTTCCATCGCTTCTGCACCCAGCAGCAGCTGGGTGCGGGAATACTGATCCTGCATTTTTGTTCTCCTTATCGTATTCTTTCCGGCTGCACTTGTGCACTGCATCCGTTATACCGCCTTCTGCCGGAACGCTGCTGTTTCTTGCATTACTTTTCTACACGGGTAATGGTGCCGCCGCCCAACACCACATCGCCCTGGTACAGCACGACAGCCTGCCCCGGGGTGGGGGCGCGCTGGGGCTGGTCGAACTCCAGCCGGAAGCCGTTTTCTGCCGGGTAGACGGTGGCCTGCTGCTCGGCCTGATGATACCGGGTGCGGGCGGTGACCCGCAGCGGCTCCGTCAGCGCCGGGATGGCGATCCAGTTCGCATCCTCTGCGTAAACGATGCGGTCAAACAGGGCGCTTTCCGGCCCTACGGTAACGGTATTGGCCTGCATATCCTTGCCGCAGACGTACACTGGTGCCCCCATGGCAAGGCCAAGCCCCTTGCGCTGCCCCAGCGTATAGCGCACCGCACCCTCGTGGGTGCCCACTACCCTGCCGCTCTGATCCAGAAAATCCCCGGCGGGGTACTGCCTGCCGGTAAACTGCTCCATAAAGCGGGCATAATCGCCATCCGGCACAAAGCAGATATCCTGGCTGTCCTGCTTGTGGGCATTGATAAAGCTGTGCTGCGCGGCGATCTGACGCACTTCGGTCTTGTGCAGTGCGCCCAGCGGCAGGCGGACATGCGCCAGCTGCTCCTGGGTCAGGTTATACAGCACATAGCTCTGATCCTTGCCCTCGTCCAGGCCCTTTTTCAGCAGCCAGCGGCCGGTGGCATCCTGCTCTACCCGGGCGTAGTGGCCGGTGACCACATACTCGATACCATGCTGCGCAGCCCAGTCCAGCAGGTGGCGGAACTTCATATATTTATTGCAGTCGATACAGGGATTGGGGGTGCCCCCTGCCTCGTACACCCGGATAAATTTTTCGATGATCTGCGCCCGGAAATCGGCGGTGAAATCCAGCACCTGATAGGGTATATCCAGCGCAAAAGCCACCTCGGCGGCATCCTCGATGTCCTTTGCCGAGCAGCAGGTCTGGCCGCCGTCCTGCTCCAGCGTTTCGGTACGGGTAAGCCGCATGGTAACGCCAGTGCAGTCGTAGCCTGCCTGCTGCATCAGGCAGGCCGCCACCGAGCTGTCCACGCCGCCGCTCATGGCAATGAGGGCGCGGGGAGGGGTAACAGGGTTCTGTGTGGTCATAGATTCTCCTTTGATGGGTTCAACATACTAAAGCAGTAGTATAATACTACCGCAGCACAAACTGCTTGTCAAGACGCTGGATCTTTCCTCTGCGGGCAGGGCCAGCGGGATCCTTATTTCCGTCCGGGTTTGCCGCGCTCTGTCATTTTTTGCGCCGCAGCCAGCAACGCCGTTTTTTCGTTGGGATATTCTGCGCGGAGCACGCCGTCCAGCAGCGCTTCCAGTACCCGGCGCAGCCCCGGCCCCGCCGGGATGCCTGCGGCCATCAGGTCGCGGCCGTTCACCGCCAGCTGGCTCACCCGGCAGCATACGCCGTCCGCTTCCAGCTGCCCTGCCCGCTGTGCCGCAAGGGCGCAGTCCGGAGCATCCTGCGGGTACAGCGCGGCCCACAGTGCACACAGCCGCTCCACGGTGCACAGCCCGTACCGCCCCAAAAGCTGCCGGAGGCCGATATCTCCCGCCTGCGCAGGCGTTTCTCCCAGGAGAACGCTCCTGCACACACTTTCCCCTGCCGTTTCCCACACCAGCACTGCCGTTTCCTCGATGCAGGCATTGGAGCAGCGCAGCCGTTTGAGCACCCGGCGGGTGTCGGCTTCGCCCAAAGTGCCCAGCAGCGCCGCCCAGCGCACCGGCAGGTTTTCTTCCCCGGCCGGACAGGCATCCACCACCGGCCTTGCGGCGGCAAGAGCCGCCGGGGTCAGCTCCGGCAGCACCACCGCCAGCACTGCCGGTTCCAGATAGGCTCCCGGCTGCGGCGCGGCAAGCAGCTTTGTCAGTTCCTCCTGGATGCGCTCGGCAGAGATGCAGTCCAGATGCGGTGCCAGCTGCCGCGCCGCCCGGGCGGTGGCAGCATCCAGCGCAAAGCCGAACCTTGCCGCAAACCGGTACAGCCGCAGGATGCGCAGCGCATCCTCGGTAAACCGCTGCTGCGGCTCCCCTACGGCCCGCAGCAGGCCGTTTTGCAGGTCTGCCTGCCCACCAAAGGGGTCTACCAGCCCTTCCGCTTCATTATAAGCCATGGCGTTGATGGTAAAATCCCGCCGCGCCAGATCCTCCCGCACATCCGACACAAACTGCACTGCATCCGGGTGGCGGCCATCGGTGTAGCTGCCCTCGGTGCGGAAGGTAGTGGTCTCGTACAGCTGCCCGCCGTATTTGATGGTGACCGTGCCGTGCTGCAGCCCGGTGGGGATGCAGCGCTCCGCCCCGAACAGCTCTATCACCTGCCCGGGCAGGGCACTGGTGCACAGGTCCCAGTCGTGGGCCGTGCGCCCCAGCAGGCTGTCCCGCACGCAGCCGCCCACTGCATACGCGGCATAGCCCGCTTTGTGCAACGTATCCAGCAGGGCAGCTGCCCCGGGGTCAAGGTTCAGTTTCATCCTTCGTTCTCCTCATACTGCAGGGTAATGCGCTTGCCGTCCGTGCCGCATTCTGCCGCCGGGAAAATGCTTTGTGCCTGGGCCAGCTGCGCTTCCGGATCGGTGATCATGGGCGAATAGTGCACCAGCCACAGCCGCTTTGCCCCGGCCTTTGCTGCCAGCGCTGCGCTCTGCCCAAAGGTACTGTGCCCCCACTGCGCGGCCTGGCCGCTCTGCTCCGGCAGAGCGTAGGTGGCATCGCAGAGCAGCAGGTCTGCCCCCTGCGCCGCCTGTTCCAGCGCCGGGCAGGGCGCAGTATCGCCGGAAAAAACGAACCGCAGCCCTTTGCGCGGCGCTCCCAGCACTGCAGCAGGCTGCACCGTACACGCCGCCAGCTGCACCGGCTGCCCGCGCTGCAGCAGCTTCCACTGCGCCACCGGCACCCCCAGGGCCAGCGCCTTTTGGGGGTCGAACTTGCCCGCCCGGGGCAGGTCCAGCCGGTAGCCCAGGCTGCGCACCCGGTGCTTTGTAGCCACCGGCAGCAGCACCGCCCCGGCGGGCCACCCCTCCGAGAGGGCATCCAGCGCCACCGGCTCCCCGGCGCGGCAGACCCGGGGTTTTACCGTATAGGGCAGCGGCCCGGTCAGGGCGTACGCTGCCTGCCAGACCTCCATAAGCCCCTCCGGCCCCAGCAGGGCCAGCGGCCGGGTGCGGCCCTGCGCTCCCAGGGTCTGCAAAAGCCCCGGCAGGCCGAAGATATGGTCGCCGTGGTAGTGGGTCAGGCAGATAGCATCCGCCCGCATCAGGTTTACCCCGGCGCGGCGGGCTGCGGTCTGGGTGCCCTCGCCACAGTCCAGCAGCAGGCTGTGCCCTCCGCATTCCGCCACAGCGGCGGTCAGGGCGCGGTCCGGCAGCGGCATGGTGGCAGCCGTGCCCAGCAGTGTAATGGTCAGCATAAGCAGTTCCTCCGTGGTTCTTCTCTGTTATCTTACCACAAACCCCGGCGGCGCACAATTCTTTATGCCCCGGCATAGGATGGGCAGACCCTGAAAAAAGGAGGGTGCAGCCTATGCGGCGCGCGCGTAAAAAACAACAGTCCCCTGCCCGGTGGCCGGTACTTGTGCGCCGGGTGCTCCTGCTTTTGTGCATCCTGGTATTTTTGTGGCTGGGATACGGCTGTGTGATGCATCAGCTGCTCTACACCGCCCGTGGCACCATGATCTTTGTGCCGGACCTGCCCTTCCGGTAAAGGGAAAGGCCTTTTTCCATTCCGTCCCCCTGCCAGCTGTGTATCGCTACTTGAAGAAAGACGCAAAATGGTGTATTATATAGTATTATTAGCAAACGCGGGCACAGTGTGTGCCCTGACAGGGGGAACCTATATGGCAGATAAGAACTTTTTGACGGATATCATCGATGCCGACCTTGCCGAGGGCAAGGTACAGCAGATCCATACCCGCTTTCCGCCGGAGCCTAACGGCTACCTGCACATCGGCAGCGCCAAGGCCATCTATATCAACTGGTCCATCGCAAACCAGTACGGCGGCAAATTCAACCTGCGTCTGGACGATACCAACCCTGCCCGTGAAGGCGAGGAGTACGTCAACAGCATCATCGAAGACCTGCACTGGCTGGGTGCCGACCCCAACGGCGGCATCTTCTATGGCAGCGACTACTTTGATAAGTGCTACGAGTACGCTGAGAAGCTCATCAACGAAGGCAAGGCCTATGTGGACGATTTGACCCGTGAGGAGATGCGCGAGTACCGCGGCTCCGATGCAGGCAAACCCTCCCGCCCCTCTCCCTGGCGCGACCGCAGCCCGGAAGAGAACCTGGAGCTGTTCCGCCGGATGCGCGCCGGTGAGTTCCAGGAGGGCGAAAAGACCCTGCGTGCCAAGATCGACCTGGCCAGCCCCAACATGAACATGCGCGACCCGGCCATCTACCGTATCAAGTACGCCGAGCATCACCGCCAGGGCAATAAGTGGTGCATCTACCCCATGTACGACTTTGCGCATCCCATCCAGGATGCCATCGAGGGCATCACCCACAGCATGTGCAGCCTGGAGTTCGAGAACCACCGCCCGCTGTACAACTGGGTCATCGAGAACATCTTCGGGGCCGAGTTTCCCAAGCAGCGCGAGTTTGCCCGCCTGAACATGACCAACACGGTCATGAGCAAGCGCTACCTGCGCGAGCTGGTGGAAATGGGCATCGTGGACGGCTGGGATGATCCCCGTATGCCCACCCTGTGCGGCCTGCGCCGCCGCGGCTACACCCCCACCTCCATCTTTACCTTTGTGCGGGAGGCCGGTATCTCCAAGGCCGACAACCTGATCGATATGCGCCAGCTGGAAGCCTGCATCCGCAGCGAGCTGGACCTGACCGCGCAGCGCCGCATCGCCGTGCTGGAGCCGGTCAAGCTGATCGTGGACAACTACCCGGCGGACAAGACCGAATCCTTTGACGTAGCCAACAACCCCAACCGTGAGGCCAACGATACCACCACCCGCAAGGTAGCCTTTACCCGTGAGCTGTGGATCGAAAACGAGGACTTTGCCGAGGTGCCGCCTCCCAAGTTCAAGCGCCTGACCGTGGGCGGCGAGGTGCGCCTGATGGGCGCCTATATCGTCAAGTGCACCGGTGTGGACAAGAACGCCGATGGCAGCATTGCCGCCATCCACTGCACTGCCGACCTGGAGACCGGCAACGGCAACCCCGCCGATGGCCGCAAGGTCAAGGGTACCATCCACTGGGTCAGCGCAGCACACTGCGTGGATGCCGAGGTGCGCCTGTACGACAAGCTGTTTACCGAAGCCAACATGAACGGCATCCCCGAGGGCAGCGATTACAAGGACTACCTGAACCCGGAAAGCGTTATCGCCCGCACCGGCTGCAAGCTGGAAGAGAGCCTGAAAGACGCCAAACCCGGCGAAAAGTTCCAGTTCGTGCGCACCGGCTTCTTTACCCCGGACAGTAAGAACCCCGGCGTGTACAACCGCGTAGTCACCCTGCGCGACAGCTTCAAGCCTGCAAAATAATCACTTCCAAGGAGAAGAAAATATACCATGACCGCAAAAATGACCCGCAACATCCTGATCATGCTGATGGCTACTGTGCTGATGGGCATCGTGCTGAACCTGTATATCCATAACACCGGCACCGTGCCCGCCGCCGATAACGCTGCAGCCCTGACCGATGGCACCTATATTTCCAGTGCACAGGGCTGCCTGAGCGAAGTCACCGTCACCCTGACCGTGACCGGCGGCAAGGTGACAGCCGTACAGGTAGGCGCAGCCTCTGAGACCCCGGACATCGGTGGAAGTGCCGCCGAGGCGCTGGCTGCGCAGCTGGTGCAGACCGGCTCCACCGCCGGTGTGGATGCCGTGGCCGGTGCCACCATGACCAGCGAGGCCATATTTACCGCCATGGAGGCCTGCCTTGCACAGGCACAGTGAGCAAAAATAAACGTTTCAGCGCAAAAGCCCTGCCGCACAGCTCGTATGCGGCAGGGCTTTTGCATTTTTATCTTTTTACAGCGTGCTTTGCAGCCGTGCGCCGCTGGCATACTGGGTCTTGCGGTCCATCTGGTTATCCAGCGGCTGACCAGCAGCATAGCGCCTGAGATTATGCACAAAGATATCCACGATGTTATCCAGCGTTCTGGGCAGGCTGAAACCGCCGCTGACATGGGGCGTGATGATAATGTTCGGCTCTGCCCACAGAGGATGCTCCGGCGGCAGCGGCTCCGGGTCGGTCACATCCAGTCCCGCACCATAAAGCTGCCCGCTGTGCACTGCAGCCGCCAGGGCTTCGCCGTCCACTGTGGTGCCGCGGCCTACATTGATGAGGATGGCACCGGGCTTGCACTTTGCCAGCCGGGCTGCGTTGAACAGATGCTGCGTTTCCGGGGTGCCGGGCAGGCTCAGCGCCACAAGGTCGGCCTGAGGCAGCTCTGCGTCCAGATCGCTCTGGGCTGCCATGCGGATGCAGTAGTCCGGGCAGGGGGTGTCCGGATGCACCGTGCGGCGCACGCCCACCACCTCTGCGCCCAGGGCGTGGGCGCGCCGGGCAAAGTTGGAACCGATATCCCCCATGCCCACGCACAGCACCCGGCTGCCTGCAATGCTGCGCACATGGTTGCCGGTAGGTGCCCAGCGATGCTCCCGCTGCTCGTCCCGGTAGGTGGGCAGCTCCTTGAGCAGGCTGAGCCACAGCCCCAGCATCCACTCGCTGATGGCCAGACCATAGGCACCGGTGGCATTGGTCACGATACAGTTTTCCGGCAGCACACCCGGTGCCAGATAATCATTGGGGCCGGCTGCATTGGACTGGAACCACACCAGATGATCGTTCTGCCGGATGAGCGGCAGCGGCAGGTTGCCCAGCACGGCATCTGCCCACCGGGCATCCTCTGCCGTGGCAGTCTGCGGGGTGGTAAAACGATAGGTAAAGCCCTGTACCGCCTCGATGCGGGCTTTCTGCGCTGCACTGATGGGCAGGCAGACAAGGATGTTTTGGGACATAAGAAAGTGCTCCTTCCCTCGGGTCTTCTTTATCGTGCTGCGGCTGTGGCCGGTCTCCCGTTCAGTCCAGTGCACGGATGGCATCCACGGTGATCTTATACTGCTCTGCCACCTTTGCAAACTGTGCCTGTGTGCCTTCCAGCTTACCGGCACGCAGGGTCTCGGTCAGGGCAGAGGCAGGCACATACAGGTTGGCAAAGCCGAGATTCTGGCATACGCCCTTGAGGGTATGCGCCGCACGGAACGCCTCTTTTACATCCGCCCTGCCCAGCGCAGTTTCCAGGTTGTGGAAACTGTCATCCTGCAAAAACATCCGCACAAATTTGCGGATCATCTGCTCGTTATACAGCCGCCCCAGGACTTCCTGGTAGTCTGCACCCATCTGCTCATAGCATTCTTGCATCGTCATAGCCTGCGCCGCGCCTTTCTCTTTTCAGCTGCCCCGGTGCCGCAGCACCAGCAGTCTGCTTGTAGATCATTTTTCTTTGCCACAGCACCGGGTAGCACTGCAGCAATACAGCTTTATGATAGCACCTCCCGGGCGCTTTTGCAACTGCAGCACAGCGTTTTTTGTATTACAGCCTTTGTGCAGCCACTTTTTTTGCAGCGCTGTTCCCGCCTTTGTGAAAAACATTCTGTCATCGCATATTTTTCGTCTTTCTCCGATCCATTTTGGATTTGCCGAAAAAAAGTGAAAAAGATGGTTGACAAATCCCCTTTCTCATGCTAAAATAAACAAGTCGTCCGGCTTACGGATGCACAACAACTGCATATGGGCGTGTTCCCGAGTGGCCAATGGGGACAGACTGTAAATCTGCTGCTTTCAGCTTCGGTGGTTCGAATCCACCCGCGCCCACCAAACAAGAAAAATCCGAACCTGTTTCCGATTGGAGAGGGGTTCGGATTTTTCGTTTTCTTTGGGTACAACAACGAAGGCTCCCGTGGACGGCGCAAAACTCCGATACCTTGTCATAGACCGTAAGCCGATAACAAGAATTGGAGGATGCGATTATGAAGTACGATGAAAGAGCCTGCAAGTTTAATATGGACACTGGATGTGTGGAACTGCTGCTCCGGGATGGGAGAAAAATTTCCATCGACTGCACCGGGGTTGAGGATGCGCTGGATGTGACCATGGCACAGCAGACCGAATTGGACTACCTTATCTATAATGACCCGCTGGGCTATGCGGATTTGATTCTGAACGGTGACCCGGAGGAATATTTGAAGAATGTGGCCGGAAGCCACGGGTTAGAAGATTAAGGGCAAAAAAATAAGAGGTGTGTCCAATTGGACACACCTCGGCAAGATACATCTATATAAGGCAGGGCGTTCCTTTTACCGGGAGCGTCCTGCTGTTTTTATGCGGCAACAGGCAAGGCTTGTAGTGCTTCCTGCTCTTTCAGCCATTCCTCATATTCACGCTGGCCTTCCTCGCTGTTGAAAAACTCAACCATGGAGGGATAAAAGCAACGTGCAAGGGTCTTGATTGCTTCATCCGGGTAGCCGGATTTGTTTGACTTCTTCTTTTTGTTCAAATGGTATCCTCCGAAAATCAAAGTTCCATATCCTGCCCACGCTTGCGGTTTCGCTGCGGCACATTCATAGTGCGCTCCTGCTTAGGGGCAAGAATCTTTTCGAGAAAGCCGCGCACCAGTTCCGGCGCACGGTGGAGAGCATCCAGATAGGGCTTCACATCGTACCACAGGTCGTGGTACTTGTTGCTCCAACGAACTGCTTCTTTCTTGGCGATGGAAAGTTCTTCTTTCAGGCGGCGGTTCTCTACATCCATCATATAGCCGTGGTCGGCTTGCTTTTTCAGCTTGGAAAACTCTTCTTCGGTCAGCGAATAGTTGCCGAGAAAGGTGCGCTTGCCAATATAATCCAGATCGCGCGCATGAATGAGGGCTTCTTTCGTGAGCATGGTCTTTTTCTGCACAGCGGCAAGTTCCCGCTCCTTCTTGGAAAGAACAGCGTTGGTTTGGGCAAGCGATTGTTCTTTCTGGTCGGCTTGTGCGGTCAGGGTGTCCAGCCGCTCCTGTTCCCGTTGGACTTTGAACTGGGTGACGGTCAGGTGTTCTTCGGTGCTGCCGCGCTCGCCGCGTTCTACATCCGTGTACCCGGCGTTGCGCATATAGTTGAAGAAATCATCTTGCAGAACGCTGTACGACTTCTTCAGGACTGGCTTGCCGCTCTTTTGCAGGACAGGCTTTCCTGCATCGTCCAGCAGGGGCTTGGATGCCCACTTCTTGCTTCGGCTGACCTGCATGACGGTCTCCTTGACTGTGCCGACCAGTGCCTTGTCCTTGCAGCGTTTCGACCAGAGGATTTGCTTTTCCACCACAGGCACATAGACCACATGGAGATGGTAGTGGTAGACCTCCCGGCCTAGTGCTTCGGTCATGGCACGGTTGATCTCATCGGCGTGCATGACTGCCGAGAGGATATACTGCTCACCACCCACGATCTGAACGGCAGCTTTGTAGGCATCCTCATAGAACCGTTTGGCGAACTCGTAGCCGCCGTGGTTGTCAAAGTAGGCCGAGTTGACATCAAAGACAAGTTCGCAGTAGTGGGTGGCATCCGGTTTCAGGCCGCGCGTGGAGATGGTTCCATCGGTTTCCAGTTGGGCGAACAGGTCAGTATAGCTGGCGGTTGGCTTTTTGAAGTGGACGTTCCATGCAGTGCGCTGGGGGATAATGTCGGGGTTCCGATAGCTGTCCTTTTCGCGTTCGTTGTGCTGCTGGGTGTTGCCAACGGCCTTGTCCGAAACGGTGAGATTTCGGACACTGGTGCGGTCAATACCATCATTTCTTGCCAAAGGGCATCCCTCCTTTCAAGGGGTACTGTTTAACACTCTTACTCATAATGCGGATGATTTTGCTGATAAACGATAAAAATATATTGATTTTCAATTTAACGTGTGCTATTCTAAATGTGAAATCAAAGGGGGATGCAATA
>CAKTFD010000021.1 GCA_934553285.1 uncultured Faecalibacterium sp. | reverse complement strand
CCCACACCGCCGACCAGCGTTTCCATGATGGTCCAGGTCTTGAGGGTGGTCTTTTCGTCCATGCCCACAAGGCTCTTTACCAGCCAGAAGCCGGAGTCGTTGAAGTGGGAGCAGACGGTGGAGCCGCCAGCGATGGCAGCGGTGACGCAGGCCAGGTACAGGGGGCTAAGCTCGCTGATGCCGGGCATGGCAGAGATGATGCCGGCTGCCATGGTCATAGCCACGGTGGAAGAACCGACCGAGATACGCACCAGCGCAGCCACGATGAAGGCTACCAGAACCAGCGGCAGGCTGGCGTTTGCTACGGCGTTGCCAATGACATCGCCCAGGCCGGAGTTCTGCAGCATGTAGCGCAGCACGCCGCCGCAGGCAGTGACCAGCAGGATCATGCCGGTAGGCTCCAGAGATTTGGTCATGATCTTTTCCAGCTGAGCGTTGCTGTAGCCGTGGCGGGTGCCCAGCAGATACATGGCGGCGATGGTGGCCAGAAGCAGAGCCATGAACGGCTCGCCGAGGAAGGCCAGAACGGGCTGGATGCCAGCCAGTGCGGGCACCACCTTAGCCACGGAGTTTGCGATGATGAGCACCAGCGGGATCAGGATGATGCCCACGATGGTGCCGAACTTGGGCAGCTTGCTCTCGTCGATATCGTCCTGCTGGGCAACATGCTCGGGCACTTCGATCATGTACTTTTTGCCGCAGATGGAACCCCAGATGGGGCCGGCAGCGATCATGGCAAAGATGCCGCAGAAGATGCCGATGAGGATGACCCAGCCCAGGTCAACGCCCAGCATGGTAGCCACCAGCACGGGACCCGGCGTGGGAGGGATGAAAGCGTGGCCGACTGCCAGACCTGCCAGCAGGGGGATGACGTAGTACAGCACGGAGCGCTTGGTGCGCTTTGCCAGCGAGAAGGCCAGCGGGATGAGGATGATAAGGCCTGCATCGAAGAACACCGGCATGGCCACCACCAGACCCGTGATGCCCAGTGCCCAGGCGGCTTTTTCGTCACCGAACTTCCGCACCATGGTCACAGCCAGGGTCTGCGCGCCGCCGGATTCCTCCAGGATGGCACCGAACATGGAGCCAAGGCCCACCAGAAGGGCGATGCCCTTTAAGGTGTTGCCGATACCTTCGTTGACCGAGCCAACGATGTCGGACAGGGGCATACCGGCCATCAGGCCGATGCCCACGGCACCCACCAGGATGGAGATCATGGCGTGTACCTTGAACTTGATGATGAGGATGAGCAATAGGATCAGGCCTGCCACGGCAGCAAATACCAGCCGTGCCGCATCGGGAGTTGCAACTGCTGTCATAAAAATTCCTCCGTTTCTTGATTTTTGGCTGCACTTATCTAAGCCGTCCGGAAAAACGCCCCAGGCGGTTTACTTTTTGTTGTTGCCGCGGAGTATTTTACTCCATGTAAGCGCCCTTCATGGGGCTGGCGGCGTGCTGAGAGTAGAGCTTGAGCAGGCCCTTGGTGTACTTGGGAGCCTTGGGCTTCCAGTTGGCGCGGCGCTCGGCCAGGATGGTGTCCATCTCTTCGGGGGTCTTTGCCTCGCCCTTCACGCCCACGATGGCCAGCTTGCGGCCCGGCACATCGATCTGGATCAGGTCGTCCGGCTCCACCAGTGCGATGGGGCCGCCCACCGCAGCCTCCGGGCTGACATGGCCGATGACGGGGCCGCGGCTTGCGCCGGAGAAGCGGCCATCGGTGATCAGGGCCACGCTGGAAGCCAGCTTCGGGTCGGCGCAGATGGCCTCGCCGGTGTAGAACATCTCGGGCATACCGCTGCCGCGGGGGCCCTCGTAGCGGATAAAGATGGCGTCACCGGGCTTTACCTCGCCGTGCAGCACAGCGGAGATGCACGCCTCCTCGCTGTCGTAGGGCTTGGCGCGCAGGGTGGCTTCAAACATATTCTTGGGGCAGGCGGTGTGCTTGATGACACAGCCTTCCGGGGCCAGGTTGCCTTTGAGGATGGCAATGCTGCCATCGGTGCCCTTAGCGTTATCAAAGCTGTGGATGATGTCCTCGCGGCTGACCGGGCGGGCAAAACCGGCGGCCTTTTCGGCCAGGATGGCGTCGCAGTGCTGGTAGAAGCCGTTCTTTTTCAGCTCTTCCAGGTTCTCGCCCAGGGTCTTGCCGGTAACGGTCATCACATCCAGATTCAGCATGGACTTGATCTCCTCCATCACGCGGGGCACGCCGCCTGCATAGTAGAAATACTGTGCGGGCCAGTCGCCGGAGGGACGGATGTTCAGCAGGTAGTGGGCACCGCGATGCATCCGGTCAAAGGTGTCGGCGTCGATCTCGATGCCGAACTCGTGGGCGATGGCGGGCAGGTGCATGGTGGCGTTGGTGGAGCCGGAAATGGCGGCGTGCACCATGATGGCGTTCTCAAAGCTCTTCTTGGTCACGATGTCCTTGGCGGTGATGCCCTTCTTGACCAGCTCCATCAGCTGCTTGCCGGCATCGTAGGCGGCCTGCTTCAGCTCCGGGGCGGTGGCGGGCATCAGGGCGGTGCCCGGCAGCATCAGGCCCAGTGCCTCGGCCATGATCTGCATGGTGGAGGCGGTGCCCATAAAGGAGCAGGCACCGCAGCTGGGGCAGGCGTTGTGCTTGTAGTAGTCCAGCTGACTGTTGGGGATGACGCCGGTCTTTTCCCATGCGTCAAACTTGCCGATCTGCTCCAGCGTCAGCAGCTCATTGATGGCGCAGGCGGGGTCGTTGACCACGTATTCTTTCGGCAGGGTGTGGGCTTCCATCACGCCGCCGGTGACCACGATGGCGCTCATGTCCTTCAAACGGCCGATGCTCATCAGCATGGCGGGCACGGACTTATCGCAGCTGGCGATGAACACGCCGCCATCGTAGACGCTGGCGTTTGCCTGTGCCTCCACCAGATTCACGATAGCATCGCGGTGAGGCAGCGAGTAGTTGATGCCATCATGGCCCTGTGCAATGCCATCACACATATCGGTGGCAAAATAGCGGGCAGCCTTGCCGCCGTTGTCGTTGACCGCCTGCACGGCTTCCTTGACGAACTGATCCAGATGGGCGCTGCCGGGGTGGCTGTCGCCGAAGGTGCTTTCCACCATGATCTGGGGCTTGGAAAGGTCCTCGACCTTCCAGCCCATACCCATCTTCAACGGGTCATTCTCGGGTGCTAAAGTGCGGACTTCCTGTGAACGTAACTCCATATCCATACCTCCAAATACTGCTTGCTTTCGTCCTTTTTTCTGTAGGACCTTTTGTGATTTTATTGTAAATCTGCAGTAACTTTTTTGCAAGTTGTCGCATATACGTCCTACTATTTGTGCAAAAAATCTGGGATACATCATGCACTCTGCCCAATTCAGGGCGATTTTTGCAAAAAAATAGGCCCCGGAAAGGGCCTTTGGAAAAATCTCGGCACAAAAGTCATCAGATGATTTGCATAAACGAAAAGGATGCCGCTTGCCCCCACCGTCCTTGCTGCGCGATGCCACCTCCCCCAAGGGGGCGGCGGAGTTCCCCCGGAGAAAAAAGCAGTTCCGAAATGCCCGCAGGCGTTCCGGAACTGCAAATAAAGCGATTTTTCCGCAGACGATGCGCAAAGCGGCGCACAGTTTCTATTTTACTTCTTGTTTAACATATCCTGCCATGCCAATGGTGCCGTCATCGGGGTCCTCGCCATCGTAGATCTTTTTGATATAGCTGCGGTTGAAGTTCAGATGCATTACCATGGCGGACTTTGCCCCGATGGGGTCATGGTTCGCAATGGCCTCGGCGATCATGCGGTGGGTCATGATGGTCTCATCGATGAGCTTTTTGTGGGTGACGTTGACGAACATCATCACCGCTGTGTCGATGATCGGGATCAGCTGCCCCACTACAAGGTTTTTGCTGCTCTCTGCGATGCAGGTATGGAAGGCGATGTCGTCCTCGATGTAGCGGTCGCCCTCGTGGATCTTGGTCTCCACCCGCTCGCAGAGCCGCCGCAGCCGCTCGATGTCCTCCGGGGTGGCGTTTTGTGCGGCCATCTCCGCAATGCCCGGTTCCAGCAGCAGCCGGACGTTTACCAGATCAAAGGCCAGGGCGTTTTTGTCCTGCACGCTGCGCAGGTTCAGCGGGTCGGAAAGGCCCTTGACCGTGGTCACCACATAGGTGCCGGAGCCTTGCCGCACCTCCACGATGCCCTTGCTGGACAGCAGCTTTACCGCCTCCCGGATGGTGCTGCGCCCCACCCGGAACTTTTCGCCCAGGGCAAACTCGTTGGGCAGCTTTGTCCCCGGCTCCAGCGCTTCGTCCAGGATATAATGGTAGATCTGGTCCTCCACCTGTTCGGCCAGCAATTTGTTTTTCAGGTGTGAAAATTCGCTCATAGCGGTCCCTCTTTTGTTATATGGATGGGTGCAGCCGGGCCATCAGCCCCGGGCCTTTTTTCTGCGGCGGATCCTGCGGACGAGCTTCCGGATCAGCAGCACCAGCAGGACCACCAGCAGGAGCACCACGGCGATCACGCCGGCAAAGATGGCAGTAAAGCGGTTAGGCTTTTTACCAGTGCAACGATGTTGCGGCTGTCATCGACCACTTTGCGGTCGTGCAGGGTGCTGTAGTATTCCGGCACGTTGCCGATGCCGTTGCCATCGGAATCCGCAAAGGAGGACATGTACCGCGCAATGGCATCCCAGCCTTTCAGCTCCCGGCCGTTTTCGGTGAGGATCACATCCTCAAAATCCTCGATGGGGGTGCCGTCTGCATATTTTGGCACGATGGACAAAAGCCCGTAGGACATATCCGTTACGGCGCTGAGCATCTGCCCGCTGTAAATGTCTGCGATCACGCGGTACAGCTTGTCGTCCTGCAGCTCGATGCGCTGGCCGTCCTCCTCCACCAGATAGACATCGGTGACCTTGTTCAGCAGCATACGGTGCGGGTTATACGTAAAGTTCAGGCCGCTGCAGTACAGCCGCGCCGTGGTCATCAGATCCGAGATGGAGGCATCGATCTCGGCGGCGGTCTTGAGTTCCCTGCCCGTCAGGTAGACGCTGATCAGCGGGTAGCCCGGCACGCCGTCTGCGCCGATGCCCAGCGAGAAGGAGTTGAACACCTGCTCCACCGTGATATTGCCCCGGGCGTAGGTATCGCGCACGGTGCCGCTGGGCACGACTGCCAGATCCACGGGGGTGCCGTCGTAGTCGTCGGCATGTTCCACGGCGTACACATAGGCATCCGCAATGATATCGCCGAGGTTATGCTCGGTGTGCACGCGCCCCAGGTCTTTCAGGGTGGAAAAAACAACATCGTTTTCGGCCAGGACCTGGTCCTTGGTGTAGCCGAACTGCGCCAGATAGTCGTCATCTACGGTGTCCATAAAGCGGTCGATGACTTCCTGGGTGGCGGCATCGGCGGGGATCTCTGCCGTGATGGGCACCAGCTCGTCCTCAGATTTTTTGGGGTCGTCCCAGGTGCCGCTGTGGGAAACGCAGACGATCATATCCGCGTTTTCCTCGGCCTTGATCTTTGCTACGGTAGCCTTTACTGCTTCCACCGGGTCCTTGAACTGCAGCTCACAGGTGGGCGCGCAGGAGAGCGCATCCTTACCAAAAACACCCACCACCGCAATGCGGACATCGCCCTTCTGGAGCACGGTGTAGTCCTGCACGCCGTATGCTGCAAAGGCATCCTTTAGCTGCTGCTGGCCCTCGGTCAGGCCGGCGGCCTCCATGGCATCCCAGTCCACATTGCAGAGCACGATGGCCGGCACCGCATCGCCGGAGGCCTGTGCGCTGGTAAGCATATTGGCAAGGCCGCTGGAGCGGTAGTCAAACTCGTGGTTGCCGAAGGTGGTCACATCGTACCCCATGTAGCCCAGCATCCGCAGCTCGGCCGCCTGGGTCTCGAACACGGTCTGGATCAGGGTGCCCATGGAGAAATCGCCGCCATCGATCACAAGGGTGTCCGGGTCCTGCGTTTTCTGCGCCTTGATCAGGGTGTTGGCGCGGGCAAAGCCGCCGATGTCCATCTCCTCGTCCTCCACCACAGTGGTAAAGCTGTTCAGGTGGGAGTGGGTATCGTGGGTAAAAATGATATCCAGCGTTTTGCCTCCGCCCGCCGGTTGGGCGTATGCGGTCTGTATGCAGAGAAATACGGAGACCAGCAGGATCACTGCACAGGTCAAGGCTCTACATTTTTTCATGGTGTGTTCTCCTTTATTGCGTTGTTATTTTTACGGGTCGGCCCATGGCACCGCCACCCCGGCAGACCCGTTCTTTACAGCGTACGGAAAAGTATGACCATATGATGAAATTTCACCACTCGCTAGATATTTTAGCATAAATGCACAAAATAAACAATGCTTACCCCGCGCTTTTGCACGGTTATGCAACCTTTTTTGGAAATTAGACTATTTTGTGCGTGAGAGAAAGCGTGCGCCCGGCAAAAACAGAAAGCCGCTGCCGCATCCGTTCAGCGGAACCTTCTCGTAAAAAGCAGAACAGCCAGACCCGCAGGCCCGGCTGTTCCGGAAAACGATCAGAATAAAAGGCTTATGCCCCCACGATCAGGCGCACGGCACCGTAGATGCCGGCATCATTGCCCAGGCTGGCGGCCTTGATGGGGGTATTGCGGCAGGATTGGAAGGCGTAGGTCTTGTAGTGGCGCACCAGCGGGTCAAACAGCACCGCACCGGCGCGGGCTACGCCGCCGCCCAGCAGAAAGGTCTCGGGGTCGGTGGTGGAGGCAATGTTGGCCAGTGCCATGCCCAGGGTAGCAGCCATCTCGTCCACCTCGCGGGCGGCCAGTGCATCCCCGCTGCGGGCAGCATCGAACACATCCTTGGCAACAAACTCTTTGCCGCGCAGGACGCAGGGGGTGTCCGGGTTCTGGTCCAGCAGCTTGTTCATGCAGCGCACCACACCGGTAGCGCTGGAATACTGCTCCAGGCAGCCGCGCTTGCCGCAGCCGCAGACGGCGGTTTCGTGGGGGTTTACGGTGATATGGCCGATCTCGCCGCCGGCACCGTGAGCACCATCGATGACCTTGCCGTTGACGATGACACCGCCGCCCACGCCGGTGCCCAGTGTGACCATAACGGCGCTGCGGCAGCCCTGCGCTGCGCCCATCCAGATCTCGCCCAGTGCGGCCACGTTGGCATCGTTGCCTACCAGCACCCGGATGCCGCCCAGCAGCTCGCTGAGCTCAATGGACACGTTGCGGTTGCCCCAGCCGCCCAGGTTTGCGCATACGATGGGAACGATGCTGGAATCCAGCACCGGGCCGGGCACGCCCACGCCCACACCCTCGACCACATCGGCAGTCAGGCCTTTTTCCTGCATCTTCTGCTGCACGGCGGCGGCCAGATTTTCCAGGATGTGTGCGCCGGAGTCAGAAGTGTCGGTGGGCACCTCCCATTTTTCCAGCAGCTTGCCGTTGGTGGTGAACAGACCGACCTTGGCGGTGGTGCCGCCCAGGTCGATGCCGAATGCATATTCCTTCATAGTATTTACCCCTTTGATGCGGACATGCCGCAAAGTTTTCAGTACCTCACAGTATACCATATCCTGCCGCAAAAGAGCAGTACCACAGCGGGATTTCATGCAATTGGACGGAAATGAATGTAAAATTTTGGTCAGTTCCACAAGGCGTTCAGCGCACGGTGTTGGTCAGGGTGCCAATGCCGCCGATCTCGCACTGCACGGTATCGCCGGGATGCAAAAACTGCGGCGGGTCCATGCCCATGCCCACCCCGGCGGGGGTGCCGGTGGCAATGATGGTACCGGCTTTCAGGGTCATGCCCTGCGAAAGCTCGTGGATCACATAGTCGATATCAAAGATCTGCAGGCTGGTATCGGAGTTCTGCCGCAGGGTGCCGTTTACCCGGCTGCGGATGGGCAGTGCGGGCGGGTAGGCATCAAATTCATCGGCGGTCACGATGCAAGGCCCCATGGGGGTAAAGCCGTCCAGGCTCTTGCCAAAGTACCACTGCTTATGGGCGGTCTGCACATCCCGGGCGGAAACATCGTTCAGGATGGTATAGCCGAACACATAGTCCTTCGTCTGCCCGGCGGGCACATCCCGGGCGTCCCTGCCCAGCACAACGGCCAGCTCGCACTCATAGTCCAGCTTCTGCACAAGGTCGGTGTGGGCTTCGATAAAGCCGCCGTCCGGCACTGCCCGGGTGACCCGCTTGGAAAAGTAGATGGCATCCTGATGCCGGGTGGCAAAGGCATCTGCGGAATACTTTTCCGCCTCGGCGGAGTGTGCCATGTAGTTGATGCCAAGGCAGATCACATCCTGCGCGGGGCAGGGGATGGGGCTTTGCAGGGCCACGGCCTCCACCGGCAGCGCCGGGATGCCGCTGATGGCCAGCTGCAGCCCCCTTTGCACCTGCGGGGTCAGGAAGGGGATAGCATCGGACAGGGTCTCGTAGGACAGCCCCAGCCAGCTCAGCGGCCAGACCTGGGTGCCGTCCGGGGAGAGGATAGCCGGATCTTCGAGGCCATCCGGCAGGCGGCAGGTGACAAAACGCATACGGCCTCCTCCTCTCAGTGCCGGTAGGCGATGGCGCTGCGGATGCGGTCTGCCTCCGCCTGCCCGGCCAGCTGGCGCACCAGCTCCAGTGCAAAGGGAATGGCACCGCCCAGACCGTAGCTGGTGGTGATGTTGCCATCCACCACGACCTCGGCATCCTGCACATGGGCACCGGCCAGCTGATCCTGGAATGCGGCGTGGGCGGTGGCGTTTTTGCCCTCCAGCAGGCCCAGCGCGGCCAGCACGCTGGGGGCGGCGCAGATGGCGGCTACCTTTTTGCCGGCCCCGGCAAAGGCGGTGCAGGTATCGGTGACCGTTTTGTTGGCGGCAAGGTTCGGGGTGCCGGGGATGCCGCCGGGCAGCACCACCAGATCCACATCGGTGTAATCGATCTCTTCCGCCAGGGCATCGGCGGTGATGCGGACCTTGTGGCTGCTCACGATCTCGCGGCTGCCGGTGGCGCTGGCCACCAGCACCTCCACTTTGGCGCGGCGGAGCAGGTCTACCACCAGCAGGGCCTCACATTCCTCAGTTCCTTCGGCAAAAAATACAACAGCTTTACGCATGATACGGATCCTCCTTGTAAAAATAAGCAAAAGCCGCAGGCTGCAGATACGGGCATAGCGCCCCTCCTGGCGGCACGCGGCTTTTGCGTCAGTCAGCGGACTTTTTACCGGCTTCCAGCAGTGCGCGCAGCACACTGTCGTCAGCGCTCAGCACCCGGCTGACCCGGCTGATGATGGCGCTGGAAGCACCGGTCTTGTCCATGATCTCGGTATAGATGCATTTGTCGGAAAGCATCTCGGCAATATTATAGCGCTGTTCCATTGCGCTCAGCTCCGAGTAGCTGCACACATCCTGTAGAAAACGGTAGCACTCCTCCGGGGTCTTGAGCTGCAGAAAAGCCTGGTACAGGCCGGATTTGCCGGTGGGATGATCTTTTGCCATGATATTCTCCTTTTTTGCACAGACTGACCGCAGAAGGCGGCTTTATTACACTACACCAGTGTAGTACAAATGCGCTGAAAATTCAATGGCTTTTTTGCAGTTTTGCGGCTCAGCCCAGGGTGTGCTCAAATACCAGCTCACTGCGGGGCACGGTGCCGGTCTCCTGCTCGGCGGGGCGCAGCTCACGGTAGCGCAGCGCTTTGAAGAACTGCTGCACCGGCAGGGCCTTGCTGTGCACGGCGCACCACACCCGGCCCTTGCCCTCGCCTTTGGCCAGGCGCTCGCAGGAGAGCACGATATCCCGGCCGATGGCCTTGCCGCGGTACTCCGGCTTGAGATACAGGTGCATCAGGTGCAGGGCGGTGTTCTCCATCTTCCAGGCAAAGTAGCCGATGGCCTTGCCCCCCAGGAATACCAGAAAATAGTTTACATCGTTGTCGATGTCTGCCTCGATGGCATCGGCGCTTTGCAGCTCCTCTACCAGCGTATCCAGCTGCTTGGCCGGGTAGTAGCGCTTGTAGACCTCGTGCCACAGTTCGTTGGCAAGGTCGGCAGTGTTGTGGATGTATTTGGCCTTGGCGACCAGCTTGTAATCGGGTTTCATAAAGCTCCTTATGTTCTTACGATGTAATCCGGTTTGCGGGGCGCAGCCGGTTTGGGTGCGGCGGCGGGGTAACCCAGGATGCAGTGCCCTACGCCGACCCAGTCTCCCTCGATGCCCCATTTCTGCAGCAGGGCCTTGCCCTCGGCGGTGTCAAATTCTTCCCGGGCGCGGTTGATCCAGCAGCTGCCCAGCCCCAGCGAGGCGGCGGCCAGCATCAGGTTGCCCATTACAAGGCTGCCGTCCTGCACGGCGCAGTTTGCGTGGGCATCGGCCAGCACCACCAGGATGGTGGGGGCACCGTACATGGGGTCGCTGTCTGCACCCATCACGGCGGCGTTCATCCGGGTCAGCTGGGCGCGGGTGGCGGCATCCTGCACGACCACGATCTTGGCGCTCTGGCGGCCCATGGCGCTGGCGGCATAGGTGCCGGCTTCCAGCACGGCATTCAGCTCGGCATCGGTGATCTGCTGGGGCTTGTAGGCACGGCAGCTGCGGCGGGTTTTAATGGTTTCCAGTGTTTCGTTGGTCATAATGGATCCCTCCTTGATCTGGATGGCCCTATTGTACCACAACCGGAGCCGGAGTGCAAAAGGGTTCCTGCAGCAGAAAGCGAAAACGTTTCCGCCGGAATAACACGGCGGAATGCACAAAAAAACAGAAAATAATTATGGAAAAGCATTCTTGTTGCTCCTGCACAAATCGGGTATAATAGGGATACCAAACCAGAAAGGAGTCGTGCTCTATGGCAAAGGCATCGCAGGTCGTCATTTTAGAAGGTGAATATTACATCATCAAAGCCCCCAACGGGAAGGTGCTGGAAGTAAAGGATTTCAACACGGAAAACGGTGCCGGCATCCAGCTGTGGAGCTACGCAGGCCACCCCTGGCAGCAGTGGCAGTTTGTGGATGCAGGCGAGGGACGCTGGCGCATCCAGAACCGCTTTACCGGTAAGATGATCGATCTGGCACTGGGCGGCGTGGTGGAAGGCACCTGGCTGCATCAGTGGAGCCGCACCAGCGGGCTGAGCCAGTGCTGGGCGCTGGAGGCGACCCGCAGCGGGCGCACCCGCATCCGCAATGTGCTGGCGGATAAGTACATCGACCTGGTGGGCATGAACACCGCCAACGGCGCACAGGCGCAGATCTGGAACTATGTGGCGGGCGGCAATCAGGAGTGGACGCTGGAACGCATCGACCCCAACACCGTACAGGCCGGCAGACGCGCCGAGGAAGCCAGAGACCCGCAGCCCACACCCTCCCAGCGCAAACACCAGAACGACCTGGTGCGCAAGCTGAACAGTGCCGGCAAGGGCCGCGCCAGCCGCAAGGCATAAACCGCAGTTTACGCCGCTGTACTGAGGGCATCAGCAGCGGAACGATTTGCAGAGGGATTCCGGGCAGACCGCAGTCTGCCCGGAATCCCGTTTTTACGGCAGAAAACAGGATAAAAAGGAGAAAAAACGATGAACTTGGGCGCATTTATGGACCCGGATTTCCCTATTTTCAGCACCACGCTGTGCTATCTGGAGCGGGAGGATGCCTATCTGATGCTGCACCGGGTAAAAAAGCAGGATGATTACAACCACGATAAATGGGTGGGCGTCGGCGGCAAATTTGAGCGGTTTGAAAGCCCGGAGGACTGCCTTGTACGGGAGGTGCGGGAGGAGACCGGACTTACCCTGACGGGCTACCGCGCCCGGGGGCTGCTGACCTTTGTGTGGGGCAGCATGACCGAGTTCATCCACCTGTACACCGCCGACCGGTGGGAGGGCGAGATGATCCGGGGCGATGCCTGCGCAGAGGGCGAGCTGCAGTGGGTGCCCAAGGCCGAGGTGCAGCAGCTGCCCATCTGGGAAGGGGATAAGATCTTTTTCCGCCTGCTGGAAGAAGACCACCCCTATTTTTCCCTCAAGCTGGTGTACGAGGGCGATACCCTGCGCCAGGCCGTGCTGGATGGAAAAGTTCTGCAGTAAAAACAACAAGGGGCTGCCGCACATCATCTGGTGCAGCAGCCCCCTGGCAGGTGCAGGATATTTTTTAGAGGATGGGTGGAGCGGATGCGGCGGTCAGTTCAGTTTCAGATCGCCGTCCTTGATCCAGCCCAGCTTGCGCTCGATCTCGCAGAAGATCACGCTCAGCACGGCGGGCAGCACGAAGCACAGCAGCACCATAGCGGCCCAGTCCATGGGGGTGATGGCGGCTTTGGTACCGGCGGCGATGTCGCTGACCCAGCCGGAGTAGACGCCGATCTGGCCCACCAGGCCGCAGGTGCCCATGCCGGAGGAGACCGCTGCGCCGTTCATCTCAAAGTGGAACAGGCAGGTGGCCAGCGGGCCGGTGATGGCGCTGGCAAGGGTGGGCGCGATCCAGATGCGGGGGTTCTTGATGATGTTGCCCATCTGCAGCATACTGGTGCCCAGGCCCTGGCTTACCAGGCCGCCCACGCCGTTTTCTTTGTAGCTCATCACGGCAAAGCCCACCATCTGGGCGCAGCAGCCTGCCACGGCAGCGCCGCCTGCAAGGCCGGTCAGGCCCAGCGCGGCACAGATGGCTGCGGAGGAGATGGGCAGGGTCAGGGCAACGCCCACGATGACCGATACCAGGATGCCCATGACCAGCGGTGCCTGCTCGGTGGCCCACATGATAAGGGTGCCCACCTGGCTGGCGGCAGCGCCGATGGGGGCGGCAATGAGCATGGACAGGCCGACACCGACAAAAATGGTGGTCAGCGGGGTGACCAGGATATCCACCTTGGTCTCCTTGCTCACGGCCTTGCCCAGCTCTGCAGCTACGATGGCGATCACCAGCACGGCCAGCGGGCCGCCGGCACCGCCCAGGGCGTTGGCCGAGTAACCCACCGTGATCAGGCTGAACAGCACCAGCGGCGGGCAGTGCAGTGCCCAGCCGATGGCGCAGGCCATGGCGGGGCCGCTCATGGCGGTGGCGTAGCCGCCCAGATCCACCAGCAGGGCAAGGCCGGTCTGCTGGCCAACCGTTTTGATGATGGTGCCGATCAGCAGGCTGGCGAACAGGCCCTGTGCCATAGCGCCCAGGGCATCAATGAGGTAGCGCTGCGGAGAGATGACGATATCCTTCCGCTTTAAAAAATCCTTTACAGCTGACATGAAAAACTGCCTTTCTATCCATAACAATGTTTTGAAATAACGAACGTATGCCCTGTATCATACCATACACCTGTCAAGACAGCAAGGGGTGGCTGGGAAAAATATGAAATTTCGGCTTTGTGCAATGCTGCAGCCGGTTGAAACGTATTCCATTTGGGACATTTTCCGACAGGATGCCGGGTGGAGAATTTGTGAGGAAGCCTGCTGTGCCGTTGACGGCTCCCCGCGTGCGGGTGTATACTAAAAGAAGAACAAAGTCATCATCCACTGTCGTTTTTACGGCCGATCGTGTGGAATACGGGAGAGCGGTGCAGCGCCCTGTGCATGGACCCCCTGCACAACTGGGAAATTCGGAGGCAGAGAAAAACAGATGAAAAAGTTTTTGGATAAATACGGCACAGCCCGCCGCAAAGTGGCTGCTGCAGCGGCAGTTCTGGCCATGACGCTGGCACTGGCCGTGGGCGGCATGGGCACGGCTTCCCTGCTGGCTGCACAGCCGGAGGCACTGGCCGTGGGGGCAGTGGTGCCGCAGGCCGCGGTAAAGCCCACCGAGAAAAAAACGGACAAGCCTGCCGCTGCACCGGAAGTGGAGGAACTTGACGCTGCGCCTGCCGCAGCGCAGGAGCAGACGGTCTGCACCGCTGCCCTGCCCGCAGCAGAGAGCACCGCGCAGCCTGCCCCGGCAGACCCGGCCCCGGCACAGCCTGCAGCGGCCGAGCCTGCGCCTGCAGCGCCGGAAACGGAACAGCCTGCAGAGGACGCGGCGCTGGAAGAGGAAAACTCTGTTGTGATGCTGCAGGAGGAGACCCCGGAGCTGGCAGCCCAGGACCCGCAGGCCCCCGCCGAGGATGGCACGGCACAGAACAATACCACCGCCCAGCATACTCCGGAGGGCAGCGTACTGCTGACCCCGGAGCAGATCCAGCAGGCGCTGGATTCCGGCGCGCTGGAGGATGCCGAGGCACAGTGCCTGGACTGGAACGATGAAAACGGCTTTTTCCAGTGGCTGTTCAAATGGCTTTTCGGCATTGGCAGCGAGGAAAAGGAGCCGGAGTATTCCGGCTGGCGCACCGAGAACGGCAAGACCTACTACTACACGCAGGATACCCACCAGAAGCTCACCGGCATCCAGTCCATCGATGGCAAGCTGTACTACTTTGACACCAACGGTGTAAAGCAGGATAACGTGACCTTTGGCATCGATGTGTCCAAATATCAGTCTGGTCTGGACTGGAAGCAGATCAAAAAGTCCGGGGTGAGTTTTGTTATCATCCGCATCGGCTACCGGGGCTACGGCGCTGCGGGAAACCTGGTCAAGGACCCCATGTTTGAGGAACACTTTACCAACGCCCGCAATGCAGGGTTGAAGGTGGGCGTGTACTTTTTTACCCAGGCAGTGAACGAGGCGGAAGCCCAGGAGGAAGCGGAGGGCTGCAACTGGGCTTTGAATGGCCGGATGCTGGACTACCCCATCTTCTATGATACCGAGGCTTCCACCGCCCCGGGCGGCACCGGCCGTGCCGACGGTTTGGGCGTGACGGACCGCACCAAGTGTGCAGTCGCGTTCTGCGAGCGGGTAAAGGAGCTGGGCTACAAGCCCGGCGTGTACGCTTCCACCACCTGGTACCGCAAGAGGGTGGACTACAACACCCTGCGCAGCCGCTACACCATCTGGAACGCTCACTACGGCGTATCTGCCAGCCCCATCGGCTGCGATATGTGGCAGGGCACCGAGAAAGCCCGCATCAACGGCTACAGCGGCCAGCTGGATGCCAATATCAGTTATATCGGATAAAGGGAGAAAAACGATGGCTACGGACCGCATTCGCCTGGTTGCCTCTGATATGGACGCGACTTTGCTGGATGAACACAGCTGCCTGCCCCAGGGCTTTGCCGGGATGGTGCACGCACTGGCACAGAAGGATATCCGGTTTGCCGCTGCCAGCGGACGGCCCCTGTATACGCTGGAAGAAATGTTTGCCGGGCTGCTGGATACGGTCATCCTTATCGGAGACAACGGGGGTGCCATCCGCTGGCAGGGCAAAGACCTGTTTGTTTCCGAGATGCCTGCCGCAGGCTGGCGGCAGCTGGCAAAGCTGGCCCGGGAAAACCGGGACATCGGGATGCTCTGCGGGCTGGACTGCGTATACGTGGAAAAGCCCTGGCAGTGCTATGACGCTGTGTTCCGGAACTTTTACACCCGCGTGACCTATGTGGACGACCTGCTGGCCGTAGAGGCCCCGGCAGACAAATTTACCATCTATCTGCCGGCGGGAAATGCCCAGCAGGCCTTTGATGCCGTATACAGTACGGCCTGCGGCGGAGCGTTTTCGGTGGCGGTAGCCGGCAAGAACTGGGTGGATGTGATGAACCCCGGTGTCCACAAGGGAGCTGCGCTGGAGCAGCTGGGGCGGCAGTTCAACATCCCTTCCACGGGGATGATGGCCTTTGGCGATACCTACAATGATGCCGAGATGCTGACCGCCGCAAAATACGGCTTTTTGATGGAAAACGGCAGCGCGCCCCTGCGGGCAAAGGTGCCGTTCCTTGCACCGCCCCATACGCAGGCCGGTGTGATGCAGGTCCTGCACAGGGTGCTTGCACAGGATGGCTGGGTCTGCCCGGCGGATTTTATAAGAACATGAACCGCTCCCCCGGTATGCGCCGTCAGGCACCGACCGGGGGGGCTTTTTGCTGCCGCTGGGAGAAAGCGGGCTGCTCCGGCATATCTGCCTGGTGCCCTGCATAAGCTGCTTGCAGAGTACGCAAGCGCAAATGGCGGGGAGGCATGGGGATATGTTTGTGGTCACACTGAGCAAGACGAACCTGAAAAAGCTGGGAGCGGGGGCGGCGTGCTGCGCGCTGGTGGTGTTCAGCGCCATGCTGGGGCGGTTCATCAGTACCCGGACGGTGGCGGTTGCTGCCCCGGTAGACCGGATCGAGAGCGCACAGGACATCCAGACCTGGTTTACCGGCTACGGGCTGGATGTGGATGGCGCGTCCATTACGGCAGATAAGGTCAAGATCCCGCGCAAATGGGACGACAGCTTTTCGGCCTTTAACGGCGTAGTGCAGCAAAGCGGCATGGACCTTGCCCGCTACAAGGGCAAAACGGTGGAAAAGTGGACGGCGCTCATCCCGGCGGCAAGCAGTGGCGAGACCAGCCGCTGCGGGGTGCTGCTGGTGTACAAAAAGAAGGCGGTGGGCGCGTATCTGCTGGAAAAGCCCTCCGGCATCGTGCTGGGGCTGCAGGATGCCCGCAATGAGCTGGCGCAGCAGACCTCCGGCGAGGATTACAGCGGCGACTGGGGCGAGCGGCACGAGGAACAGCTGACCGAACAGGCCGATGCCGCGCAGCAGACCTCCGGCGAGCCGGAGGCCGCACCCCAGGCAGCGCCTTACACCGAGCTGCCGCTGGATGCAGAGGGCTATCCTGTGGAATAAGCCCGGAACTGCCGGAAAAACGACCATTTGAGGCTACTTGTCCGGAAGTTGCACAAAATGCATAGTTTTTGCACACGATGGGGTGAAAATTGGACAAAACACGGATTTTTGTAACATGGTTATGTTCAAATGTAACAAAAAAATTCTGGAAAAATCAGCAATATGAAACGGTGCAAAAAAAACGGTATGGGTTTATAATAGAAGTATCAAATCCCGGTCGGCATAGGCCGTGTTCCGGGGCTGAATGAGCAGCCCGGGCAGAGGGATAAGTTAAGGAGAAAATGATTATGAAGGAATTTCAGTACACTGTTAAGGATGCCTGCGGCATCCATGCTCGTCCCGCCGGCCTGCTGGTCAAGACCGTGAAGGGCTTTGCAAGCACTGCCACCCTGGAAAAGGACGGCAAGAGCTGCGATATGCGCAAGCTGATGGCTCTGATGGGCATGGGCGTCAAGCAGGGCGAGACCGTTACCATCAAGGTTGAAGGCGATGATGAAGCAGCTGCCGCAGAAGCGATCCAGAAGTTCCTGAGCGAGAACGTCTGATCCGCGGTTTTGTTGTGAGACCAGGCCCTCGCGGGATATCTGCGGGGGCTTTTTTTGACAGAATGCCGGGCCGTACGCCCGGCTGTATGAGGAAGGAGAAAGTGCGATGCAGGTAGGCACTGGAAAAAGCATTCTCAATGGTATCGCCATTGGCAAGCTGAAGATCTACAAGAAAAAGAGTACCGTTATTTCTGCAGCTCCCGTGGCAGACCCCGCTGCTGAGCTGGAGCGTTTTGAAGCTGCCCGCGAAAAGGCGATCGAGCAGCAGACCGCCCTGTATGAAAAAGCGCTGGCGGAAGCCGGCGAGGATATCGCCGAGGTGTTCAACATCCACGCCATGATGCTGGATGACGATGACTTTGTGGATGCCATCAAGGAGATCATCAACAGCCAGAACAAATGCGCCGAGTACGCGGTAAAGACCGCAGGCGACAACCAGGCAGCCGTGTTTGCTGCCATGGACGACCCGTATCTGCAGGCCCGCAGCGCCGATGTTATCGATATCGCGCAGGCCATGCTGGATATCCTGCAGGGCGTGGACAACGCTTCGCTGCAGGGCACCGAACCCAGCATCCTGGTGGCAGAAGACCTGGCCCCCTCGGAGACCGTGCGGATGGATAAGAGCCTGCTGCTGGGCTTTATCACCCGCGAGGGCAGCTCCAACAGCCACACCGCCATCCTGGCCCGCAGCATGAACATCCCCGCCCTGATCCAGTGCAAGGATATCCAGGACGACTGGGACGGTAAGATGGCCGTGGTGGATGGCTACAACGCCTGTGTGTATGTGGATCCCACCCCGGATCTGCTGGACAGCCTGAAAAAGCGCCAGCAGGAGGACCAGAAAAAGCAGGCCCTGCTGCAGGAGCTGAAAGGCAAGCCCAATACCACCCTGGACGGCAGGACCATCAATGTGTTTGCCAACATCGGCGGCATGAGCGATGTGGGTGCCGTGCAGCAGAACGATGCCGGCGGCGTGGGCCTGTTCCGCACCGAGTTCGTGTACCTGAACTGCAAGGATTTCCCCAGCGAGGACTACCAGTTCGAGGCTTACAAGCAGGTGCTGGAGAGCCTGGCACCCCGCAAGGTGGTCGTCCGTACCTGTGATATCGGTGCAGATAAGACCGTGGATTACATGAAGCTGGACCATGAGGAAAACCCGGCACTGGGCTACCGCGCTATCCGCATCTGCCTGACCCGCAAGGACTTCTTCAAGACCCAGCTGCGTGCACTGCTGCGCGCTTCCGCCTACGGCAACATGAGCATCATGTTCCCCATGATCACCAGCCTGCGGGAGCTGCAGGATGCCAAGGCCATTCTTGAAGAGTGCCGCGCCGAGCTGACCGCCCAGGGCGTGAAGATGGGCCAGAACATCGAGGTGGGCACCATGATCGAGACCCCCGCCGCAGTGCTCATTGCGGACGAGCTGGCCGCCGAGTGCGACTTCTTCTCCATCGGCACCAACGATCTGACCCAGTACACCTGCGCCCTGGATCGCCAGAACGCAAAGCTGGAGCCGTTCTTCAACCCCCATCACCCCGCTGTGCTGCGCGCCATCAAGATGACCATTGAAGCAGGCCATCGCCACGGCATCTGGGTAGGCATCTGCGGTGAGCTGGGTGCCGATACCGCACTGACCGAGACCTTCCTGCGTATGGGCGTGGACGAGCTGTCCATGAACGCTAAGAGCATCCTGCCGGTGCGCAAGATCATCCGCAGCGTGGATCTGAGCAAGCCCTCCGAGAAGGCATGAGCTGCCGGATAACCAAAAATATCCCATAAAATAAAACTATCTGCAATGGCAAGACCGGATACCTGAGTGACCCGGCGGATGCTGCTGCAGATAGTTTTTTGTTTTGGAAAAAGCGCCCGCAGGCGCAGCGCACAGGGGATGCCGCCGGTTTCATATCTGGCGTATAGGGATGAAATTTCTGAAACGCCTTTAAAACCATAAAGCAAAATGCTATACTAAAGGAACATCGGGCAGCAGAAAAGATGCTGCCCGGAAGGAGCTTTTATGACGCAATTGCTGATCCGTCTGTTTATCCGCCGCCCGGATTCCCCGCAGGACCCCCGCGTCCGGGCAGCTTACGGCAACCTGGCCAGCGTAGTGGGCATGGTCTGCAATGTCCTGCTCTGCCTGGGCAAATTTGTGGCAGGCACCCTGTTCGGTTCCATTGCCATTACCGCCGATGCGTTGAACAACCTGTCCGATGCATCCTCCAATATCGTCAGTCTGGTGGGGTTCCGGCTGGCCTCCAAGGCACCGGATGCCGAGCATCCCTACGGCCATGCCCGCTTTGAGTATCTGGCAGGGCTGGTGGTCAGCGTTACCATCCTGGGCATTGGGTTTTCGCTGTTGAAGGAGTCGGTCGTGAAGGTGCTGCACCCCACCCCGGTGCAGTTCAGCTGGCTTACGGTGGCGGTGCTGGTGGTGTCCATCCTGGTCAAGCTGTGGATGAGCAGCTTCAATCGTACCATTGGCCGCATCATCGCCTCCGAGACTCTGATCGCCACCGCCGCCGATAGCCGCAACGATGTGCTGAGCACCAGTGCAGTGCTGGCGGCCGCCATCCTGTGCCGTGTGACCGGCTGGGATGTGCTGGATGGCCTGATGGGTGTGGGCGTGGCCGTGTTTATCCTGATCTCCGGCTGGGGGCTTGTGACCGACACCCTCAGCCCGCTGCTGGGCGAAAGCCCCAGCGAGGATCTGGTGGAGCATATCGACCAGACCGTGATGAGCTACCCCGGCGTGCTGGGCGTGCACGACCTGATGGTGCACGACTATGGCCCCGGCCACCAGTTTGCCTCCCTGCATGTGGAGCTGCCGGCAGAGCTGGACCCGCTGGATGCCCACGACCTGATCGATAACATCGAGAGGGATTTTATGAAGAACGACCACCTGATGGTGACCATCCACTATGACCCCATCGTTACCTCGGACGCCGCCGTGGGGGTGCTGCGCAGCCGCCTTACCGAAAAGCTGCGCCAGCTGGACCCGGCGCTCTCGCTGCACGATCTGCGCATCGTGCCGGGCAAGTCCCATACCAATGTGCTGTTCGATCTGGTGGTCCCGGCGGGCTATGCAGGGGACAAGGTGGAGCTGCTGGAACAGATGGAGCAGTTTATCAAACAGCAGGACCCCACCTATAACTGTATCATTAAGCTGGAACAGAGCTATACGGCTGCGGCTCGTAAATGAGGGGGAGCCGCCCCGCATAGACTTTGTGCAGATAAAAAGGCAAGATCAGAGGGAAAGTAGTATGCTGAACGAGAACTACCGCGCCATGCTGAGGAATAAAAGCGTTATCCGCGAGACCTTTATGTATGGCAGACAGCGCGCCGCCGAGATCGGCAGCGAGAACGTGTTCGATTATTCACTGGGCAACCCCAGCGTGCCCTGCCCACAAGCCTTTACTGCCGCCATGCAGGCGCTGCTGGCGCAGGAGGAACCGGTGGCACTGCATGGCTATTGCCCCAGCCAGGGCGACCCGGGTTTCCGCACCGCTGTGGCGGCCCATCTGGCCGGCGCTTTCGGCCTGCCCTATGTGCAAAAGCACATCTTCCCCACCACCGGCGCGGCGGGTGCCATTGCCCACGCCATCCGGGCGGTATCCCGGCCGGGGGACGAGGTGCTGACCTTTGCCCCCTACTTCCCGGAGTACGGGCCGTATGTGGCAGGCACCGGGGCCAGCCTCCGGGTAGTGCCGCCGCAGGCCCCCACCTTCCAGCCGGATCTGGATGCTTTTGCACAGATGCTGACCGAAAAGGTCGCCTGCGTGCTCATCAATACGCCCAATAACCCCACGGGCGTAGTCTACTCGGCCCGGACGCTGACCCGCATGGCCGAGATCCTGACCGAAAAAAGCGCCCAATATGGGCACACGATCTTCCTGGTCAGCGATGAGCCTTACCGGGATATCGTTTTTGACGGCAGGACCGCACCCTATCCGGCGGCGTTCTATCCCCACACCCTGACCTGTTTCTCCTACTCCAAGAGCCTGAGCCTGCCCGGCGAGCGTCTGGGCTATGTGGCGGTGTGCCCCGGGTGCGAGGGGGAGGATATCCTTGTGGATATGATGAGCCAGATCTCCCGCTTTACCGGGCACAACTGCCCGCCCAGCATCATCCAGCGGGCGGTGAGCCGCTGCCAGGATGTTACCAGCGATCTGTCTGTTTACGAAACGAACATGAACCTGCTGTATAATAAGCTCACCGCACTGGGGTTTGAGGTGGAGCGCCCGGGCGGCACCTTTTACATCTTCCCCAAAGCGCTGGAAGCCGATGCAAACGCCTTTTGCAAAAAAGCGCGGGAGTTTGACCTGCTGCTGGTGCCCAGCGATAGTTTTGGGGTACAGGGCTATGTGCGCCTTGCTTACTGCATCGATACCGAAAAGGTAGAGCGCAGCCTGCCTGCCTTTGAAAAACTGGCAGCTGCCTACCGCTAAGCCGCAACGCCCCTGCACGGGGCAGAAAATACAAAACCGATAGAGGAAAGGGAACCCTGCTATGGAAAAGATCAAGATGACGACACCGCTGGTAGAGATGGACGGCGATGAGATGACCCGCATCCTATGGAAGATGATCAAGGACGAACTGATCCTCCCGTTTGTGGACCTCAAGACCGAATATTACGACCTGGGCCTGCCCAACCGCGATGCCACCGCAGACCAGGTGACCATGGATGCCGCCCTTGCCAACAAGAAGTATGGCGTGTCGGTCAAGTGCGCCACCATCACCCCCAATGCCCAGCGCGTGGAGGAGTACAAGCTGCATGAGATGTGGAAAAGCCCCAACGGTACCATCCGCGCTGTACTGGATGGCACCGTGTTCCGCGCCCCCATCATGATCGACAGCATCCATCCGGTGGTCCGGAACTGGAAAAAGCCCATCACCATCGCCCGCCACGCCTACGGCGATGTGTATAAGTGCACCGAGTTCCGCATCCCCGGTGCAGGCAAGGCGGAGCTGGTGTTCACCGGTGCCGATGGCAGCCAGCAGCGCGCCACCGTCTTTGATTTTGAGGGAGCCGGTGTGCTGCAGGGACAGTATAATAAGGACGATTCCATCCGCAGCTTTGCCCGCAGCTGCTTCAACTATGCGCTGGATGTCCGGCAGGACCTGTGGTTTGGTGCCAAGGATACCATCTCCAAAAAGTACGACCACGCCTTCAAGGATATCTTCCAGGAGATCTACGATGCCGAGTACAAGGCAAAGTTTGAGGCTGCCGGCATCACCTACTTCTACAGCCTCATCGATGATATCGTGGCCCGCGTTATCCGCAGTGAGGGCGGTTTTGTCTGGGCCTGCAAGAACTACGATGGCGATGTGATGAGCGATATGGTCTCCACCGCTTTTGGCTCGCTGGCGATGATGACCAGTGTGCTGGTCAGCCCGGACGGTAAGTACGAGTACGAGGCCGCACACGGCACCGTTACCCGCCACTACTATAAGTATCTCAAGGGCGAAAAGACCTCCACGAACCCCATGGCAACCATCTTTGCCTGGTCTGGCGCCTTGAAAAAGCGCGGCGAGCTGGATGCTCTGCCGGAGCTGGTGCACTTTGGCGAGGCGCTGGAGGCTGCCAGCCTGCAGACCCTGAACGAGGGCATCATGACCAAGGACCTGTGCGGTCTGGCAGAAGGCATCACCCCCACTGCCGTGGACAGCGAGGGCTTTATCAAGGCCATCCGTGAGCGTCTGGAAGCCAAGCTGGCATAAAACGATTTTCAATATAACATAAAAACCGGAACGATCCACCCGAAAAAGGAAAGATCGTTCCGGTTTATGTTTTAGGCAGGATGTGCGGCAAACTGGAAGTTACCACTTTCCTTTAACGATTCGTCCACCGACCAAAATGGAAGAAAAAATAGCAGCGAAAAACAAAAGGGTGATCCAAATTGGGCTGAATACCCATAGCCATGACCACGAAATCAATCCTGTTACTTTTAGTACAGCGAAAATCAAAACTAAAGCAACAATAGGATCCATCCTAGACCGGTGGGATTTCTTCTCCGTGTGCATAACAGAACCTCCTTGAATTTCGATTTGTTGGTTACAAATGCAGTGCATCCAGCACTTCATTTACGATGTTCAGCGATACCTGCCCCGGTGCACTGGCCTGCCCGGGGTTTGCAAAGGTCATGGCAGAGCCAAAGGCCTCCCCGGCCAGACGGCTCACCGCGCCCAGTGCCCCCATGCTCATGGTGATGACCGGCGTTTCCGGGTGAAGGTCTGCCATCTCGGCGGTAGCGGCTAGCAGTTCCAGCACATCGGTGCGGCTTTGGGGCATTACAGCCAGCTTGGGCAGGTCAGCACCGGCCTGCTGCATCTGCACCATGCGGGAAACAAGCTCCGCCCGGGGCGGGGTCTTGGTAAAATCGTGGCTGGAGCATACCACGGCTGCCCCGGCGGAATGCACTTGGTTGACCAGTGCGGGCAGGTCAGCCCCGGCGGTGAAGAACTCAATGTCCAGCAGGTCGGCACAGTCGGTATCGAGGATCAGCCCGAGAAAGGCAAGGTATTCTGTGTGCGAGAGCGCCTGCGCACCACCCTCTGCCTTTGTACGGAAGGTGACCAGCAGGAGCTTATCCCGCAGGGCGACCCGGAGCTTTTGCACACAGCGCGCAATAGCAGCGGCATCCAGAAAACCCTCGAACAGATCCACCCGCCATTCCACACAATCGGCGCGCAATGTGGAAAACTGCGCGGCTTTTTCCAGAATAGCGGTCTCGGTGCGCTCTACGATGGGCAGAATGACCTTGGGGCGGCCCTCCCCAATGCAGCAGCCGCGGATATTGACACAGGACATGGTGCTTCTCCTTTATATAATAAGAGTATAGCTATATCATACAGGATACTGAGATGACACCATAATACGTTCTGCCCGCTGTCTTGTCAAGAAAAGCCGCTGCTATAATAGGAGAAAAATAGGGGAGATTTTTGGATCCGCAAAGAAATTGGAAAAAAGATGTCAAAAAGTGTTGACAAGATGGCGGGGGTGTGGTATTATACTTGAGCGCCAAGCGCTGAGGCAAAAGAATGACTTCTGGAAGCCCAGCAGGAAGCCCTTGAAAAGAACCAATAGACGTTCAAAAGTTCCGGCTAGCGCCGAGAAACCATTGAACGATCCAAGTTCAG
>CAKTFD010000020.1 GCA_934553285.1 uncultured Faecalibacterium sp. | reverse complement strand
CATCGCTCATCTCAATGGACTGCCGCGCGCGCAGCACCGCCTCCTTGCCGGAAAGGGTCCACTCGGCGCGCATCCCCACCTTGACCAGCATCTTGGTCACGCTGTCGCAGGTGTTGAAATCGTCATCCACCACCAGCGCTTTCAGGCCCTCCAGCTCGGTGATCTTTTCCACCTGACGGTGTTCTGCCTGCGTGCGCATCGGCACACGAATGATAAACTCCGTGCCTTTGCCCTGTGCCGTCTGCACCGTGATGGTGCCGCCCATCATATCCACAATGTTTTTGGTAATAGCCATGCCAAGGCCGGTGCCCTGTATCCGGCTTACCGTGGAGGTACGCTCCCGCTCGAACGGCTCAAAGATCTTTTTGGCAAACTCCGGACTCATGCCGATGCCGTTGTCCTTGATGCGGAACTCGTACTGCCCGCAGCCGCGCACCTTACCGGCAAGCTGGCGCACCCGCACCGAGACCGTACCGCCCGCCGGGGTAAACTTGATGGCGTTGGACAGCAGGTTCAGCAGGATCTGGTTCAGGCGGGTCTTATCGCAGTAAACATCCTCGTCGGTCACATCCATCGCGTCCATGTAAAGTTCCAGCTGCTTTGCGTAGATCTGCCCGCTGACGATGGTTTTCAGATCGTGCAGCACATCCGAAAGGTTGACCTCCACCTCTTCCAGATGGATCTTTCCGCTTTCAATGCGGCTCATATCCAACACATCGTTGATCAGGGAAAGCAGGTGGTTGCTGGAAGCAAGGGTCTTGGTAAGATAATCCTTTACCCGCTCCTTATCGTCAATGTTGCTGAGCGCCAGCGTGGTAAAGCCGATAATGGCGTTCATGGGGGTGCGGATATCGTGGCTCATGTTGGAAAGGAAGGTGCTCTTGGCGCGGTTGGCGGTCTCGGCGGCGGCAACGGCATTGGAAAGCGCCTGATTTACCTGCTTATCGGCTGTGCGGTCGGACATGACCAGGATATACTTCGTTCTGCCATCCACCTCGCTGCCTATGGCGACGTTATGGAACCAGCGGCACTCCTTGGTCTCCCGATGCTCAAACTCGAAATCCCATTCGCGCTGCTGCCCGCTGAGAAGCCCCTCCAGAAAGTTTTTGCCGTGCTCCGGTGCACTTTTCGGGTACAGCTTGTCCAGAGCAAAGGCATCCTGCCGGACTTCTTTCCATGGGATGCCCAGCAGGCGCTCAATGTTCGGGCTGACATAATCCACCTTGGAAGTCTTTGCATCCAGCATCAGGAAAACGTCGTCCACGTTCAGCGAGAGCTTTTGGAACAGCTCGTCCCGGTACAGGATCTCGGTATTCTTCCGGCGCAGGGTGACATGGCTTTTGCGCACGATGAGCAGGATGATCAGCACAGCAAGGCCGAAGGTGACACCCGCTACGATCTGTACCGTCCGGAACCAGAGCCGGTCCATACTGGCGTTGACGATATTGACCGGGACAAGCCCCAGCATCGTCCAGTTCTGGACCGCCGTGCCCTCGTAGACCAGATAATAACTGGTGTCGCCCAGCTTTATCTTTAGGTTTCCGCTGCTGCCCTGCGCAAAGGCATCCGAAAGGGCAAGGATCTGTTTCTCGGAAAGATCGGAATGGTCGCGCAGCATCGCAATAAAGTTGTAGATCGTTTCCTTGCGGTTTACGGAATTGTCGATGACAACACGACCATCCGGGTAGATCACATAGTTGCTGGCATTGCCCTGAAAGGCAGAGTTGTCCAGCAGTCTAAGCACCTCATCATTATAATAAGAGAGGGCAACGGCATCGTAGGCAAAGCCCTGGTAGCTGCCCTGCGTTTCGGGACAGATAAACACAAGCATCTGGGGCTTGCCGGGCAGCGCCGTATTCAAGACGATATCCTCGTTGTGGGCGAGCTGTTCGTCCAGATTGGTCTGCAGGCCAAGGTAGCCGGTCTCCCCGGTCACGGTCATGTAGTTGCCGTCATAGGTAAGGAAGTAAAAATCGGCAAATCCGGTGTCCTGCTGCGCTTGCTCGATATACGCCTGAATTTCAGCCTCGTCCGAGGTACTTTCCAAAAAGCCGTTGTACAGATGCAGATAGGTCAGGTTTTTGCGCACCATCTCTTTCAGCATATTGTTGGATTTATGCAGCACTTCTTCCAGATGCGAGGTGCTTTCCTGATAGACCGTCTGCGACACAAACGAGATATACCGAATGCTGAAACCGGCTGCCAGCAAGACCAGCAGAAGAATGGCCGCGGCAGAGAGCCATTTTTGCCGGAAATGGCCGTTTTGTTTGGGTCCGTGCTTTTCATCTGCCATTCCGCTCACCTCAGTGTCATGTAGTTTTCAGGCTCTGCAAGCGCTGCGCCGCCGCCGGAGACGTAATCTGTCCATGTGTATTTTACCCACGCATCTCCGTCCGCAGACGCGCCGCTTTTGCTCGCAAGCAGCGCTTCCATCTGTTTTTCGGTTGCCAGGCAGGTAACGGTAACGGTGTCATCGTCCCGGAGCGGCTGCCCGTTGCGGGTGATGCCGGTCAGGGTATAGCTGCCGTTCGTTTCCTTTACCTCCACGGCAATGCCGCTGACCACCGGCAGAGAACCGCGGTTGAAGGGCACAAACCCGCCCTCGCAGCCTTCCACAAAGGCGCGGACAGTTTCTTTCAGCTCTGCGCCGGTCATGGTGCGCTGGCGGGACATCAGACCGTTGGGCATGATCATGGAAGCAGCCATCTTTTGGGTATAGTCTGCCTGCAGCACACTGCCGGTAAAGCTGTTTGCGGTGGCGATGAGTACATCGGTGTTATAGATGCCGCGCAGCGTGTTCGCCATGACGGAAAAGGAGGCGTTGCCGCCGTTTGCGTGGAAAATATTGGAATATGTTTTCCCGGAGGTCAGCACCACTTCGTCCGCAGCAGGCGCTTCCTCAGCAAGAAGCTGGGCATTGAACGCCTGATACGCCTGCTTGGCGGTGAGCTTGCCCGCGATCATTTTGGAAACGACCTCCTTGGAGATGGCAAAGAAATCGTTGGAGGCGATGCGGATATACATGTGGTTTTCTTCCACCACTGCGCGGACGTCTTTCATGGAGTCGCTCAGGCGCAGGCTGACGTTCTGGCTGTAGCTCAGCACATCCTGCCCGGCAGCAACGATCCGGTTCTGTGCTTCCTCGGAGAGCATGACATTCAGCACCTTCATGGCTTTTTCGCGGCGCGCTGTATCCTGCTCCAGATCCCGGTTCAACGCGACCTGGAAATACGGGGTGGTCATGATCCACTTTTCGCCATTCTGGCTGAAAAAGGGCAGGAACGTCGTGTCGATCCCCTCATCCTGAAACACCTTTACCCCGGCAGAGCTGCCAAAATACATGGCAACCTCTCCGTTCCGGAACATCCCGGTCACATCATCGTAGGTATTCGCAAGGTCATCCTCTGTAAGGTTCGTATCCTGAATGAACTGCGCCATCCGCTCAAACGCCCCCGGCCATACGGCATCATCCAGGCCGACCCGTGCGGTGCTGGCGGGGTCGCTGTAAGCGGTGCGCCATTTGCGCCCTGCCGCAGTGGTCAGCTCAGAAGCAGAAAGCCCCTGCAGCGTTTCCATGCAGGTGTAGTCGTAGGCATAATCGGCGGTAAAGCCGCGGATGCCCACCTTTTCAAATGCCTGACAGGCCGCAGCAAAACTTGCGTAATCGGTCGGCAGGGGAATATCGTATTGCTCAAAAAGGCTGCGGTTGACCACAAACCCGTGCGCATCGGCGCACACCGGCAGCCAGTTCACGCTGCCATCCTCGTTTTTAAAGCTGTTGAGGTAGGTGTTGTAAACGGCACCCGCCTCGTTGGTGGTGGCAAGGTTCATCAGGCTGTCCTTCAAGGGGGCAGCATCGTGCAGCGAGAACCGGCAGCAGGTGATGATATCCGGCAGGCCGCCGTTCTGTTGCAAAAATTTGTAAAAATCCAGGTCGTTATTGCCTACGATAAATTCGATATTCACATCCGGCAGCTGCGCCTGCACATAGGGTGCATAGCTCTCGTACAGGTTATTCGTCCACAGATACACCTGAATGGTCTGGGCATCTTCCTGCTCCTGTACCTGTTCTGCGCTTTTTGTGCCGCATCCGGTCAGCAGAGAAAGCCCCATCACCAGTGCCGCAAGCGTGGAAAACAAGCGCAGCATTGTTTTTTTGTTCATCAAATAACTCCCCTCACAACTCCTGGGCAGCTGCCGTTTTGCGGCAAAGCTGCTATGGCTCACTTGCCCGTACATCACCGCCCGCAAGAGTGTGCGCTGTAAAACCTGCCCACGGAATGATGCCGCAATTATTCTGCGCGCGGCCTGCTGCGCCTTTTCCCGATACCGCAAAAAAGCACGACCCGACAGCGACATAAAAATATTTTATCACGGCAGCGGCAGGCTTTCAACAAAATTTCACATATTCACCCACAAAAACGACGCATATCCGATAAGCGGCCGTTTACCAGCGCGCGGCCTGCAGCCCGGCCAGCACCTCGTACAAATCGCGGCACTCGGCGGTGTACAGGCGGCGCATCTCATCATTGGCGGGGGAGAGGTCCGGCACCATCACGGTCACAAAGCCGCCGGCCGCACCGGCGCGCACTCCGTTGTAGCTGTCCTCCAGCACAAGGGTACGGGCAGGCGCGGTGCCCAGCGCTTCGGCGGCGCGCAGAAAGATCTCCGGGTCCGGCTTGGAGGCGGAGAACTGCTCGCCGGAAACGATGACCTTAAAATAGTGGGCCATATCCCAGCCGTTCAGGTGGTGCAGGATGGAGGCCATCCTGCTGGAAGAAGCCACGGCCATGGGGGTATGCTGTGCCTCCAGCCAGGTCAGCAGTTCGTCCAGGCCCGGCTTTTTGGGCGGCGGTGCCTGGAACGCCTTTTCCGCCTGGGCGTGCAGCGCCCCGATGATGGCATCGGCATCGCAGTCCGGCCCATAGAACCGGCGCAGCACCGCCCGCATGGAGTCGCCTGCAGAGCCGCGGGCGGCAACATCCAGCCCTTCCTTATAAGGCAGGCCCAGGGTGGCCAGGGCCGGCTGCCACAGGGTGGCCCAGATGCGCTCGGTGTCGAACATCAGGCCATCCATATCAAAGATCACACTTTCGATCATGCGTGTATGCTCCTTTCACGCAAACGGGGCCAGCCCCGCAGAAATATTCGATGACCTTATTGTACCATAGATTTAGCAGTTTGCACACCATTGCGCTCACATCTCATGGAGATCAGTTTTCCGACTAAAGGCTTCCCCCGGTCGGGGGAAGCTGTCACCGCAGGTGACTGATGAGGGCGCAGGACAGCAGCAGTTTGCCTTAAATACCCCTCATCCGGCGCTACGCGCCACCTTCCCCCCAAGGGGTGAAGGCTTTTGCTCCGGGTCGGGTTGCAAAAGTTGATTTTCGTGTCATAATCTGGTGCAACTTAACAGGGGGAAAGATGAAACATTTTGCGATTCCTTGAAAAACCGCCCCGGAATATTATAATAGAAACCAACATTTGTGTCATGAAGCGCCGGGATATTGCGCGTGCGCTCAAGCAGGAAAGAGGGAACTCACTATGTTGGATATCAAGATCACCCGTACGGCTGCCCCCAAGGCAAAGCCTACCGATGAGACCAAGCTGGGCTTCGGCAAGAAGTTCACCGACCATATGTTCGTAATGGATTATACCGAGGGCGAAGGCTGGCATGATGCCCGCATCGTACCCTATGCCCCCTTTGCACTGGACCCCGCCACGGTGGTGTTCCACTACGCACAGGAGATCTTTGAGGGCATGAAGGCCTACCGCACCGCAGACGACACCGTGCAGCTGTTCCGCCCGGAGTGCAACGCAAAGCGCTTCCAGGATTCTGCCGACCGTCTGTGCATCCCCAAGATCCCGGTGGAGGATTATATCCAGGCTGTGGAAGCACTGGTGGATGTGGAGCGCGACTGGGTGCCCCACACCGATGGTGCCTCCCTGTACATCCGCCCCTTCATCTTTGCCAATGATGTGGGCCTGGGCGTGCATGCTTCCAAGCATTATATCTTCTGCATCATCTGCGCACCCTCGGGCGCTTACTACGCCGAGGGCATCAACCCCGTGCGCATCTACGTGGAGGACGAGTACATCCGCGCCGCCCCCGGCCTGACCGGCTTTACCAAGTGCGGCGGCAACTACGCAGCCTCCATCAAGGCCGGTGAGCTGGCCGAGGAGCAGGGCTACGCCCAGGTGCTGTGGCTGGACGGCGTGGAGAAGAAGTACGTTGAGGAAGTCGGCAGCATGAACATCATGTTCAAGATCGATGGCAAGGTGTACACCGCCGCCACCGTGGGCACCGTGCTGCCCGGCGTTACCCGCCGCAGCTGCATCGAGCTGCTCAAGGATTGGGGCTACGAGGTCGTTGAGGGCAAGATCGCCATTGCCGACATCATGGCTGCTGCCCGCGCAGGCAAGCTGGAAGAGGTGTTCGGCACCGGTACCGCTGCTGTTGTTTCGCCGGTCAAGGAGCTGGTCTGGAAGGGCGAGCACGCCTTTATCGGGGACGGCAAGATCGGCCCTGTGACCCAGAAACTCTACGACACCATGACCGGTATGCAGTGGGGCAAGATCCCGGATACCAAGGGCTGGATCGTGCCGGTGGAAAAGAAGTACTGAGCCGCCCGTCACCCTGCGGCTTTTGGAGGGACTGTTGCTCACCGTTTGGGGCAATGGTCCCTTTTTGTAACCGCCGTTCCTTTGCTCTGTAATGATTGCAATTACCGCCGCATGGTGCTACACTACCCATAGAGGACGCGGGCCTGCCGCCCGTGCCCACGCAGGATGATTGAGAGGAAGAAGCACCATGGTAAAAAAATGGAGCGTAAGCTACCCGGCGGTCAACGGTACCGAGCAGCGCCGGGTGTATGTATACCTGCCCACCATGTATGAGGCGGAGCCGGAGCGCCGGTATCCGGTGTTGTATATGTTCGATGGGCAGAACGTGTTTTTTGACGCGGATGCTACCTACGGCAAAAGCTGGGGCGTAGCCGACTATCTGGATTATACCGACACCCCGCTGATCGTGGCGGCGGTGGAGTGCAACAGCGGCGCCAACAACGAGCGTCTGGTGGAGTATTCGCCCTACCGGTTCGATGATGCCACCTACGGCCACTTCGATGGCAGGGGGCAGGCCACCCTGAGCTGGTACATCCACCGGTTCAAACCCTTTATCGACCACAATTTCCGCACCCTGCCGGACAGGGCGCACACCTTTATCGGCGGCAGCAGCATGGGCGGGCTGATGAGCCTGTACGCCCTGCTGCAGTACAACGATACGTTCAGCCGGGCGGCGGCGCTGTCGCCGTCCATCTGGGTAGCGCCGGAAAAACTGGGCGGCCTTGTGAGCCGCGCCAAACTGGAACCCGGTACCGTGCTGTACATGGACTACGGCTCCCGGGAGATGGGCGGCCGCGAGGGCAGCCGCCGCGATTTTACCGAGCTGTGCGACAGACTGCTGACCCGGGGCATCCACCTGACCAGCCGCATCGTGCCCGGCGGCACCCACAGCGAAGCCAGCTGGGAAAAACAGCTGCCGTTCGTGTTCCACACCCTGCTGTATGAGGCAGGGGAGTAAAAGCGGGCCTGCCCCCTGCAGAACGCATAAAACAGGACTACAAAGGAGGAACTACCATGGAAATGCAGTATTTCAAGGACTACAGCCCGGCGCTTGGGCGGGACATGGAATGCAAGGTCTACGGTCACGCAGGCCGCCCGATGCTGTACATCCCCTGCCAGGATGGCCGCTTTTTCGATTTTGAGGATTTCCACATGGCCGACACGCTGGCTCCCTGGATCGATGCCGGGCAGATCATGGTGCTTTCCATCGATACCATGGACAAGGAGACCTGGTCGGATGCGCAGGGCGACCCCTACTGGCGTATCCGCCGCTATGAGCAGTGGCTGCGCTATATCACCCAGGAGGCTGCCCCCAAGCTCCAGTACATGGCGCAGCAGCGCAATGGCTGGGCCGATCTGCCCGGGGTCATCGCCTTTGGGTGCAGCCTGGGTGCCACCCATGCGGTAAACCTGTACCTGCGCCGCCCGGATATCTTCTGCGGCTGCATGGCGCTCAGCGGCATCTACACCGCACACTACGGCTTTGGGGATTACATGGACGAGCTGGTGTACATGAACTCTCCGGTGGATTATATGAAGAACTTCCCGGAGGATCACCCCTACATGCAGCTGTTCCGCAGCCAGAAGGCCGTGATCTGCTGTGGGCAGGGCGACTGGGAGCAGCCGGACACCACCTGGATGCTCAAGCGTATTTTTGAGGCAAAGCATATCCCCATCTGGGTAGACCTGTGGGGACACGATGTCAACCACGACTGGAACTGGTGGTATAAGCAGGCGGCATATTACATGCCGTATATTCTGGGACAGCAGTGACCCGCACAGGGCAGCGCCCCGGCGCTGCCCTGTTTTTTTATCGTATAGAGGACAGTGGAAAGAGGAATCAACATTACCATGCAGAATTTTATTTTTATTTCGCCCAACTTCCCGACAAACTACTGGCAGTTCTGCCGGGAGCTGAAAAACAACGGCCTGAACGTGCTGGGCATCGGTGACCAGCCCTACGAGGAGCTGAAACCGGAGCTGAAAGAGAGCCTGCACGAATACTACAAGGTAAACAGCCTGGAAAACTACGACGAAGTATACCGGGCAGTAGCCTTTTTCACCTTCAAGTATGGCCGCATCGACTGGCTGGAGTCCAACAATGAATACTGGCTGGAACGAGATGCCGCCCTGCGCACCGATTTCCATATCACCAGCGGCTTCCAGGCCTCGGATATGCCCCGCATCAAGTACAAGAGCAAGATGAAGGAATACTACCAGAAGGCCGGCATCGCCACCGCCCGCTACCACATGGTGGACGACCTGGCCGGCTGCAAGGCCTTTATCCGGGAGGTAGGCTACCCGGTGGTGGTAAAGCCGGATAACGGTGTGGGTGCCTCTGATACCCACCGCCTTTCCACCGATGCCGAGCTGGAAGATTTCCTGGCCTACAAGGAAAAGCAGCACCCGGATGTGGCCTACATCATGGAGGAGTTCGTCCGCGCCGAGGTGAACAGCTACGATGCCATCATCGATGCCCACGGCAACCCCATCTTTGAGGCAGGCAACGTAAGCCCGGTGTCCATCATGGACATCGTAAACAACGATGATAACTCCATCTACTACATCATCAAGGACCTGCCGGAGGATACCCGCGCCGCAGGCCGTGCCGCCGTAAAGAGCTTTGGCGTAAAGAGCCGCTTTGTCCACTTTGAGTTCTTCCGCATGACCGAGGATCAGGCCAGCATGGGCAAAAAGGGCCAGATCGTCGCGCTGGAGGTCAACATGCGCCCCTGCGGCGGCTTTACCCCGGATATGATCGATTTTGCCCGCTCCACCAACGTGTACAAGATCTGGGCGGATATGATCGCCTTTGGCGGCACCGATATGCCGGTGGGCGAGCACTTCTACTGCGCCTTTGCGGGCCGCCGCGATGGCAAGAGCTTTGTGTACAGCCACGAGCAGATCATGCAGAAGTATCAGGACAACATGCGCATGGTAGACCGCATCCCGGATGCGCTGGCCGGTGCCATGGGCAACCAGATGTACGTAGCCACCTTCTCCACCCGCGCAGGCATGGAGCAGTTCTACTCCGATGTACTGGCCGTGACCGACAGCACCAACGCAAAGGTACAGGCCGAGCTGACCCAGGTGCTGGCCCTTGGCGAGCCGGACACCGCCGCAGAATAAGCAGCCCCTAAAACAAAACAAAGAGCATCTGCACCCTTCGCCTCCGGTTTTTGATCCGGAAAGCCCCGCGAAGTTCTGTGCAGATGCTCTTGCTTTTTAAAGAAATGTTTGCCGTGGTGTGCGCGCCCGTTTTTATTGTCCCCCGGGCGGGATTGTGCTATACTGATACCTGACGAAACTATGTAGAACGAGGTATCAAGTCCATGAAGATTCCCGCAAACGGTTTTACCCACGCCGGCAAGTTCCATGCCGATGATGTGTTTGCTACAGCGCTGCTGCAGATCCTGCGCCCGGATATCCGGATCACACGCGGCTTTAACGTGCCCGATGATTTTGAGGGCATCGTATACGATATCGGGTTTGGGATGTTCGACCACCACCAGGAGCCGCGGGAGTACCGCCCCAACGGGGTGCCCTACGCCGCCTTTGGCCTGCTGTGGCGGGTGCTCGGCCCCGGCCTTGTGGGCGAGCGGCAGGCGCGGCTCATCGATGAAAACTTTATCCAGCCGCTGGACCTGAACGATAACACCGGCGAGCAGAACAGCCTGTGCGATGCCATCGGCTTTTTTAACCCGGTATGGGACTCCAAAGAGGATCAGGACAGCTGCTTTTTCAAGGCGGTGGCCGTGGCAAAGCAGATCCTGGAAAACCAGATCGACAGTGCCAACGCGGTGAACCGCGCAGACGAAAAGGTGCAGCAGGCCTACCGCAGCTCCCACGATGGCATCGTGGTGCTGCCCTGCTACCTGCCCTGGAAAAACGGCCTGTACAAGACCGATGCGCTGTTTGTGGTGTACCCCAGCCAGCGCGGCGGCTGGAGCGCCCAGTGCGTGACCGACCACAAGACCAAAAAGTCCAAGCTGCCGTTCCCCCAGTCCTGGGCAGGGCAGCCGCAGGAGGTCATCGAGCAGAAGAGCGGCATCCCGGGCATCAGCTTCTGCCATGCCAGCCGCTTCCTCATCACCGCCAAGGACAAGGAAACTGCCCTTGCCGCCTGCCGTCAGGTACTGAAAAACAATGGCCGCCTTGGATAAAGCGGCCTATGTCTATATGGTGCGCTGCACCGGCGGGCAGCTGTACACCGGCTGGACCAACCACCCCGCCGCCCGGCTGCAGGCGCACCAGAGCGGCAAAGGCGCACGGTATACCCGCGCCCACGGGGCGGTAGGCTTTGCCTACCTGGAACTCTGCGCGGATAAAAGCACCGCGCTGCACCGGGAAGCCGCCCTCAAAAAGCTCTCCAAGCCGGAAAAAGAGGCCCTTTGCGCGGCATGGCAGGCCGCCGGGTGTCCGGGCCTGCCCGGGTGATGCACCGCGTTACTCCGCTTTGTCCGGGCAGGCATCCGCTTCCAGCAGTTCCTGCTTGACACGGAGCAGGTTCTGCGGGCTTACCGAGAAGCTGCGCAGCCCCAGGTGCAGGTACTGCACCGTATTGACCGGGTTGCCCACCGCCAGGCCGCAGATGGTCACCGGCACATGGCGTACGGCGGCGGCATCCATCACCATGGCGATGAGCTTTTTGATGGCCGGGCTGGCAGGGCGGTAGTAGTGCTCCGCGCTGGCCAGCTCCCGGTCGGCGGCGTGGGTGTACTGGGTCAGGTCGTTGGTGCCGATGACCAGAAAATCGCACCCGTGGGCCACAAAATCCTCCACTGTCAGGCAGGCGGAGGGAACGCTCAGCATCACGCCGAACTTTGTATCTTCGTTAAACGGCACCCCGCGCTCTCGCAGGCTCTGGCGGCAGTGCTCCACGATGCGCATGGCGGCGTCCCAGTCCTCCACATCGGTCACCATGGGGAACATCACCCGCAGCGGGCCGCGGGCCGCTGCCCGCAGCAGCGCACAGATCTGGGTCTGAAACTGCTGAGGCTGGCGCAGGCTGTTGCGGATGCCCCGCAGCCCCAGCTTGGAGGACTGCACCCCCTGATAGGCATCGGCCATGGTGCGGTCGGCACCAAAATCAAAGGTGCGCACCGTTACCGGGCAGCCGTTGGCTGCCGCAAGGCAGGAGCAGTAGAAGAAATACTGCTCCTGCTCATCCAGGATGCGCCCCGGCAGCATCATATAGCTGCTGCGCAGCAGCCCCACCCCGCAGGCACCGGACTGCATGGCGGTATCGATATCCTCGGGGCCAAAGCAGTTGGCCAGCAGCTCAAACGGCTCCCCGTCCCGGGTGACGTCCGGCAGGCCGCACAGCTGGTTCAGGGCCTCGTTCTCGCGCTGCAGCTCGCAGATGCTGGTCTCCGCCTGCTGGCGGGCGATGGCATCCGGGTCCAGGATGCACTGGCCGCGGTTGGCGTCCAGAATGACGGTGCGGCCATCGCAGTCGTCCAGAAAATCCCGGCCCACCTGCACCAGCCCCGGGATATTCATTGCCCGGGCAATGATGGCGGCATGGCTCTGGCCGCTGCCCTCTGCGGTGATGACCCCCAGGATCATGCCGGAGGGCACGCTGAACAGGTCGGTGGGCATCAGGCGGTCGGCGGCAAGGATCACCGGGTGATCCAGCGCCAGCCACACGCGGGGGCGGTTGTTCAGGATATTGATGACCCGGCGGGTGGCATCCAGGATATCCACGCTGCGCAGCTGCATGTAGGGGTTATCCTTCATGTTGGCCAGCTGGTCGGCATAGCGCTGCCCCACCTGATAGATGGCCGCCGAGGCGCTGATGCCGGCATTGATGCAGAAGCGCACCTCGTTCATCATGCCTTCATCGTCCAGCATCATGCTCTGGAACAGGAAGATAGCCTGCTCGGTAGCGGCTGCGCGCTCCGCCATGGAGGCCAGCTCGTTCTGCGCCGTATGCACGGCGTTTTCCAGCAGGCGCAGCTCCCGCGCAGGGTCAAACGGCCCGCCGCTGAACACCTCTACATGGCGTTCCAGGCGGCTCACCTGCCCCAGTACCAGCCCCGGGGATGCGGGTGTGCCTTTATACACTTTCATCTTCTGTCACCTCCGGCAAAGCATCTGCAGTAAGGGTGCGCCATACCAGCGCCTGTAAAAATGTATTGGGTAAAAAGGCGGCCAGCGCCGCCTGCCCGGCGGTGCTGCTGCCCGTAAACAGCGGAGCAAAGCTCTCCATGCGCGCTTTATCGCAGGCAGCCAGAAACGCCTCGGCCAGCGTCCGGGTGGTATAAAAGCGGGTGGGATCCACCCCGGCGGCCTCGGCGGCAGCTTCCAGCGGGGCAAGCTGGTCGTCTTTGGTCATGTTGGCCAGTTTCAGGGCCACATCCGCCGTCAGGGTCACGGGGTATTTTTCCCGCACGGCCTTTTGCAGCCGGCCAAATTTCTGGGCAAAGGCGGCGGCATCCTCGCAGCTTTTGGCATCACAGGATACGGCATAGGCGCAGCCCCGCAGGCAGCCCATGGCACGGCGGGTGTCGTAGTAGCCCAGCTCGATGTTGCGCTTTGCGGTGTCAGGGTCGAAGTGGAGGATATCCCCCAGCTCCCAGTAGCTGCGGATCAGGGTGGTGGGCAGGCCGGTCAGGTTGGGGCGGGTGATGCCCACTCCCTCCAGATCCACACAGACCAGCTCCTCTGCGCCCATGGTCTTGGCAAGGCCGGTGGGCATGTTATCGCTGTAGCCGCCGTCCAGAAACTTGACCCCATCGATCTGGCGCGCCCGCAGCGCGGGGAAGCAGGCTGCCGAGGCCATCAGGTAATCCCGCACCTGCCCGGCGGGGATCTGCTCCAGCGTCAGCTCCCGGGGGCGCAGCCCCCGCTGCTCCACCGTAACAAGACCGAACCGGATGGGCGCTGCCCGCAGCGCCTCCTCGTCCAGCACCCGCTCCACGATCTCTTCCAGCGGGGTCACATCCATGCCGCCGGCTTTTACCACCTGGCGCAAAAACTGGTGCAGGGCCGAGAGGTCGGCGTTTTCTTCCGGCAGCTCCATCACATTCCGGCTGCGGATGGTCAGCCACATATCCCGGGCGGTCTCGTACAGATCCAGCACGAACATGGCACCGTTCAGGCTGCCCACACTGGTGCCGGTAATGATCTGCGGGTGCCAGTCCAGCTCCATCAGAGCACGCCAGACCCCCACCTGATAACTGCCCCGTGCGCCGCCGCCTGCCAGCACCAGCGCCTTTTGCGGCGTATTTTTGTTTTCCATAGCCAACCCTCCCGTGCACGTTCCCGGTATTGGCATGATTATACCATATTTTGTGGGAAAATTCTGCCGTTTTTTCGGAGAAGATGCCTTTTTTCCGTGAAAGTTTCGTGCTATACTAGCGCAGGATAACAAATTTACGCAACTTACATACGCACAGAACCAGGAGGTAACCCATGCGCTGCAAGCAATGGATCTTTGATATGGATGGCACCCTGACCGACAGCATGACCGTGGTGTGGGAGGGCGCGCCTGCGGCGCTGCTGGCCCGTTATGGCCGCACCCCCAGGGCCGATCTGCACGATATCCTGCTGAACATGGGCATGGAGGACGGCGCACGCTACCTGATTGCTGCATACGACCTGCCGCTGGATATGGACAACTATCTGGCCGTGATGCGCCGGGTGATCGCCGAGCTGTACGAAACCGTGGAGCTGAAACCCGGCGTGCGCGAGGCCCTTGCCCGGCTGCGCGCCGAGGGCGCACGGATGTGCATCTGCTCCAACACCTGGAGCGACCAGTGCCGCACCGTGCTGACACGGCTTGGCATCGATGCCTATTTTGATTTTTACATCGAAGCCCGGGGTGCCATGAGCAAAAGCAGCCCCGCTCCCTTTATGGAGGCGCTGCACCGCCTCGGCGGCACAAACCCTGCGGCGTGCGCCGTGTGTGAGGACGCCATCTACGCCGCCGACACCGCCCACAAGGCAGGCTTTTATCTGGTAGGCATCCAGGACCGCACCAGCGCCGCCGATGCCCCCGCCATGCGCCGGATCTGCAGCCAGTTCCTGCCGGACTGGACCGCGCTGGACTGGGCGCAGGTATGAAAAACGCTTGTAATTTGGGTGCTGCGGGAGTATGATAATATAAAAATCGCTGCGCCCCTTGCGGGCAGCGGCGTTTGTACAGCAGCATCGCCTGCGATAGAACCTGTCGTGAAAAGGAGACTTCTGCCATGACCGAGCCTCTTGTCAGCATTATCGTGCCCGTGTACAACGCGCAGCACTGCATTGCACGCTGCCTGGAAAGCATCTGCGCTCAGACCTATCCGGCGCTGGAGATCATCGTGCTGAACGATGGCTCCAAGGACGACAGCCTGGCCATCTGCCGGCAGTTCCAGGCAAAAGACCCCCGGGTGACCGTGGTGGACAAGGAGAACGAGGGGGTTTCCCGCACACGGAACGCCGGCCTGCTGCGCGCCCGGGGCAAATATATCCAGTTTGCGGACAGTGACGATACCCTGGACCCGGATTACACCGAGAACCTTGTGCGTGCGGCAGAGCAGCAGCAGGCCGACCTTGTGATCGCGCCTTACTGGATGGTCATCCCCTCCAATTCCAGCAAAACGGGGCACGCCCTTGAAACGCTGCAGGCCTCGCTGGGCATCGAGCCGGAAGCCCCGACGACCGAGGTGCACAAATACGGTTTTCTGCCGGAGGGGCTCTACAGCCGGGAGGACTACGCCCGCCATCTGATGCAGCAGCCCGCCTCCTATTACTACAGCGTGCTGTGGAACAAGCTCTACCGCCGGGATCTCATCGCAGAGAACCAGCTCAGCTTCTCTGCCGATGTGCGCTGGGCCGAGGACCTGATCTTCAACATGGGCTACCTGGAGCACGCCCGGGTGTTTGTTTCCATCCCCACCGCCGGGTACCACTATATCCAGAATCCCCAGAGCATCTGCCATACCCAGATCGACCTGCGCGGCATCGTGGAGAACAAGGTATATGTCTTTCAGCACTTCAAGACGCTGTACAAGCGCCTTGGGCTGTACGAGGAGCTGCAGCCGCAGCTGTACAAGTTCCTGTTCGCCTTCTCGGAGAGCGGCGTCCCCTCCGACAGCCTGCAGGGCGCACTGCTGGAGGCCATGTCCCGGCTGAACGATGCATCGGTCCAGCCCGAGCCGATGCCCAAAAAGCCCCGGCGCAAGCTCAAAAAACACGCCCGGAAAAAGAAGCACAGCCGGCCAGAATAAAAATGCAAAAAACAAGGCATCCGCCGCAGTTTCCCTGCCTGTACCGTGCAGAGAAATGCAGCAGATGCCTTTTTTGTTGTGTAAAGATCAACGATGCAGGCGGCAGGCCTAGCCCACCCAGCTGCAGAATGCGGCCCGGACGGCGTTTTCCCGCCCGCGGGGGATGGGGATGCGCGCACCGCTGCGCATCCGCACCTCGCCCGGTGCCAGCAGCCGTGCGGCTTCCAGATTGACCACATAGGAGCGGTGGGGCTGCACGAAGCGGCCATCCGCCAGCAGGGGCTGCGCCACCGCCGAAAAGGGCACCCGCAGCGAGAGGGAAGCCACATCCTCGCCGGTGTGCAGGTGGAAGTGCACGATGTGGTGGGTGCACTCCAGATATTCGATCTCCGCATAGGCCAGCACCCGCACGCCATCCGCCGTGTTCACGGTAAGGGCGGGGCCGTACTCCGGCTCGGCGGCGCGCTTGAGCAGCGCAGAGATCTCCTGCTGATGCACCGGCAGCAGCAGGTACTGCATGGCATCCACCCGGTAGGCGCTGTAGGCGTGGGCCGGGGTGCGGGCCACAAAGGCCAGCGGGCTGCGGCGGCCCCGGCGGCGCAGCTCTGCCGCTGCCGCAAGGCCCGGGGGCGCTGCCACCGCTGCCAGCTCAATGAGGTACAGCTCGTACCGCGCACCGGCGGCATCCCGCTGCAGCAGGGCCTCCGGGCCGGGCAGCTGCTCCACGATGCAGGCATCCTCCCGCCGGGCAAAAAACTCCATGCACTGATGTTCCAGCCCGCTGCGCAGCGCGATATCCGGGCTGCAGACGGCAATATGAAAGATCATGGCAGGTCAGTGCGTCAGCAGCCGATGGCGGCACACTTCTGGGCCAGCCAGGCGCGCTCGTCCTCGGTCAGGCGGGGGGCCAGCTGGGTAAACACCTGGCGGTGATAGTCGTTCAGCCAGGCGACCTGCTCCTTATCCAGCACGCCGGGCACGATGGGGGAGGTGGCGATGGGCACAAAGGTGATGGGCCGGAACGCCAGGAAGGTGCCGTACTGGTTCTCTGCCTTGTGGTAGCACTCGATCTCGTTCTCGATGCGGATGCCCACCTGCCCGGCCTCGTACACGCCCGGCTCGTCGGTAACGATCATGCCCGGGCGCATCAGGGTGGTGTTGCGGCCGTTCAGGGCATGGGGGCCTTCGTGGACATTGCCCACAAAGCTGACGCTGTGGCCGGTGCCGCAGCGGTAGTTGATCAGGTGCCGCCACAGCGGCTCGCGGGCGATGGTGTCCAGCATATGGCAGTCGCAGTAGTCCAGCCAGACGGCCTTTGCAATATCGATATGGCACTGCAGCGTCCAGGTGTAGAACAGGCGCTCGTCCTCGGTCAGCTCGCCCAGCGGGTAGGTGCGGGTGATATCGGTGGTGCCGTCCAGATAGGTAGCGCCGCTGTCCACCAGCAAAAAGCCCTTGCGCTGCAGGGTGGCGTGGTCCTCCGGGGTGGCGTGGTAGTGCATCATGGCTGCGTTGCCGCCGTAGGCTGCAATGGTGCCAAAGCTCTCTACCAGGAACTTTTCGTCCGCGCTGCGGTACTTGTGCAGGATCTCGTCCACGGTCAGCTCGGTCAGCTGCTCACCGGCAGCCAGACGGTTTTCCAGCTCGATCTGGAACCGCACCATGGCCACGGCGTCCCGCAGGTGGGACTCGCGCAGGTGCGCCAGCTCCACCTCGTTCTTCACGCCCTTCATGGCCAGCAGGGGGTCGGCGGCATCCTTCACAGTCAGGGCAGGGTTGCTTTCCAGCACCTGATACACCGCGTAGTTCACGCTGCCGCTCTCGGCCAGCACGGTCTGCGGCTCGGTCTCGGCGGCCATAACGTCCAGGATGCTGTCGTAATCGGCCAGGGTCACGCCGTTTGCTTCCAGCTCCGCCTTTGCTTCCGGGGTAACGCGGGCCGTGTTGATAAACAGCACTGCGCGGTCCGGGGTAACGTAGCAGTAGCCCATGGCGTAGGGGGTGCACTCGATATCCATGGCGCGCAGGTTCAGCAGCCAGGCCAGATTATCCAGCTTGCCCACCAGCTGGGCGGTGCAGCCCAGCTCTTTCAGCTTGCTGCGCAGCTGGTCCAGCTTTTCTGCCGGGGAAAAGCCTGCATACTCCCGGGGCAGGATCCAGGCCGGGGTAGCGGGCAGGGCAGGGCGGCCCTCCACCCACAGCTCGTCCTCCAGAAACAGGGTCTTGATGCTGCCGTGCTTCGGCTCCAGCGCCTTTTTCAGGCTGTTGACCAGCGCACAGTTGGCGGTCAGGCCGCACAGGCCCAGCTTGCCGCCCTCGGGCAGCACCCGGGCACAGTATTCTTCCACCGTGGGCACGCCCGGCTCGCCCATACGCATCAGCTGGATCTCGGTACCGGCGATCTCTTTTTCTGCCTGCACAAAGTAGCGGCCATCCGCCCAGACGGCGCTCTCGGTCATGGTGACCACAAAGTTGGAGTTTTCGCCGTGGAAGCCGGAGAAGTAGGTCAGGGAAGTGTAGTGGTCGGGCAGATACTCGCTGGAATGCGGGTCGCCCACCGGGATCAGATAGACCTCCACGCCGTTTGCCTGCATGGCGGCACGCAGCGCAGCCAGACGCTCGGGAACAGTGTTCATACTCATAACAAAAGCCCTCTTTCTGTCATTTGCCGGAAAAACGTCCGGCAGCGATGATTTGCTGCTGCTATTGTATCATTCTGTGGGAAAGATTGCAATGCAGGCATCCCCCTTCCTGCGAAAGGCGCCCCCTTGGGGGAGCTGGCACGGCAAAGCCGTGCCTGAGGGGGCAGCGCCCCCCAAAACGCCGCCAGTTTGCAAAAAATGTTACAATTTTTTCTTGAAAAAGGCCGGTTTCCCATTGACAGCCTTGTTATAATAGAGGTGTAGTATTTTTATGGGCTGGCACTCTGCGGCCCTTTGCGCTATTGCGAATATTGCGATAAAAAGAAAGAGGCATTTGGATCATGACTAAAATCGATATCTTCTCCGGCTTCCTGGGTGCCGGCAAAACTACCCTGATCAAAAAGCTCATCACCGAGGCCTTTGCAGGCCAGCAGGTGGTGCTGATCGAGAACGAGTTCGGCGAGATCGGCATCGATGGCGGCTTCCTGAAGGAATCCGGCATCCAGATCAACGAGCTGAACGCCGGCTGCATCTGCTGCTCTCTGGTGGGCGATTTCCGCACCGCACTGCAGCAGGTGGTGGAGCAGTACCACCCCGACCGCATCGTCATCGAGCCTTCCGGCGTGGGCAAGCTGAGCGATGTGACCCGCGCCGTGGAGGGCGTGGCCGAGCACCTGGATGTGCAGCTGAACAGCTTTGTCACCGTGGCCGATGTGAACAAGGTCAAGATGTATATGAAGAACTTCGGCGAGTTCTACGATGACCAGATCAGCCACGCAAGCTGCATCCTGCTCAGCCGCACCCAGACCGCCAGCGAGGAGAAGATCGCCGCTGCCGTGGCGCTGCTGCGGGAAAAGAACCCCACCGCCACCATCGTGACCACCGCATGGGATCACCTGACCGGTGAGCAGATCCTGAAAGCCATGTCCACCAAGGACGACTTCAAGGCCGAGCTGATCGCCATGGCGGCCAAGGCAAACGAAGAGCACGCCCATGAGGACGAGGAAGAAGAGCACGAGCACCACCATCATCATTACGATGAGCACGGCGTGTGCAGCTGCGGCCATCATCATGATGACGACGATGATGACGAGGATGAGCACGAACATCATCACCATCACGACCATGACGAGGATCATGATCACGATGATCATTGCTGCTGTGGCCATCACCACGATCATGACCATGAGCATGAGGACGAAGAGCACGAACACGAGCACCATCATCATGACCATGACGACCATGATCATGACCATGATCATGAAGAGCACGAGCATCATCACGATCATGACGGCCACTGCTGCTGCGGCCATCATCATCACGATCATCACGCCGATGAAGTATTCACCAGCTGGGGCGTGGAAACAGCCCGCAAGTTCACCAAGGCCGAGGTGGAGCACGCCCTTACCGAACTGGATACCGGCAATTACGGCATGATCCTGCGCAGCAAGGGCATCGTGGACGGCGGCGCAGACGGCTGGCTGGAGTTCGACTACGTGCCCGGCGAGTGGGAAGTGCGCACCCGCAGCGCAGATGTGGGCGGCAAGCTGGTGGTCATCGGCTCCAAGCTGGACGAAAAGGCCATCGCTGCACTGTTCGGCTGCTGATGCCGGCTCCCCTATGGGGAGGGTGCCTTGTGGAAATATTGAGAGAAGGAGCAACCATTCATTATGGCAAAAGAGATCCCGGTCTACCTGTTTGTGGGCTTTCTGGAAAGCGGCAAGACCAAGTTCATTCAGGAGACCTTTGAAGACCCCAATTTCGACTCCGGCGACAAGACCCTGCTGCTGATCTGCGAGGAGGGCGAAGAGGAATATAACGAAAAGAAGTTCGCCTTCCCCGGCGTGACCGTTAAGGTGCTGGAGGATAGATCCGAGCTGAACCCGCAGAACCTGGCCAGACTTGGCAAGGAAGCGGATGCAGGCCGCGTGGTCATTGAGTACAACGGCATGTGGCTGATGCAGGAGCTGGCAGACGCCCTGCCTGAGAACTGGCTGGTGTACCAGTGCATCGCCACTGCCGATGGCACCACCGCCCTGACCTATGCCCGCGACAACTCCATGCGCAGCCTGCTGCTGGACAAGATCGCCCGCAGCGAGCTGATCGTGTTCAACCGCGCCGAAGCCGTGAACAACGATGACGCCCGGCAGGAGCTGCACAAGCTGGTGCGGCAGGCCTCCCGCAAGTGCGATATCGCCTACGAATTTGCGGATGGCAGCGTAGCTTACGATGACATCCCCGACCCGCTGCCCTTTGATATCAACGCCGATATCATCGACATCCAGGACGACGATTTTGGCATCTGGTACATGGACTGCCAGGATGAGCCGCAGAAGTATACCGGCAAAACGGTGCGTTTTCTGGCACAGGTATGCCAGACCAACCGCGCCGGCAAAAACAGCTTTGTGCCCGGCCGCTTTGCCATGACCTGCTGCGTACAGGATATCCAGTTTGTGGGCTTTCCCTGCAGCTACGATGGCTACAAGGCGCTGGAGCAGCGCGCCTGGTTGCGGGTGACCGCCAAGGTGGGCTACAAGTTCCACAACATCTACCGCGGCAAAGGCCCGGTGCTGACCGCTTTGTCGGTAGAGCCGGCCGAAAAGCCCCTCAACGATGTCGTAACGTTCTCGTAACGTTTGTTTCTTGCAAAGATCATACCGATCATAAGGAGGTTCTGGCATGAAAACTTTGTTCCGTATCCTGGGCACGGCCGCTGCCGTAGCCGTTACCGGTGCCGCCATCGTGGTGCTGGACAAGATCCTGAACCAGAAAGACCCGCTCCATGTGGAGCAGGTCGAATTTCCGGAAGAAGCCGAGCAGGACGCCGAGGAGGCCGCAAAGACCGCCGAAGCCTATGCTGAGGCCGAGGCAAAGGCCGCAGATGCCGCTGCCGAGGCAGCAGAAGCTGCACCCCAGGCACCTGCCGCTGCCGAAGAAGCACCTGCCGCAGCTGCCCAAGCCGCACCCCAGCCCGAAACTGCAGCAGAACACCCGGCCTACGACCCCGAAGCCCCGAACCCCAACCCCGTGGAGGCCGGCCCTGCCGTAGCCCCCAAGGACGAGAGCGGCAAGTTTGATGCCACCCGGATCGCCGATGCCAGCGACTTTGGCGACTGGGAGGAGCAGGGCTGCAAGGGCTGAGCCAATGCCCGCACCGGGCAGGATACATATTTAACTTTTGGATAGCGGAACGTCTGCGGATGTTCCGCTATCCTTTTTTATCGGGCAGTGCCTGCCATTCCGTCACAAAAAGACAGCTTTCTGTCACAAAAGCCTTTGGGGAAAAGCGGCTATCCATGGTAGAATGATAGAAATACGATGGATAAGGAGCTTTTTATGGCAGTCACTTCTCAAAAACGATCCGGCACCACCGACCTTACGGTGGGCAGACCGCTGTTCCAGATCCTGCGGTTCGCCCTGCCGCTGGTGCTGGGCACATTATTCCAGCAGCTGTACAGCTTTGCGGATACCGTCATCGTGGGGCGGTGCCTGGGCACCGATGCCCTGGGAGCCGTGGGCACCACCTACTCCCTTAACTTCCTCATCCTGGGCTTTGCGCAGGGTGCCTGCGTAGGCTTTGGCATCCCGGTGGCGGAGACCTTTGGCGCAAAGGATAAGGACGGGCTGCAGAAATACCTGGCAAATGGTGCACTGCTCTGCCTGGCGCTGAGCGCGGTGTTTACCGTGCTTACTACCCTGATGGCGGGGCCGCTGCTCCAGCTCATCCACACCCCGGCGGAGCTGTATGCAGATGCCGTGCTCTACATCCGGATCATCTTTTTGGGCATCCCGGCCACGGTGCTGTACAACTACGCCTCCAGTGTGCTCCGGGCACTGGGCGACTCTCAGCATCCGTTTTATTTTCTGCTGCTGTCCAGCGTATTGAATATCCTGCTGGACTACCTCTTTATCGTGCCGCTGGGCATGGGCGTGGACGGTGCAGCCATTGCCACCGTGCTCAGCCAGCTGCTCAGCGGCGGCCTGTGCGCTTATTGGTTCTTTACCCGCACGGCAAAGCAGGAGGAGCTTTCCTTCTGGCAGCCGCGCACCCTGCTTTCGGCAGCGCACTGCGGGCGGCTGGCCTACATCGGCTTCCCCATGGGGTTTGAGTATTCGGTCTCGGCCATCGGCGCGGTCATCATGCAGGACGCGATCAACCTGTTGGGCAGCACCGCCGTGGCGGCGCAGACCGCCGGTGAGAAGATCCGCCAGATGTTCACCCTGCCCATGGAAAGCGTGGGCATGGCCATGGCCACCTATGTGGGGCAGAACCACGGCGCACACCGCACCGACCGCATCCGGCAGGGCATCAAGGATGGCTGCATGGTGCAGCTGCTCTACTGCGCGGCGGCATGGGGCGTGATCTTTTTCATCAAGCCCTATGCCGTGGGACTGGTGCTGGGCGATGCCGACCCGGCCGTCACGGCGGGTGCCATCCAGTATCTCAGCGTTATGAGTATGCTGTTCTGCTTCCACGGCCTGCTGATGATCTTCCGCAACACCCTGCAGGGGCTTGGCTACAGCGTACAGGCCGTTATTTCCGGCGTGGGCGAGCTGATCGGCCGCAGCCTGGGCGGTGTGCTGGCGATAAAGACCCGCCTTGGCTACCTGGGCATCTGCCTTTCCAACCCCTTTGCCTGGGCATTTGCCATGTTCTACTGCATGTTCATGGTCTTCCGGGTGCTCAGACGGGAGGCGCAGACCGCCAGCGTTCCGCAGGCAGAAAACTGAACCAGATAAAAAGCCATGGCCCGTGGGAACTTCCCGCGGGCCATGGCTTTTTTTAAAGAAGATCAAAGAAGATAGAGAATGGCAATTTAGTCTTCCGCCATGCCGATAAGATCAAACTTTTCGGTAGAGATGGTCACCGTAAAGTCCTTGCTGGCGGGCTTTGCAAACTTGACCCAGATGGTGCGGTCGGACAGGTTGTAGTACCAGCCTGCCTCTGCAGCATCCCAGCCGTCGCGGACGATGTAGCGGGGGAGCTGCTGCCCATCCACGCTGACCCAGAAGGCGCCCTTTTTCTTGCTGACCAGTTTCAGGGTCATGCGCTCCACGGGGGAGGCGTAGCTGCCCTCGGTGACAAAGCGGATATCGGTGCGGTCGCCCGCCTTGACCGAGATGGTGGTCTTGGCGTAAACACCGTTCTTGTAGTCCTCGGTGTGGCCGTCGTCATCGTACAGCACAAAGCTGGTATCGGTCTCGGCAGCGACCAGCAGATCGATCTGGCGCATGGTGTCCTTGAGGATGTGCTTGACATCCTCGGTGGTCACCACGACAGCGGAGCCGCGCAGGAACATGGGGATGCTTGCCAGCGTGACCGGGACCTCGATGGTCTGGCCGCCCTCGTATGCACGCAGGTCGTCGTTCATATCGTACCAGGTGCAGCCTGCGGGCAGGTAGATGGTGCGGGTGGTCGCGCCCTTTTCCACAACGTTGGCCACCAGGATGCTCTTGCCGAACATAAAGGTCAGGTTCTTATCGGTGTAGCACTTGGGGTCGTCCGGGAACTCCAGGAACAGCGGACGCCATGCCGGCATACCGTTCTGGTTGGACTCGTACATCAGGGAGTACAGGGTGGGCATCAGGCGGTAGCGCAGCTGGTAGGCCGCACGGATGTAGGGCAGGTTCTCCTCGTACATCCAGGGCTGGGTAACGGTGTTATCGTTATTGGCCGAGTTCAGGCAGAAACGCGGCTGGAAGATGCCGTTCTGCAGCCAGCGGAGCAGCAGTTCCGCCTCGGGTGCCGGGCCGGCAAAGCCGCCGATATCGCAGCCCATGTTGGAGCAGCCGGACAGGCCCATGCCCAGGATGGTGGCAATGTTGAACTTGACGGTGCGCCAGTCGGTCAGGTTATCGCCGCCCCACACCTGTGCGTAGCGCTGGAT
>CAKTFD010000019.1 GCA_934553285.1 uncultured Faecalibacterium sp. | reverse complement strand
GGAGGGGCGCATGGCCTTGGCGGCAGGCGCGATCAGTTTATCGTAGTCCATCACAGCACCGTGCACTCTCTTTCATCGATTTCTTCGTCCTGGTACATCCGCCCCTCTTTTTTGTAGGTGCGCAGCACAAAGTGGGTGGCAGTGGACAGCACATCGTCCAGCGGCGACAGCCGCTTTGCCACAAACAGTGCGATCTCCTGGAAGGTCTGCCCCTTGATGACCAGCTGCAGGTCGTAGCCGCCGCTCATCAGCAGCACGCTCTCCACCTCATCAAACGCAGCGATAGTGGCCGCGATCTCATCAAAGCCGCGGCTCTTTTTGGGGCTGACATTCAGCTCGATGACCGCTTCCACACGGTTCACATTGGCCTTTTCCCAGTCCACAAGGGTCTTGTAGCCCTTGATGATGCCCTGTGCCCGGGCAAGGTCGATCATTGCCGCCACCTCGGCGGGGGATTTGTTCAGCATGGTGGCGATGTCCTCAACGGGCAGCCGCGCATTGTCTTCCAGAATCTTCAAAAGCTGTTCCATGATCTATACTCCTTCTCGTCCCTCTTCACGGAATCCCGTGGGAAATTAAATATAAGTATAGCACAAGCCCCGCCGGATTGCACCCAATTTTTATATAGAATGTCTTTTGCCCCTTTAATCTGCTCTTTTTTACAAAAAGTGTGTTCAAAAATTGCCAAATCTGCTATACTGGAAGGGTAAGTGTGTGCCGAGCCTGTTGCGGCACCAAATTTTTTAAGGAAAACGAGGGTGGATACCATGAAAGCATTCATTACCGTCATTGGGCACGATACCGTAGGTGTGGTCGCAAAAGTGGCAGGTCTGTGCACTGAGCTGAATATCAACATCGAGGATGTGACCCAGAGCATCCTGCAGGGGATGTTTGCCATGATCATGCTGGTAGACCTGACCAACTGCAATGTTGACCACGACCAGCTGCACAAGCGCGCCGATGCGCTGGCTGCCGAGATGGGGATGCAGATCAACGTGACCCGTCAGGAAGTTTTTGATGCCATGCACACCATCTGAGCCGGAAAGGAGCCAGCTACTGCTATGAGTATGTTTAACACCGGTGATATCCTCGAGACCATCGAGATGTTCACCCAGGATAATCTGGACGTACGCACCGTGACCATGGGCATCAGCCTGCTGGACTGTATCGATCCGGACCCCAAAAAGGCCTGTGAAAACATCTACAACAAGATCACCACTAAGGCCGCCGATCTGGTGTCCACCGTGGAGCACATCAGCGCCGAGTACGGCATCCCCATCATCAACAAGCGCATCAGCGTTACCCCCATCGCCATGCTGCTGGGTGCCTGCCCGGATGCAGACCCCGTGGACTTTGCCAAGACCCTGGATGCCGCCGGCAAGAAGGTGGGCGTGAACTTTGTGGGCGGTTACAGCGCCCTGGTGCACAAGGGTTTTTCCGCCGGTGACCGCCGCCTGATCGAGTCCATCCCCCGCGCCCTGGCCGAGACCGATATCGTGTGCAGCTCGGTAAACATCGGTGCCACCAAGGCCGGCCTGAACATGGACGCCATCAAACTGATGGGCGAAGCCGTGAAGAAGGCCAGCGAGCTGACCGCCGACCGCCAGTGCATCGGCGCCGCCAAGCTGGTGGTGTTCTGCAATGCGCCGGAGGACAACCCCTTTATGGCCGGTGCATTCCACGGCCCCGGCGAGCCGGACTGCGAGATCCATGTGGGTGTTTCCGGCCCCGGCGCAGTGCGCGCCGCCCTGGCACGGCTGCCTAAGGATGCCCCCATCGATGAGGTGGCAGAGCTTGTAAAGCGCACCGCCTTCAAGATCACCCGCGTGGGCCAGCTGGTGGCAAACCTCGCCTCCAAAGCACTGGGCGTGCCCGCCGGCATCATCGACCTTTCGCTGGCACCCACCCCGGCCATCGGTGACAGCGTGGCCAACATCCTGGAAGAGATGGGTCTGGAGACCTGCGGCTGCTGCGGCACCACCGCCTGCCTGGCCCTGCTGAACGACGCTGTGAAAAAGGGCGGCGTGATGGCCTCTAACCACGTGGGCGGCCTGTCCGGTGCCTTTATCCCGGTCAGCGAGGATGCCGGCATGATCCATGCCGCCGAGATCGGCTGCCTGACCATTGAAAAGCTGGAAGCCATGACCGCCGTCTGCTCGGTGGGCATCGATATGGTCATCATCCCCGGCGACACCACCCCCGCCGTCATCAGCGCCCTGATCGCGGACGAAGCCGCGATCGGCATGGTGAACAGCAAGACCACCGCTGTGCGCGTCATCCCCGCCATCGGCCGCAAAGCCGGTGAGGTGCTGGATTTTGGCGGCCTGCTGGGCTATGGCCCCATCATGCCGGTCAACAGCCACGACCCCTCGGTGTTCATCAACCGCGGCGGCCGCCTGCCCGCCCCCATGCAGTCGCTGAAAAACTGAGCCGCTCCGTTTTTTCTGTATAATCCCGCTGCAACAGACCCATCCTCTGGTCATCATTTCCAGAAGAAGGGTCTGTTTTTATGTATCGCCGTTTTTCCAAACCGCTTTCCCGCCTGCAGATGCAGCTGCTGTGCACCAGCCTACTGCTGGGCTTTGCGCTGTGCGGCGCTTTGCAGGCGCTGCGCTGGAGCCGCACCCAGCTGGAGGCCGGGGCCGCACTGTGTACCGACACCCTGCGGCTGCACATCCGGGCGGCCAGTGATGCCGCCGCCGACCAGAGCGCCAAGCTCCGGGTGCGGGATGCGGTGCTTGCGCTGATGCAGCAGTGCCCGGCGCAGGACGAGCCTGCCGCCCGGGCCTGGGCGGCGCAGCATCTTTTGCAGTTCCAGCTGGCGGCGCAGCGGGCGCTGGCCGCACAGGGCATCCGCACACCGGTGCGGGTGCAGCTGGTCAACATGTATTTTCCCGCCCGGTGTTACCCTGCCGGCCGCCTGCCCGCCGGGCGGTACGATGCCGTGCGCATCGATATCGGCACCGGCGGCGGGCGCAACTGGTGGTGCGTTTTATACCCGGGGCTGTGCAGCTTTGCCCGGGGCGGCTACGCCCTGCCTGCCGAGAACGACCTGGTCTGCGGGCAGTACATCCTGCGGTTCCGGCTGGTGGACTGGGCGCACCGGCTGGCTACGCCGCGGGAGGATGTGCTGCTGGTGGGGTGACGCTGCACCCCGCCGCCGCATAGCATGGAGGGAAAGGAGGGATCCCTCTATGGCGATTCCCGGTTATTATTCCCTGATCCAGCGCGGCTCGTCCGGGCCGGATGTGGCGCTGGTGCAGACCTGGCTCAACGGCCTGCGTGATCCGTGCACCTGGTACGATGCGCTGAAGGTGGACGGCAGATTTGGCACCGACAGTGAGCGGGCAGTGCAGGAGTTCCAGCTGAAAAACAAGATGAACATGGATGGCAAGGTAGGCCCGAACACCTGGAACGTGCTCTACACCCGCTACACGGCCAAGCACGGCCTGAATGTGCCCTATCCCGGCATCGTGCTGCGCACCGGTTCTTCCGGCGGCACCGTGCGGCTGGTGCAGCAAAAGCTCAACTCTCTGGGCGAGCGGCTGAACGCAGATGGCCGCTACGGCGCAGCCACCGTTGCCGCCGTACAGCGGTTCCAGCGGCGCAACGGCCTGGCCGTGGATGGCAGCGTGGGCCGCGCCACCTGGGAAAAGATGTTCTGAGCCTGACCCCACTCAGCCGCCTGCGGCGAACGGGGTGCCCCCTTTGCACCTGCAGTGTTTCCAGACATTGCAGGTGCTTTTTTCTGCTCTCTTCCGTTGCGCCCGCAGCGCTGCCTGCGCTATAATAAAGCAAAGTGTTTTTTGAAAGGCGGTGTTCCTGTTTGCGTTTTCTGCATTTATCCGACCTGCACCTGGGCAAGCGGGTGTGCGAGTTTTCCCTGCTGGAGGATCAGCGGTATATCCTGGACGAGATCCTGGTCCTGCTGGACGACACCCCGGTGGACGGGGTGCTGCTGGCCGGAGACCTTTATGATAAGCCTGTTCCCCCCGCCGAAGCAGTGCGGCTGCTGGACTGGTTTCTGACCCAGCTGGCGGCGCGGCATCTGCCGGTGTTCGCCATCAGCGGCAACCACGACTCCGCCGACCGTGTGGCCTTTGGCTCCGCACTGCTGACCGACAGCCGGGTATACGTCAGCCCGGTGTTCACCGGTGCGCCGCAGCCCATCCCCCTGCAGGATGCCCACGGCACGGTAGATGTGTACTTACTGCCTTTTTTAAAGCCCGCCATGGTGCGGCATGTCTGGCCGGACGAGCCTGTTGAGAGCTACAACGATGCCCTTTCCTGTGTGCTGCGGCACTGCGTCCCGGACCCCGGCCACCGCAGCGTACTGGTGGCGCATCAGTTCGTGGCCGGTGCCGCCGCCTGCGAGAGTGAGGAGCCTTCGGTAGGCGGGGTGGACAGCGTGGATGCCGCCCTGTTCGATGCCTTTGACTATGTGGCGCTGGGGCACCTGCACAGCCCCCAGAAGGTGCGCCGCGATACCCTGCGCTACTGCGGCACCCCGCTCAAATATTCCTTCTCGGAGGCCGGGCAGCACAAAAGCGCCACCTTTGTGGAGCTGGGCGCAAAGGGCGAGGTGCACATCACTACTTCCCCCCTTACCCCCCGGCACGACCTGCGCGAGCTGCGGGGCAGCTATATGGAGCTGACCGACCGCAGCAGCTACAAAGACTCCGCTGTGGACGACTACCTGCACATCACCCTGACCGATGAACAGGATGTACCGGATGCGCTGGCGCGGCTGCGGGTGATCTACCCCAACCTGATGCAGCTGGACTACGACAACCAGCGCACCCGCCAGCAGCAGGAGATCTGCGCCCCGGATCGCACCGAGAACATCTCCCCGCTGGAACATCTGGCGGCCTTTTATCAGCTGCAGAACAACCAGCCCCTGACCGCAAAGCAGGCGGCATTCTGCCAGACCCTGATCGAAGAGATCTGGAAGGAGGACGAAAACGCATGAGACCGCTCCGACTGACCCTTTCGGCTTTCGGGCCGTATGCTGCCCAGACCACCCTTGCACTGGAAGCGCTGGGCCGGGGCGGGCTGTACCTCATCACCGGCGATACCGGTGCAGGCAAGACCACCCTTTTTGATGCCATCACCTACGCTTTGTATGATCATTCCAGCAGCGGCATCCGGGAAGGCTCCATGCTGCGCTGCAAATATGCAGACGAAAAGACCCCTACCTTTGTGGAGCTGGAATTTGAGGTGCACGGCGTGCGCTACACAGTGCGCCGCAACCCGGAGTACCAGCGCCCCAAGGCACGGGGCGAGGGCATGACCACCGAAAAGGCGGATGCCACCCTGACCTACCCCGATGACCGCCCGCCGGTGACAAAAGCCAAAGAGGTGACCGCCGCCGTGCAGGAGATCATCGGGCTGGACTACAACCAGTTCTCCCAGATCGTGCTCATTGCGCAGGGGCAGTTCACAAAGCTGCTCAACGCCTCCACCGAGGAGCGCAGCCGCATCTTCCGCAAGCTGTTCCGCACCCAGCGCTATGCCCGGCTGCAGGAGCGCCTGCAGGCCGAAAGCGCCGCGCTGAGCCAGCAGCGTGCCGCGCAGAATGCAAAGCTGGACAGCCTGCTGGGCGGGCTGCAGTTCTCCCCCGAGGACCCGGACGCCGAAGCGCTGGGTGCCCTGTGCGCCCAGACCGCACCGGAAACGGCGCTGGCCCTGCTGGACACCCTGACCGTCCGGCAGGCAGAAGCGCTGGCAGAGACTGGCACCGCCCTGCACACCATCGAGCTTCAGCTGGACACGGTGCAGCAGCAGCTGGGTGCCGCCGCGCAGGCGCAGCAGCTGGCGCAACAGCTGGCGCAGCGGCAGGCAGACCTTGCCGCTGCGCTCCCTGTGCTGGAGGCCGCCCGCGCCGAAGCCGCCCGCCATGCCGGGGACGCGGCCCGGCTGGACGCCCTCACCGCGCAGCTGGCGCAGGCGCAAAACGCCCTTGCCGCCTACGATGCACTGGATGCCCTCTGCCGCCAGCAGGCGGCGGCCCGCAGCGCTGCCCAGCTGGCAGCGGCGCAGGCACACAAGCGGCGCACCGAGCTGGACAGCCTGAACACGGCGCTTACGGCCACCGAGCGCGCACTGGCCGCAGCCGCCGATGCCGACACCCGGCTGCTCACTTTACATAACCGCACCGAACAGCTGGCGCAGCGCAGCGCGGCACTGACACAGCTGGGCACCCGGCTGGCGGACTGCCAGCGGCAGGCCAAAGCCGCCCACGCAGCGCAGGAGGCCTACCGTATCGCCGCTGCCGCCCAGGACGATGCCCACGCGCAGCGGGACGGGCTGGAGCGGGCGTTTCTGGATGCACAGGCCGGGCTGCTGGCCGAGAACCTGACCGAGGGCACCCCCTGCCCGGTATGCGGCAGCACCCATCATCCGGCCCGGGCGGCGCTGCCCCGCACCGCCCCCACCCAGGCACAGGTAGAAGCAGCCCGGCAGGCTGCTGCCCGTGCCGACCGGCAGGCGCAGACCGCCAGTGCTGCTGCCCAGAGCGCCGTAGCCGCCGCGAACGAGGCAAAACTTTCGCTTCGGCGGGATGCCGAGAGCCTGCTGCCGGAGCGCTTTACCAGCCCGGAAGGTACAGTGCCGCTCACCTTTACCCTGCTGACCACCGTGTTGGCTGAGGAAACTGCCGCCCTGCAGACCCTGCAGGCGGAGCTGACCGCGCAATCCCGCCAGGCGGAGGCGGACTGCCGCCGCAAAGCCCAGCTGGAAGCCGACCGGCAGACCATGACCCTCCAGCGCCCCGCGCTGGAACAAGCCGCTGCCGAGGCCGACCGCAGCGCTGCCGCCCAGAACGCCAGTGCCGATGCGCTGGAAAGCCAGATCGCCGACCAGCGCACTGCCCTGCCCTACCCCCAGCGCCGGGACGCACAGGCCGCGCTGGACCGGTTGGAGACCGCCCGCAGCGCCCTGCGCACCGGTATGGACACCGCACAGCGCCAGTTAAAGCAGGCCGAGCAGGCCGCTGCCGCCGCACAGGCCGCCGTGGATGCCCTGCGCACCCAGCAGACCGCCGCCCAGAAGGCCCTGCCCGCCCTCAGCGCGGCAGAGCTGGCTGCGCAGCAGGCCGCGCTGAACGCCCGGCGCAGCGCCCTGCGCGACCGGGAAAAGCAGCTTTCGGCACAGCTGCTGCCCAACCGCAATACGGCAGCGCAGTACCGCGCTGCCGCCAGTGCCCGGCAGGCGCTGGAAGCCCGGTGGCAATGGGTCAGCGCGCTGGCCGCCACGGCGGGCGGCACCCTGACCAGCAAGCAGAAGATCCGCCTGGAAGCCTATATCCAGATGAACTATCTGGACCGCATCCTGCGCTACGCCAACACCCGCCTGATGCAGATGACCGCCGGACAGTACGAGCTGGAGCGCATCGGCGCGGAAAACCAGCGCAGCCAGTCCGGCCTGGACCTGGGCGTTATCGACCACTACAATGGCACCCGCCGCAGCGTAAAGACCCTTTCCGGCGGCGAGAGCTTCAAGGCATCGCTGGCGCTGGCGCTGGGCCTCTCGGACGAGGTGCAGAGCGCCACCGGCGGCATCCGGCTGGACACCCTGTTCCTGGACGAGGGGTTCGGCTCGCTGGATGAGGAATCGCTGGAGCTGGCCATCCGGGTGCTCTCCGGCCTGACCGAGGGCGACCGCCTTGTGGGCATCATCTCCCATGTGGGGGCGCTCAAGGACCGCATCGACCGGCAGGTGGTGGTGCACAAGGCCCGCACCGGCGGCTCCACAGTAGAGCTGCGTGTGTAATCTGCCGCCGCCCGGGCACACTAAGGGCGGAGGTGAGTTTTGATGAATTCTCTGGAACCGTTTATCCGCCACGCGCTGGACGACCGCCCCGGTACCGGCGCTGCACCGCAGGCAAACAGCAGCCGCTGTGCCCCGCCGCTGGGCAGGATGCCCCTGCAGCCCCCTGCCCCGCCGGACGGCCCCGGCACCCAGCTGCCCCCGCCGGAGCTGCCGTCCACGCCCCGGGAAAAGCCCGGCATCCCCATGACCGACGGCACCCCTGCCGCCTGCCGCCAGAAAAATGCAGCCGCTTTTCTGGCCGGGGATGTGCAGACCAGCGTGATGACGCACTACGCGCCCGGGCTGTTCAGCACACAGCAGCGCCTGCACGCCAGCCAGCCCGCCCCGGACGAGGATACCGCCGCCGTGCTGGAGCTGGTGGAGTGGCGCGAGGATGCGCCTTACGGTTGAATGACACAAAAAATTTTTAAAATATTTCAGTTTACCTGTTGAAATCTTGCCGCGCTTCCCTTATTATGGTAGCAAACAAACATAAAGGCAGGTTTTGCAATATGGCAGAGATCAAATACGAAGTTGTCCAGCGTGTGGCCGTGCTGAGCCAGCGTCCCCGTGGCTGGGAGCGCCAGCTGAACCTTATCAGCTGGAACGACGGCGAGCCTAAGTACGACATCCGCGACTGGTCCCCGGACGGCACCCGCATGGGCAAGGGCATCTCCCTGAGCCATGATGAACTGGCCATCCTGAAAGGCATCCTGGAGGATATGGAGCTGTGAGCATGGGCGACCGCGCAGAGTTTTTGGAGATCTGGCAGCAGCACGTTACCCGCCCCGGCAGCGAAAAGCTGCTGGACTGGCTGGACAAAAAGACGGATTTTTTTGCTGCACCGGCTTCCACCCGTTTCCATGGGGCCTGTGAGGGCGGGCTGTGTATGCACAGCGTGAACGTATACCATGCCCTGCACGACAGCTTTTTTGCCGAGGGCGAAAGCGAGGAGAGCTACGCCATCTGTGCCCTGCTGCACGATCTGTGCAAGGCCAACTACTACAAGGTGGGTACCCGCAATGTAAAAAACGAGGCCACCGGGCAGTGGGAAAAAGTGCCGTTTTACAGCGTGGACGATCTGTTTCCCTACGGCCACGGCGAGAAGAGCGTATTCCTTATCGAGCGGTTCATGAAGCTGAAAGTGGAGGAAGCCGTGGCCATCCGCTGGCACATGGGCGGCTTTGACGATGCTGCCCGGGGCGGCTGCTACGCCATTTCGGAAGCATATGACAAATACCCGCTGGCCGTAAAGCTGCATATTGCAGACCTGCAGGCTACCTATCTGATGGAGCACCGCACCAGCAGCGTACGCTGACTGCAGGCGGCTGAAAAAGCGCACAAACAAAAGGAAAGGCTGCTGCACAGACGATGTGCAGCAGCCTTTTATGTTTTATGCTATATCGCTCCCGTTTTGGGCATCATCGCGTCAAACCACTCTATCAGTTTTACGGCGAGATGTTCCAGCCGGGTCCGGGGCTGCCAGGCTAGTTCCTGCGGTATTGCAGGCTGCGGCTCCATGGCAGCACAGTCAATTGCGGCGGATGCTTCCGGCGCGGGCAGTTCCGCCTCCGGCGGCACTGGCTCCGGGTCCGGAGCTGCAGCCTGCTGCATGGCAGCCAGAGCAGCTTGTGCCCTCCGGCAGGCAGCTTCCGCCTGTTCGGCCCGGGCGTTGGCCTGGTCGGCTTCTTCCCGCGCCTGCTCACAGGCGGCTTCCAGCTCCGCATTTTCGTGTTTCAGGGCAAGCAGGGTGCGCTCAAAGGCAAACATCCGGGTCTGATACCGGCGCACCTCGGCCCGCGCCGCAGCCAGTTTACGGCTCAGCTGTTCCGCCTGCGCCCGGGCGCTTTCGGCCTGCGCTGCGGCAGATCCCTGTACAGCAGCCTGCCGGGCACAATGTCCGCGCAGGGCACTGATTTCCCGCTCTGTCTGCACCATGATGCCCTCCCCTGCACACTCCGCACAGGATCAGCCCTGACCGCATGGGCACAGTACCGATCCCATTCAAGTCTTTCGCTTACTTCCGCTTGTTCAGGATCGCCAGCAGTTCATCGTAGTAACGGTTATCGCTGCTTTCCTCTTCCACGGTCTTTTCTGCCGGAGCAGCCGGTGCGGCATTGCCAGCCGGGGCTGCGGCGGTCTTGGTATCGCTGCTGAACACTGCCGACGGCACAGACTGGGTGCCGCCCATGGCATTGTTGATGCTGTTGCGCAGGTCGCTGGCGCTCTTGTTGTCAAAACCGGTCGCAACAACGGTCACACGCATCTCGTCGGACAGGTTCTCATCAAACGCAGTACCCCAGATAATGTTTGCATCCGGATGTGCGCTCTGGGTGATGAGGCCTGCAGCGGTCTCCACATCCTCCAGGCCGATATCCGGGCTGGAAGTGATGTTGATGATAACGCCGTGTGCACCGGCGATGCTGGTCTCCAGCAGCGGGCTGGAGATGGCAGCCTTGGCAGCATTCTCAGCCTTGCCGGCGCCCTTTGCGCTGCCCACGCCCATGTGGGCGTAGCCGGCATCCTTCATGATGGAGCGCACATCGGCGAAGTCCAGGTTGATGAAGGCGGGCACATTGATCAGGGCGGAGATGGACTCCACGCCCTGGCGCAGCACGTTATCGGCTGCCTGGAAGGCGTTCATCAGGGTGATCTTTTCCTGGCTGATCATCTTCAGGCGCTCGTTGGGGATAACGATCAGGCTGTCCACATGCATCAGCAGGTTGGCGATGCCCTGCTCAGCCAGGCCCATCTTGCGCTTGCCCTCAAACGAGAAGGGCTTGGTAACGATGCCAACGGTCAGGATACCCAGGTCGTGTGCCACCTCGGCCACAACAGGCGCTGCACCGGTGCCGGTGCCGCCGCCCATACCGGCGGTGATAAAGACCATCTGAGAACCCTTGAGGGCATTAGCGATCTCATCCTTGCTTTCTTCTGCGGCGCGCTGGCCGATCTCCGGGTCTGCACCCGCACCACGGCCCTTGGTCAGCTTGGAGCCAAGCTGCACCTTGACCGAGGCATGGTTCTTGGCCAGGGCCTGCTGGTCCGTGTTCATTGCGATGAACTCCACGCCCTGCAGGCCATCGCTCACCATGCGGTTCACAGCGTTGCCGCCGCCGCCGCCCACACCGATCACCTTGATCGTCGTAACGTTTTCGTCCATTTCATCATCGAGCATCAATGCCATAACTTTGTCCTCCATCGGATTTTTATGTGGAACTGCGCAAAACGCACAGAAATTATCATACAATACTTATATAACTGTATCGTATCATCTTTTGGCTCTGATTGCAAGACAAATTTGCTTTTTTGCCGGTGTTTTTTTCGTATTGTCGCTCCGGGCAGGCATTTCCTGCCGGATTTGTGCCCCCAGCCCCGCCAGCATCTGTGCCAGATCCGCATAGCCGCGCTCGATAAACTGCACCCCGCCGAGCCGGCTGCGCCCACGGGCCGCCAGCGCCGCAACCGCCAGCGCCGCCCCTCCCCGCAGGTCCGGTGCCGTCAGTATCGCCCCGTGCAGTGCCCCGGCAGGCCGCACAAACAGCGTGCGCCCCGCCACCCGGACATCCGCCCCGAGCGCCGCAAAGCCCGCAGCGCAGGCGAACCGCCGCTCGAACACCCGGTCCTCCAGGCAGCTTTCCCCCGCTGCACAAAGCATCGCCGCCGCCAGCAGCGGGGCGGCATCCGTGGCAAGGCCCGGGTACACCCCGGTGCACAGCGCCCCCGCGCCGCGCAGCATCCCGAAGCGTGAAACAACGGCAGCATCGCGTGTGCGCTCCACCATGCAGCCCATTTGTTCCAGAGTTTCCAGCAGCGGGGCGTACAGCTGCGGGGCACAGCCTGCCAGCTCCACCCGCCCACCGGCGGCAGCGCAGGCGCAGGCCAGTGTAGACGCCGTAATGCGGTCTGCCACCGGTGCAAAGGTGCAGCCGCCCAGGATGCGCCGCCCCTGTACCCGGATGGTATCGGTGCCAGCGCCCTCCACACAGCCTCCGCAGGCGTTGAGAAAAGCGGCAAGATCTGCGATCTCCGGCTCTTTTGCGGCGTTGTGCAGCACGGTCTGCCCCTGTGCTGCGGCCGCTGCCAGCAGCAGCGTTTCGGTAGCGCCCACGCTGGGGAACGCCAGGCAGATCTCCGCTCCCCGCAGCCCCGCCGGGGCGTACAGTGCCAGCGCGCCCTGCGCTGCAGGCAGCTGCCGCACCCCCATCTGCGCCAGCCCCCGCAGGTGCAGGTCGATGGGTCTTGCCCCGATGCAGCAGCCGCCCGGCAGCACGGTGTCCACCCGCCCCAGCCGCGCCAGCAGCGGCGCGCAGAACAGGATGGAAGCCCGCATCCGGCCCGCGGCATCCGGCGCAAGGGCGGTACAGCGCGGCTCTCCCTGCACAAGGATATCCGCTCCCTGCCAGCCTGCGGCACAGCCCGCGCCCCGCAGCAGGGCAAGGCAGTCCTCCACATCGGTCAGGCGCGGCACCCCCAGCAGCCGCACCGGCCCGCTGCACAGCAGCGAAGCCGCCAGCAGCGGCAGCACACTGTTTTTGGCCGCAGGGATCTCCACCCTGCCCTGCAGCGGCCGTCCGCCCGTAATGATCCAATCCCCAGCCATGCCAAGACCCCCGTTCTGCAAAAGATACCCCATGGTATGCAAAACGAGGGTCTTTGGTCAACAAAACGCACCCGGAACTGCCCGGTATCTGCATCCCGGATTTGTCGGGTCATTTGTCTGCTTTTTTCGGCTCTCATGCGCCTGTTCCACCGCGCTGCGGCAGGAAACGCCGCCGTTTATCAGCTTTCGCCCCGGGAGACCGAGAGCACGATGCCCATCTCGCCCAGCAGCATCATCAGGCTGGTGCCGCCGGAAGAAAAAAACGGCAGGCTGATGCCGGTGTTGGGGATGGTGTTGGTGACCACCGCGATGTTCAGCACCGCCTGCAGCGCCACCTGCACCACGAACCCCACCACCAGCAGCGCACCAAACCGGTCCGGCGCATGGGCCGCCAGGGTGATGCCCCGCCACAGAAGTGCGCTGAACAGCAGGATCACCGCGCAGGCCCCCAGAAAGCCCAGCTCCTCGCACAGGATGGAAAAGATAAAATCGTTCTGCGGTTCCGGCACGAACAGATGCTTCTGGCGGCTGTTGCCCAGCCCCAGCCCCGCTGCCCCGCCGGAGCCGATGGCATACAGGCTCTGGATGGTCTGGTGGCCATCACCCAGCGGATCGGCAAAGGGGTCCAGCCAGGCGTTGAGCCGGTCGGCAGCATAGGGCACAAGATCCGGCATGATGACGATGGCCGCCCCGATGGCTGCAGCACCGCCCGCGCCCGCCAGCACGAACCACCGCAGCCCGGTGCCGCCCACGAACATGAGCACCGCGCCGATGCTCAATATCAGCACGGTGCCGGAGAGGTGGGGTTCCAGCAGCATGAGCACCGCCACCACCCCCAGCACCAACACAAAGGGCACCACCCCCACTGCAAAGCTGCCCATGCGGTCGTGGTTGAGGGCAATGATATGGGCAAACACCAGCACCACCGCAAACTTTGCGATCTCGCTGGGCTGCAGGGTGCCCAGCCCGGGCAGCACCAGCCAGCGCTTGCAGCCGTTGTACTCCGGCATGAACAGCACCGCCGTGAGCAGCCCCAGCGAAAGTGCCAGCAGCGGCCAGGCCAGCCTGTGGTAGAGATGGTAATCCACCCGGCTGGCCGCCCACATGGCCCCCACCCCCACAGCGGCATACAGCAGCTGCGGCCGCACATAGGCAAAGGCATCCTGTCGCCGGTACAGCGCCACCGCACTGCTGGCGCTGCACAGCATCACCAGCCCAAAGCCCACCAGCGTGAGCACCAGCACCAGAAAAGGCAGATCCATGGGCGGCAGCACCCGCAGCAGCCTTTTGCGGGCAGGGGCAGCAGTTCTGTGCACAATCCGGTCACCTCCATTTCTGTTATTGTACGCGGCAGCCGGGGCTGTTAGTCATACAAACCGCTGCCGGGTGCATACACTGCCCCGGAAAGGAGGTGCTGCCATGGCCAGCCATCGACCCACGGATACCCTGCGCACCCTGCCGGAGCGGGCGTTCCGGCTGCGGGCGCGGCTGATCGCACTGGGCCTGTGCACCGTATGCTTTGCCGGGCTGGTGGGGCGGCTGTTCTGGCTGCAGCTATGCACAGGCAGCTGGTACACCCGGCGGGCACTGGGGCAGCAGCTGCGGGACACCGTTGTGCCCGCCGACCGGGGCAGGATCTACAGCGCTGATGGTACCCTGCTGGCCGCAAACAGCAGCTGCTGGACCCTGCGCGCCAGCCCCCGGGAGATGCCGGAGGACAAACTTGCCCTGGCCGCAAAAGGGCTTGCGGCGCTTTTGACGCTGGATGAGGCAAAGCTGCTGGAAAAGTTCAGCGACCGGCGCTCCAACGACTGCCTTTTGCGCTACCGGGTGGAGCGGGAGACCGCCGATGCCGTGCGGGACTTCTGCGCGGCAAACGGTATCACCGGCATCCGCATCAACCAGGACTCCAAACGCTGGTACCCGCAGGGCGAGTTTCTGGCTTCGGTTCTGGGGTTCACCAACGTGGACAACGCCGGGGTCAGCGGTCTGGAGCTGAAATATAACGATGTCCTTACCGGGCAGAATGGAGTGGTGCTGACCGCCGTGAATGCCTGGGGCTACACGCTGGAGCAAAGCTACGAGACCGAGCTTGCCCCCGTGGAGGGCAGCGGACTGCGGCTGACCATCGACGCAAACATTCAACATTATCTGGAAAATGCGTTGAATTATGCGGTGCAGGAGCACCATGTAGCGGCCCGCAGCGTGGGGCTGGTGCTGGATGTGAACACCGGGGCCGTGCTGGCCATGGCCACCACCCCCGCCTACGACCCCAACCAGCCCCGGGTCATTGCCGACAAAGCCGCCCGCGCCGCCGTGGACGCCCTTTCCGGCGAGGCCCGTGCCGCCGCCCTGCAGCTGGCGCAGCAGACCCAGTGGCGCAACAAGGCGGTAAGCGACCTGTACGAGCCGGGCAGCGTGTTCAAGCTCATCACCTGCGCAGCGGCGCTGGATGCCGGTGCCATTACCCGGCACTCCACCTTTTACTGCGGAGACTCCATCTCGGTGGCGGGCACCCGGTTCCACTGCGCCAACCACAAGCGCCACGGCAGCCAGACCGTGACCCAGGCGCTGGAAAACTCCTGCAACCAGAGCTTTATCCAAATCGGGGCGCGGCTGGGCAGGGAGGCGTTCTGCAATTACTTTGCCGCCTTCGGCCTGCGGGAGCCAACCGGCATCGACCTGCCCGCCGAGCCGAAAAAAAGCCTGTACTACACCGCCGACCGCATGGGGCCGGTGGAACTGGCCTCCTGCGCCTTCGGGCAGAGCAGCAAGATCTCCTATCTGGAAATGGCCGCCGCTGTGTGCGCCGTGGTCAACGGCGGCAGGCTGATGCAGCCCTACCTGGTATCGGACATCCTGGCACCGGACGGCACCGTGCTGCAGCACAACCAGCCGGTGTGCAAACGGCAGGTGATCCAGCCCGGGACCTCCGCTGTGATGCGGGAGATGATGGAGGCGGTGGTGCTGTACGGCGGCGGGCGCAACGCACAGATCGCGGGTTACCGGGTGGGCGGCAAAAGCGGCACCAGCCAGAAGCTGGACAGCGCCGATGAAAAGGCCCGCATTGCCAGCTTTGTGGCGGTGGCCCCCATCGATGACCCGCAGTTTTTGTGTCTGGTCTGCCTGGATGAACCACACAGCTGGACCACCGCCGGAGGCAGTCTTTCAGCCCCGGTCTGTGCCGAGGTACTAGAGCAGACGCTGGTGTACAAAGGCATCCCCCGCGCTGCTGCATCGGGCAGTGCCGACACGCAGACCGCCGCCCTGCCCGCCGATGGCGACAGCTTTGATGGGGCATAAGGATTTGAACTGCGCTCCGCGATGCTCTGCGCGATCTCAGCGGAAGAATGATTTTCAATTCGCGATTCTGGAAAATCTGCGGATTTTCCAGAATCGCCTTTTCACGGGAGGGGCGTAACGGCAAGCAGCAGCTGCAGCGCCTGCTTCCTGCGGAAGCGGCGGCGCTGCGGGCAGCCCTTCCGGGGCTGTTGCAAAACAGCTCTCTGAAAAAATCATATACAAAACCCGGAACCTTTTCAGGGCCAAAACGGCTCAAAGGCGTCCCCTTAGGGGAGCTGCCGAACGAAGTGAGGCTGAGGGGGTATTGGAGAAGGCGGCTGCGGCCTGATGGCGTTCAACCATAAAAAAATAACGGAACGTCCGCAGACATTCCGTTACGCTGAAATACAAAATGCTTTTTAGTTCTGGTTCGGCTGGGGGCGGAAGGTGATCTCGCCGGTGGTGCTGTCCATGGCGTCCACGATGGCAAGGCTCTCCAGCTGGATGCCCTTGCTGCGGATCAGCTCGCCACCCTGCTGGAAGCCCTTTTCCACTGCGATGCCGATGCCCTCCACCGTGGCTCCGGCCTCCCGGGCCAGTTCCAGCAGGCCCATCAGGGCGCAACCGTTGGCCAGGAAGTCGTCAATGATGAGCACATGATCCTCCGGGGTGAGGAACTTTTTGGACACGATGACGTTGTAGATCTTTTTGTGGGTGAAGGACTCGATCTTGGTCTCGTAGTTGTTGTAGTCCAGGTTGATGCTCATGGATTTTTTTGCAAATACCACCGGCACGTTCAGCTCGCTGGCCACCACTGCCGCAATGCCGATGCCGCTGGCCTCGATGGTAAGCACCTTGTTGATGGGCTTGCCTGCAAACAGGCGCTTCCACTCCCGTGCCATCTCGCGGAACAGGGGGATATCCATCTGGTGGTTGATAAAGCTGTCTACCTTGAGCACGTTGCCCTCGCGCACAATGCCGTCTTTGCGGATACGATCTTCCAGCATCTTCATAATTTATCTGTCCTCCAACCCTTGCAGGCGCTTTCCCCGCTTCCGGCACGACCGCCGGGAAAACGCCCGTCTGTTTTCCATTTCCGGGTGCGCGCCACACGCACCCAGGATACGATGTTTCACCTAGTATACCGGAAGCATCCCGCTTTGACAAGTGGTTTTCTTGCCAAAATTCGCAAAAATGCGGCAGCGTTCTCATCTGTTTTTTCCAAAAATCCGCACTTGGCCAAAAGCACCGAAACTCCGCGAAGTTGTAAGGTCATTTTTGTTTTTTCTTCCCTTGTTCTTTCCGGGTTTTTGAGTATACTATTCTTAGCAGGAAGGGTTATATCCGGTATTTTTTACCGGCGCAGAGGAGAAGGAGGAACGTATGAAAACAGGACTTGTGCTGGAGGGCGGCGCAATGCGCGGGATGTTCACCGCAGGTGTGCTGGATGTGCTGATGGAGCATGACATCCGGCTGGATGGTGCCATCGGCGTGTCTGCCGGAGCCGTGTTCGGCTGCAATTATAAGTCCCACCAGATCGGGCGCACCATCCGTTACAACACGGAATACTGCACCGATAAGCGTTACGCCGGTTTTGGCAATCTTCTGCGCACGGGCAATCTGTACAGCGAGCAGTTCTGCTACCATACTGTGCCGGAAAAGCTGGATCCTTTTAATGCCGAAGCCTTCCGGAACGACCCCATGGACTTTTTTGCTGTGTGCACCGATGTGCGCACCGGCGAGCCGATCTACCACAAGTGCCGCACCGGCGATACCGAGGACATCCAGTGGATGCAGGCATCGGCCTCCATGCCGCTGGCGGCAAAGATCGTAAAGATCGGCCGTTACCAGCTGCTGGACGGCGGCGTGGCAGATTCCATCCCCGTGCGCTTTTTCCAGTCCATCGGCTACAAGCGCAACCTGATCATCCTGACCCAGCCCAAGGGCTTTGTAAAGCAGAAAAACAAGATGCTGCCCCTTATCCGGGCCAAATATCTGCGCTATCCCGCCTTTGTGGAGGCCGTTGCCGACCGCCACGAGCGCTACAACGAAACACTGGCCTACATTTCCATGCTGGAGCAGTCCGGCCAGGCTTTCGTCATCCGCCCGCCCATCCCGCTGGAGATCCCCTCTCTGGAGCGCGATGCCGCCCAGCTGCGCCGCGTATACGATACCGGCCGCGCCGTAGCAGAGATCCAGATCGACAAGATCGCCGCCTTTGTGGAGGCCTCCAAAGCCGCACAGGACGCATAAAACGCATAAAGAACAACGGCTGCTGCACAGAGGATGTGCGGCAGCCGTTTTGCATTTATCGCAATTTTCAAAAATAGTGCCTATCAAAACGGCATATTTGCGATATGCAGTTTGCGGATGTTGCTTGTGCATTAAAAACGCAAACTGCTATACGCAGGAGGCTTTTGCCCGATCGCGCTTATTTTTCCACCTTGCTCAGCAGGATGCGGTCATTATCCAGGTTTTTGCCGGCATTTTCGCGGAACTTTTCCAGCAGGTCGTCCACAGTCATCCGGCTGCGCGCTTCGCCCTTTACATCGAACACGATGCGCCCTGCATCCATCATCAGGGTACGGTTGCCCAGCTCCAGCGCCTGGTGCATGTTGTGGGTCACCATCAGGCAGGTGATCTTTTTTTCTGCCACGATGTTCCGGGTCAGCTCCAGCACCTTTTCGGCGGTGGCGGGGTCCAGGGCGGCGGTGTGCTCGTCCAGCAGCAGCAGCTTGGGGGTGACCAGGGTGGCCATGAGCAGGGTCAGCGCCTGCCGCTGCCCGCCGGAGAGCAGCCCCACCGGCTGCTTCATCCGGTCCTCCAGCCCCATATCCAGGAGCGCCAGCTTCTCACGGAAGAGCGCCTTATCCCGGCGGGAGATGCGGGAGAAGATGGCATTGGGCGCAGTACCTGCCCGCAGGTAGGCCAGCGCCAGGTTTTCCTCGATGGTCATGTTGGGCGCGGTGCCCTTGAGCGGGTCCTGGAACAGATGCCCGATCACCTTGCTGCGCTGGTGCTCCGGCGCAAAGGTGATATCCTGCCCGCCCAGCAGGATACTGCCTTCATCGGCAATAAAGCCGCCGGTGATGGCATTGAACAGGGTGGATTTGCCTGCGCCGTTGGAACCTACGATGGTGGCAAAATCGCCCGCTTCCATCTGCAGGCTCACCCCGTTCAGCGCAACTTTTTCGTTCACAGTGCCGGGGTTAAAGGTCTTGTGCAGGCCGTTCAGCTGTAACATTTCCATCTTTACTGTCCCTCCCTGTTGGCGGTGCTGCGGCGGGCACGGGCAGCGTGCCGGCGTTTTTCAAAGGCAACGTGTTCCTTTATGGCGGGCATGGAGATGGCGACCGCCACAATGATGGCGGAAACCAGCTTCATGGCAGCAGCAGGCACATTGAAGCGCAGTGCCACTGCCACGATAAAGCGGTACAGGCAGCTGCCGAACACCACGCCCAGCACGCGGCGCGGCATGGTGCGCTTGCCCACAAGGGTCTCGCCGATGATGAGGGAAGCCAGTGCAATGGTCACCATGCCGGTGCCCACATTGATATCGCAGCTCTTCTGGTACTGTGCCAGCAGACCGCCAGACAGTGCACACAGCGCACCGGACACGCACAGGCCTACCGTAATGGTAAAAGCCGGGTTGATGCTGGAAGCCCGCACCATGGCGGCGTTATCGCCGGTAGCGCGGATGGACAGGCCCAGCCGCGTGCCCAGGAAGCCCAGCATCGCAGCTCCGGCCACGGCAATGATCGCTGCCGCCAGCACCAGCTTGTACCAGCTGCCCAGAAACCCCAGCGAAGTTTTTGCCAGGGAGAAGATGGTGTCCGTCTTGACCAGCGACATGGTGGAGGAAAAGCCCATCACCGCCAGGTTGATGGTGTACAGGCCGGTGTTGACGATGATGCCGGCCATAATGCTTTCCACCCCAAGCCGGGTCTGCAGAAAAGCGGTAATAAAGCCGGAGCACACCCCCGCCGCCATGGCCGCTGTCAGCGCCAGGATGGGGTGGCCGGTCAGCGCGACCTGACAGGCCACTGCGCAGCCCAGGGTAAAGCAGCCATCGGTGGAAAGATCGGCAATATTCAGGATGGAATAGCTCAGAAACAGCGCCAACGCCACCAGCGCGTAGATGCAGCCCAGTTCCAGAGCCGTCTGCAGGACGTTGAGGGAAAAGATACTCGCCAGCATGGTGTATGCTCCTTTTATATTTCTTTTGAGTGGATGATCTTGCATGACCTCCGCGTACGCTCTGGCCATGTTCGGAGGCTGCAGAAAACAGCATCTGCGGCCGCAAAAAAGCCGTTTTCTGTAGGGTGTATCTGAAAAGTCGAAAATTTAGTCTATTTCTACAACCACAGCTGGATTTTGCGTTAAACAGCCTTGAAATCCACAAAGGATTCCTGCGGCTATTTGCCTTAAATCCCGCTTGTGCTTGCGAAATATTCGTCATTTTCTTTGTTTTCAGATACACCTTAACAGATCCGTAGCGCAAAGGGCTGCTGCACCAGACAATGTGCAGCAGCCCTTTATTCAGTTTGTCGCTGCCGTCAGGAGAAATCCTCGGCGGTGGTCACTTCGGTGATCTCGGTGCAGTAGGGCTTAAAGGCTTCTTTCAGCGCGGCCAGATCCAGGCCCAGCGCGGCGGCGGTCTCGGTATTGATGGTCACGATGCCGTTATCAAATGTCTGGTAGGGCAGCTCTGCAGGGGTCTTGCCATCGCAGAGGAGCTGGCTTACCATATCGGCAGTGGCTTCACCCAGCTGGACGTAGTCCACACCGTAGCCCACCAGCGCACCGTTCAGCGCAAAGCTGTCGGCACCGGTATAGTGCTGCACACCCGCCTCAATAAAGGTTTCGTAGATGGAAAGCTCTGCCGTCATGATGGTGTTGTCAGTGGGGGTGAACACCGCCTTGACACCGGCAGCGACCAGTGCCTCGGCAGCCATCTGTACCTCGGCGGTGGTAGTGCCGTTCTTTTCCACCACCTTGATGCCGTTCTTCTCGCAGAAAGCCTTGGCATCCGCAATGGCCTGGGTGGAGGAATCCTGGCTCAGGTCATACAGCAGGCCGATGGTCTCGATGCCGGGGTTCGCGGCCAGGATCAGGTTCATGATGGCATCGGTGTTCAGCGCATCGGAGGTGCCGGTGATGTTCTCCTCGCCGTCAAAGCCTGCGGCGGCGGGGTCGGTCACGGCGGAGTACACCACCGGGATATCGGTATCTTCCACTGCGGCCAGCATGGTGGCGGCAGTGGGGGTGGCCACAGCCACGATCACATCCACATCGTCCGCCACAAGGTCTGCGCCGATCTGGTTCAGGTTGGACTGGTCGGCCTGGGCATTTGCGTAGTAATCGGCGTAATCAAAGGTAACGCCCTTTTCCTTGCCGATGGCATCCAGACGGCTCTCCACCGAGGACACGATCTGGTTGAGGGATGCATGGTCCACATAGTTGACGATGCCCACCTTGAAGGCCTTGCCGGTGGCTGCACTGCCGGAAGCGGCAGTGGCAGAGGCGGAAGCTGCTGCGCTGGAAGCCGTACTGCCGGCGGTGCTGCCGCAGCCGGTCAGCGCCATGGCAGAAACAGCGGAAGCGGCCAGAGCGGCCTTCAGGAAGCTGCGGCGGGAGATCATGTTCAGGTTTTTCATCGTGGTAAACTCCTTTCCCGGAGCGGGCGGCAAATAAAAAACCCGCTCCCTTTGCGGGACGGGTCTTAAACCAAAACGACCCTGTCCCTGTGTGTTATCCACAAGGACAGGATCGGTAAATTACGATTCTGCGGTGCCACCTTGCTTGCTCTGCACCGGCCATACTGCTAACCGTGCAAAGCCTCTCACGGAGAGCCAACACTCCCCTGCCCTGTAACGGAGGCTTCCGTCCAAAACTACTGGGGCTTGCGCCCGTTTGCCCGGCCCTCGGCGGCCCACGAATCTCTGCCCCGCTCTCGCCCGTTTTCACTGTCCGGACTCACTGCAGATGCGCTGTGCAGGTTCTCTTCCGCCTCATCGGTTTGATTGCATTATACACTTTATCCTCGTAAAGTCAAGAGGGAATTTTAAATTTTTTATCTGCCGCTGCGGTAAAGTCATTCTTCCGCAGGGGTGCCGGTGCGGCGGCGGCACCACACAAAGTATGCGGTATACACCAGCCATACCGGCAGCGCAGCGGCGGTGACCACGCGGCTGGCGGAAAGCCCTGCCGCCTGATACACAAAATCAATGCTGCTTTCCCCCGCCGGGCAGAGCACCGCCATCAGCCCCTCGTCCACCCGCAGGATGTCGGTCTTTTCGCCGTTGACATAGGCGGTAAAGCCGTCATCGTAAGGCACCGAGAAGAACACCAGGTTCGGTTTTTCCAGCGTGATCTCGGCATGGAAGCCCGCGTTGTTCATCTGGAACACACTGCAGCTGTGGGCGCGGCGATCGGCGCAGTCCTGGGTATAGGTATCGTAGTACAGGTCTTCCAGCAGATCCTCCGGCAGCTCGGTCAGGTACTGGCCGTACTGTGCAGCGTCCTCGTCCTCCAGCACCAGTGCCCGCATCAGCAGGTTGGAGCGCAGGGTCTTGATGGAGTTTTCGTAAGTTTCCTCCGTTACGTAGTAATCGTAGGTAAAGCCCATGGGCACGTAATTATCGTTGCGGTACAAGGCGTAGCCGTCCATCTCGCCGATATAGCTCCAGCCTGCATCCGCCTCGTCCTCAAAGCTGCTGCACTGCTCCGGGGTGGTGATGAGGTATTCCACGCTCAGCAGCCCCCGCAGCGCATAGTTTGTGATCTCCGGCTCGCTGCGCACATCCCGCTTGACCCCCAGCGCCGGGTAGAAGCTGAGGATGCTGGGAGCAGCTGTGCTGCCAAAATACTGCAGGCAGCTTTTATCCAGCCACATGCCGATGTTATCGTGGATCTTGTAGGTATCCACCCGGTAGTCCCCCTCCGGCAGGTCGTCTTTCAGCAGCAGGGCATTGGTATCCTGCTCCACAAGGTCGCTGTCGGTATACCACTGGCCAAACTTGCCGATGCCGATGTGCACCATGCTGAACACGCAGGCAAACACCAGCACTGCCGCCGTCATGCGCTGGGCAAAGCGGCGGTCCTGCCGCCACTTGCCGCAGATATAGCGGTACAGCCACAGCCCCAGCAGGCCAAAGCCCAGCACCGCAAAATACTGCCCCGGGTTTTTGAGCACCCCCAGCGACCAGGTATCGGCCGCTTCGTCCCGCACCGGCACCAGTGCAAAGGCCAGTGTGGCCAGCATGAGCCAGCCGATGCCGCGGGCAGGGGTGTCCAGGTCGGTATTGTGGTCCTCCAGGGCATTTACGGTCATGGCGGCCAGGATAAGGGTGGGCATATAGTACCAGCGGGCATAGTAGCTGGAGTTGAGGGCATAGAAAGCGCTGTTCAGCACCGGCACCAGCGCACATACAGCGCACACCGCCACGATGCGCTTTTTGCTGTCGCCGTGCCGTGCGCGCCAGTACGCCATGGCACCGGCCAGGCTGCACAGGGGCAGGTAGGCCGTCATGCTGGTCCACTTGATGACCCCCTCCGACCAGATGGAAGTAAGGTAGGGGGAATCCGGCGGCAGGATCCAGCTGAGCAGGATGGCCAGATACTGCTGCACCTTGGCATAGGTCAAAAAGCCCCAGCCGGAGGAAAGGTCGATGGTGCGCGGGTTCTGCAGCAGACTGAGCACTGCCGGGAAGAGCAGCAGGCAGCCCATGGCCACGCCCAGCACGCTCTCCCACAGAAGATGGCAGAACTTGCGCCCGGTCAGCCGGAAGTCCCGCGCCGAGAGCTTGCACACAAAGTAGATGCAGAGGAACAGCACCTGCCCCACGAAGAAGAAATAGTTGTTGAGCAGGTTGACCGCCACCCAGAAGGCGAACAGGCCGTGCCGGTCCTCATAGATGGCCTCGTCCAGCGCCCAGAGCAGATACGGGAACAGCGCCACCACATCCACAAAGTGGTTGAAGAACACGTTGTACACCGCAAAGCCGGAAAGCGCATACAGGCAGGCACCCAGCACCGCGTAGTTTGCATTTTTGACGTAGCGGCGCAGGTACAGGTATGCACCGCCGCCTGCCACGCCGAACTTGAGCACCAGCAGCGGCACCATCATATAGGGCAGCCAGCGCTGCGGCAGCAGCAGCGAGAGCCAGAAGAACGGCGAGCCGTACAGGTAGAAGGAATAGGCGTTCATCACCCCGCTGCCCAGGTCGGTCGCCCAGGAAAAGGTATTGCGAGGCGCAGCGGCAAAGGAGCTGTCCGGGTAGCCTGCCCCCTTGATAAAGCCGTTCATATACCGGTAAAAGCTGATCTGCTGGCTGTTAAAATCGCCTGCATAGTGGAAAAATCCGCCATCGATGATGTAAAATGGCAGAAAGAAGATGGCAGCTGTCAGGGCACACAGCCCCACCGCCTGCCAGAATTTTTTGTAGTTCTGTTCCTTTGGCTCCAGCCGCCGGAGTGTTCTGAACTGTTCCATTTGGGGTTCCTCTTTCTCCGCGCCGGAGCGCGGAAGTGGATTTGATGACACCTGTAGTATAGCACGGCTGTCCGCAAGAAAAAAGGGCTTGACAATGCTGCGCCGGGCAGGTATGGTGAAGAAAAGGAGGCGTTTTGCCATGCTGTATCCCTTCAGCGCCCTGCTGGCGCGCATGAAGTACATCACCCGGTGGAGCCTGATGCACTCCACCCGTGCCGAATCTCTCAGCGAGCACACCTGCGACACGGCGCTGCTGGCGCATCTGCTGTGCCTGATCGCGCAAAAGTATACCGGCACCCCCTGCCGCCCCGAGACTGTTGCGGTAGCGGCGCTGTACCACGATGCCCCGGAGATCATTACCGGGGATATGCCCACGCCGGTCAAGTACCACTCCCCTGCCTTGCGGGATGCCTACAAGGCACTGGAGCGCGAAAGCGTGCGCTCCATGGCTGCGCTGCTGCCGGAAGAACTGGCTGCAGCACTGGTGCCCTGCATGGACGGCACCGCCCTGACCCCGGAGGAACACCGGCTGCTCAAAGCGGCCGACCGGCTGAGCGCCCTGATCAAGTGCACCGAGGAGCAGCGCAGCGGCAACCACGAGTTTGATGCCGCACTGGCGCAGCAGCGCGCCGCGCTGGACGCCATGCACTGCCCGGAAGCAGACTGGTTTCTGACCCACTGTCTGCCCTGCTACACGCTGAACCTGGATGAACTGACCCGGCCGGAAGGGTAATTACGGAAAAGGCACCTCGCGCACATCGTCCGGGTCCAGACCAGCCTTGCGCTGTTCCTCAAACACGGCAGCGATCAATTCGTCCAGATCCTCCAGATGGGTCAGGGTGCAGCAATAGCGGCGCAGCGCGGCAGCCCCTTTCAGCCCTTTCATATAGTGCATGGTCTGGGCGCGTGCCTGGGGCATGGCCACGAACTCGCCCTTCTGCTCCACCATCTCCTCTACCTGACGGCGCAGCGCATTCATGCGGGCCTGCAGGTTCGGCTCTTTGGGGGCGGGCAGGCCCTCCAGTGCGGCGTTCACCCGCTCAAACAGCCATGGGTCGCCCAGTGCCGCCCGGGCGATCATCACACCATCGCAGCGGGTCTCGCGCATCATGCGCAGGGCATCCTCAGCAGAATGGATATCGCCGTTGCCCAGCACCGGCACCCGGACGGCATCCTTTACCCGGGCGATGATCTCCGGGTCGATGCCCGGGGTATACATCTGCTCCCGGGTGCGGGCGTGCACTGCGATGAGGGCAGCACCGGCCTGTGCGCAGGCGCGGGCACACTCCACGGCGGTAACATGGTCAGCATCCCAGCCCTTGCGCATCTTTACGGTAACGGGGCGCTGCGTATGGGCCACCACCTGCTCCACGATCCGCCCGCAGCGGTCAGGATCCAGCATCAGTTTGCTGCCCGCCCCGCCGGAAACGATCTTGGGGGCAGGGCAGCCCATGTTGATATCCACAAAGTCAAAATCATACTGCTCGATGGCAGCGGTGGCTTCGCCCATGATCTCCGGCACTTCGCCGAAGATCTGCACCCCATAGGGTGCCCCGTTGGGCTGGGCCTTGAGCAGGCTCACGGTTTTATGGTCGCCGTACACCAGTGCCCGGCTGGACACCATCTCGCTCACGGTAAAGCCCGCCCCATGCTGCGCCATCAGGCGGCGGCAGGGTGCATCCGTAAAGCCCGCCATGGGGCCGAACACTGCCCGGTGGGGCAGAACGATGTTTCCGATTTTCAAAGGTTCCATTGGTGTTCCTCGATTGTTCTGAATGACCAG
>CAKTFD010000018.1 GCA_934553285.1 uncultured Faecalibacterium sp. | reverse complement strand
GTGGATGCCGTGATGGATGGCGATATCGATGAGTTCATCTTCGCCTACCTCAAGGCCGCCAGCCGCGGCGAGCTGCAGGACGCATAAGCGCCTGTTGAGCTGTATTATATAATAGAACCGGCAGCAAGGCTATTGCATGAAGCGTTATGCAATAGCCTTGTTTTTTTCGTCCTTTTCTGCGCATACTATCGCAAGGCAAAAAGATCAGTGCAGCATCAAAACGCAAACTGCCATAAAAAGTAGAACTGAATGATCCCGAAAAATGCGCAAGGAGGCTGTAAAATGTCCATGCACAGCATTGCCCGGTGGGTAAAAATAGTGGGTGCCTATCTGCTGGTGGCTGCCATTGCAGCGCTGGGCTGGCTGTGGTGCGCCCTGCCGGAGCAGGTCTGCCTGGAACCGGAGCAGCCTCTGCTACTGCCGCGCTTTGGGTGGGTGGAACCGCTGCGGGGGCACGGCAGCCGCAATGTGGCCAGCACCCGGGCGGTGGGCAGCTATCAGGCTACGCTGGCGCTGGGCGGCTGGCTGCCGGTCAAAACCATCCGCGCCACGGTGGTGGAGCGCCCCACAGTCACAGTGTGTGGTACCCCCTTTGGGGTAAAGATGTTTTCGGAAGGTGCACTGGTGGTGGGCTTTTCGGAGATACACACCGCCGCCGGTGCGGTGAACCCTGCCAAGCAGGCAGGGCTGCGCCTGGGGGATCGGGTCATCCGGATGGGGCAGATCGCCACCGAAACCAACGAACAGGTCCATACCGCGCTGGAAACCGCTGCGGGTGCACCGGTGGAGGTGGTCTACGTCCGTAAAGGTGAGCAGCGGCAGACGATGCTGGTGCCGGCATGGGATAGCGAAAACGCCCAGTGGCGGGCCGGCATGTGGGTGCGGGATTCCTCCGCAGGGGTGGGCACCTTGACCTTTGTGGATGCGCAGGCCGGGGTGTTCGCCGGGCTGGGGCACCCCATCAGCGACAGTGACACCGGCGAGCGGGTGGCCCTGCGCAGCGGTGAGATCGTGGCCTGCCAGATCGTGGGCTGCACCGGCGGCACGGCAGGCAGCCCCGGAGAGCTGAAAGGCAGATTCCTCAACGCGCACGCCTTGGGCAGGATCTGCATCAACGGCGAAAACGGGGTCTATGGCACCACAAGCACAGTGTTTGCGGGGCAGCAGGTAGAGATGGCCTTTGCGCAGGAGGTGCTGCCCGGTGCAGCCGAGATCCTGACCACGACCAGCGGCGAAACGCCCCGCACCTACCGCGTGTATATCGAAAAAGTAAACGATGCCGACCCCCAGCGCAACATGGTGCTGCGTGTTACCGACCCGGCGCTGCTGGCGCAGACCGGCGGCATCGTGCAGGGAATGAGCGGCAGCCCCATCCTGCAAAATGGGCGGCTGGTGGGTGCGGTGACCCATGTGCTGGTCAACGACCCCACGCGCGGATACGGCATTTTTGCCCAGACTATGCTGGAACAGGCACATGCAGTGGCCAAAATGGACGCGGCTGCATGAGAAAAAGTAGGACATTTGATTCGATATGCCAAAATTTTCCAAATTATACCGTTGAACAATCTGGAAAAATATGGTAAAATCCATGGTATTAAAGGAAGAGCACACATTGGAGGAAACAACCATGGATAAAGTGAGATTCTTGATGTCGGATACCGGGGCGCAGGTCACAGAGGCCTGCCGCGAAGCGTTGGAGCAGAAAGGCGTAGAAGTGACCGTTGTGGAAAAAGACGGGAACAAGGTCTTGCAGAAGATGCTGGCCGTTCGCCCGCAGGTGGTGCTGCTGGATGCCTTTATGCCGGGGTTGGATGCACTGGCGGTCAAGCAGCGCTACAATGCCGCCGGAGAGCGCCACACATCCTTCTTCGTCACCGGCGCGTTCCAGAGCGAGGAGATGGTACAGGAACTGCTGGACGAAGGGTTTGCCTACTATTTCGTCAAACCGTTTGACGAAAATGTTCTGGCAGCCCGGGTGCTCAAGGCGGCAAGCGGGCAGGAAAAACACCTGCTCCACACCAGTGTGGACAGCGATGAACTGACCGTGACCGAGATCCTGCACCAGATCGGGGTCCCAGCCCACATCAAGGGCTACCAGTTCCTGCGGGATGCCATCCTGCTCACCATGAACGAGCCGGAGTACATTAACGCTGTGACCAAGCGCCTGTACCCGGAAATCGCCAAGAAAAATGGCACCACTGCCAGCCGCGTGGAGCGCGCCATCCGCCACGCCATCGAGGTGGCATGGGACCGGGGAGATGTGGATACCCTCAACAGCTACTTCGGCTATACCATCCATAACCTGCGGGGAAAACCCACGAACTCGGAGTTCATCGCGATGATCGCTGACAAAATGCGGCTGGATAAGCGGCAGAGGGTGGGGTAAAAACGCTTCGCGAATACGTTATATTTAATAGCTTGATTTGCCAAAAATGGAAAACTGAACGCTATTTATCGCTACAAAAAATGTGAAATTATGCTTCCATAGCGATAAATAAGTTGAGAAAAAGGCGATAAACCTTCTGTATTTATTGGGTCTGCGACCTGACGATTACAGGAGGTTATTTTTATGTTGGCGAGAGATGTTGAGATGTTCATAGAACACTGTGAACTGAAAGAACTGAGCCGGAAAACAATCGGCAGTTACGAACAGACGTTGCGTCTGCTGATGCTTTATCTGGATGAACAGGGGATTACACGGACAGAAAAAATCACACATCTGGACATCCAGCGGTATGTGAAAAATATCAAGGAACGTGGTAAGTACACCGTTACGAGCAATCCAAACAGCGGCAATTATCAGGAACGGCGAATAGATTTCGGGAAGAAAGTTTCGGACGTGACCATCAATAACTATCTGCGGAACATGAGTGCTTTTTTTAATTGGTGTGTGGAGGAAGAGTTGATACTCCGTTCGCCCGTCAAGAGAGGAGATTTTATCAAAGTGGAACGCAAACCGCTGGAATTTGTGTCGGATGAAGATTTCAAACGTCTGTTGCGAAATATGAACACCGCCAGCTTTAGCGAGTACCGGGATTCTATTATCATTCAGCTATTGCTGGATACCGGTATGCGAATCAATGAATGCCTACTGATTCAGGTGTCCGATGTAGACCTGCCCAAACGTTGCATCTATCTTCCAGCAGAGAACACCAAGGGCAAAAAAGGGAGATATGTATTCTACTCTGATAAGATGGCCACCCTGCTTCAGCGCTGGATGAAATACAAAGACCGGTATCGTGACAGTGACTTTCTGTTCTGTACCAACAAAGGCAAGCGCGTACAGGTCAGCAACTTTGAAACAAACGTGCGGAAATATGCTCACAGAATCGGATTAAAGGATATCCACCCTCATGTGTTCCGAAACAACTTTGCCAAGCGGTTCCTCATGAGTGGCGGAGATATCTACACGCTGAGCAAAATATTGGGGCATAGTAGTGTGACTGTCACCGAACAAGCCTATCTGGACATCACCCAGGACGATTTAGCAGAGATGTACCGCAAGCATAGTCCTCTGAATGGGATTCGATGATACACTAATCCCGCCGGGATAGCAGAGATTAAAAAGTATATTTCAACACATCAATATTACATGCTGAGCAACATGTATACATATTTAACACAACAATCCCCCGGAGATGTTACCGGACAATGCTTCGATAATTGACGTATTATCGTTATATTTGTTTGTCTTATCATCGCGTGTTATCCCGGCTGTATATTATCGTAGATTGCATAAATATAACGCATTTTCGATGATTTTCATCTATTCCATGACATGACAAAACCCCCTGCCAGTAAAAAGGCAGAGGGCTATTTTTATTATTGGCCGTGATGGGGAGATAGAACAACTAGGTCATTCTTCCTCTAAAGGTTCACTTTCGGGATTTTTAACTACCCCGCCGAGGGTCAATCTGTCACCCATATCGGCTTTTATCAGGTTGTTGATATACCCGTTCAAACTCATTCCGCGTTCTTGGGCATACTCTTGAATCTGTTCCTTCTGTCCTTTCGGAACAACAAGGTTCACCCGGTCGTATGCTTTCGCGTTGTATTTGTTGTGACTTGCCGCGCTGGTTCTACCGCCCATTGCTTTTCTCCTACTCTTATATGTATACTCCTTGTTGCATGATTGTGCAATTATGCGTTTTGCACAGGATTGTTGAATTTTCTTTGTACACTATTCCATCTTGCATGATTACTCAATCAGGCGTATACTTATGTCATCGGGAACACCACTTCCCGATACACGAACACCAACACCCACGATGAACTACACAGAAAGGAAGTATCCCGCATGAGTATTGACGCATTGCTGATTCTGGTTGAACAGTACAAAGAGGCCGCCCAACTGATCGAGGCTGCACAGGCCGAACAGGAAGCGCTCAAAGAACAAATCAAGACAGAGCTTGCAGAACGTTCCACCAATTATTTGGAAGTCGGTTGCCACAAAGTCCGCCTGTCTGATTTTTCCAGCACACGGCTTGACAGTAAGGCCATCAAGGCAGTTGCGCCTGACCTATACAGCGAATACAGCAAGACCGTGACCGGAACCCGCCTGACCATCACCTAATACACCACCACTAGGAAGAACCGTCCGCCGGGATGGAACTATTATAACATCTGTCCCGGCTTTTTTCAAGAAACATACGATGAAAGGATACAAGACCATGAAACAGACTGTCAAAACCTCCCGCGCTGCCGGTCAGCTGGAAAAGATGTTCCGCGAGCTCAACAAGCACTACTTTGCAGGCAAGCTGCCCGAACCCATCATCAGCCTGAAAAAGACCCCGTCCGCATACGGCCACATCACCTGTAGCAAGGTCTGGAAAGCCGGACAGGAGAACAAGTACGAGATAAACATTTCCTCTGCCACACTTGACCGCCCCATTGAAGAAACTGCCGCCACACTGTTGCACGAGATGGTGCACGAGTACAATCTGGAGAACGGTATCAAGGACACGAGCAACAACGGGGTCTATCACAACGGCAAGTTTAGGGAACAGGCAGAAGCACACGGTCTGACCGTTGCACATCATGAGAAGTACGGCTGGACTATTACAAGCCCGTCAGAAGAGTTGTTGGACTTCATCATCTTTCAGGGGTGGGAAGATATCCAGATGGGTGAGCGCCTTGCATGGGCAGATATGGCGGGCACTGGTGCAGGCAGTACAGCACCGGGAAGCAGTCAGACCGGTGCACCAAAACCGCCCAAAGCAAAGAGCAGCACCCGGCGGTGGATATGCCCCAAGTGTGGTACTATCATCCGGTCAACCAAGGAAGTGCGGGTCATCTGTGCGGACTGCATGGAGATGTTCGTAAAGGCTGACTAATCATAGCAAGACAGAGAGCGAGGGCACGAGTGAGAGTAGTGCCGCTTTTGTTGAGAGAGGGTCAAACGATGGTCATCATGTACAATCTTTCTGTCAATGGCAAGGCGTGCGGTTCTACCCCGCTTCTGTATCAGGCCGTGAGAGCCGCCCAGAACAAAGCCCGCCGGGATGGTATCGCGGTGGATATAGATGCAGTCACCGAGGACGGAGAGAGCCGCCGTGTGCAGTATCTGCCGGATGGAACGTTGTGCCGTTTGTGGATGCACTAAAAAGTTTACTTTAATCGGGACAGAGAACACGGGAACGAGTGAGAGCAGTTCTCATCTTGTTGAGAAAACACGGGAGGTCATCAATTATGAGAATATCCATGGAGAGATTTGTTAAGGAAGTATCCGGGCAGGCTGGCACGCTGTGCGCTGTTCTGGCTGAGGGCACCACATTCTTTGTCTTTGATGCAATAACCGCACGTTTGTGCAAGAAGAATATCACGCTGACAAGCGCAGACGGGTCATTTTCTCTGCCGCGCAAAGAGATCCACAAAATCAGCAAGATGATCTGCAAGGAAGAGCTGAGTGTTGAGTACGAGATTCTGACGATTCACGGGAACAGCATTATTGTGGATGTTGCCTGACCGCCGGGAGTACCACCGGGACAGAGAACACCGGGCTGTGAGAGAATGCACATCTATTATAAGGAGGACATTATGAGCACCACATCGTATCGACTGAAAAATCTGCGCATGGCACAGGGATACACCAAGACAGACGTTGCAAAGGCGGTGGGAGTTACTCGGCGGGCTGTGTATGGGTGGGAGAGTGACACCATGACCCCGACAACGGCTAATATCATCCAGCTGGCACAGCTGTTTGAGGTATCCACGGATTATCTGCTGGGCTTGACCGATTCAAAGAACAAAACGGAGGAATAAAATCAATGGAAAAGACTATGACCGCAAAAGAACTGTACGACTACATCCAGAGGTTTACCAGTGTACTTGTCAGCGCTGGGCAGGGCAACAACACCCTTTTTACATGGATTCGGACGGAACGGGTGGAACTGCACAAAATCAACGGCATCCCTGATATTTTCGGCAACGTAATGAAACGCCCCAAGAAACGGAACGGCGGCTTTTCCCTGAGTGGTGCATCTTTCCAGTGTGATATCGTGGAAGAGGACGAAAACAATCATGTGGTAACGGTCACATCGGATACCATGCCATTCCCGGTCACTCTGGACTTGCAGATGTAAGAACGCTGTAAACTAGGGTACACCGTATTTTTCCACCCGATTCTATCCCATATATTGCAATCTGGGGTCGGTTTTGGCATTGTTTTCAATAATTTCTGTCATCTCTGACCCTATTTTTCATATCAGCCAGTGAGGTTATATTATGAAGGTCGCATACGTCCGCGTCAGCACCGAAGAACAGAACGAAGCTCGCCAGATAGAAGCGCTCAAGAAGCACGGCGTTGAGAAGTGGTTCACCGAAAAAATCAGCGGCAAGAGCATGGACAGACCCCAACTGCAAGCGATGCTGGACTATGTGCGGGAAGGCGATACGGTCTATATCCACGATTTCAGCCGCCTTGCACGCAGCACCAAAGACCTGTTGGAGATGGTGGAGCACTTGCAGGCAAAGGGCGTGCATCTGGTCAGCAACAAAGAGAATTTGGACACCGGAACACCCACCGGTAAGCTGATGTTGACAATGATTGCGGCTATCAATGAGTTTGAGCGGCAAAATTTGCTGGACAGACAGCGGGAGGGCATTGCGATTGCCAAACGGAACGGAGTGTACAAGGGCAGAAAGAAGGTCGCTATACCTGATAATTTTCCTGCTCTGTATGCCCGCTATACCCGCCGGGAACTGAACAAAGGCCAGCTGGCAGAACTTTTGCATGTCACGCGTCCCACGTTGGAGCGGATGATTCGGGAGTATCTGAGCAGCCCAAAAACTTAAAAGTGCACTTGTAAATCCTGTTAATAGGACATTATGCCTGTTATAATGCAATCAATCCGAAAGACACACATCATACCACACCTTACAGGAGGAAAATACTATGTCACGCAAACACAATCCTTTTATTGATTACGCTATGTACAGTTCCATTCAGAGTGACCGAGAGCACGGCCGCCCCCTTGGCTGCGGGTGGTGTATGCTGCTCTTTGGTGGACTTACTATTTTGTACGTCCTCGCCTCAATCGCTTCTGTCTTTACGAATTAAGGAGCCGACACCATGGCAAGTAAGAAATACCTGCCCTCAGGAACGCCACCCGTCAGTAAGCATCTTTGGCGTACTCCCGGTTGGATGCCTTTGCAGCAGTATCGAGAATACCAGAAAAAGCGTGCAGAGACTGCGCGTGCAGAACGCAATGAAGCAGCCCTGAAAGATGTGCGCCACAATGCCTTTCTGGAAAACGCCAAAAAGCACGGGATATCAGTCCGCAAAAAGAAAAAGGAGCCTTAGGAGGACTGTCCCTGGCCTAAAACAAAAGCACCCTGCCATTCAACATCGAGTGACAGGGTGTTGTATTATGTGTGTCATAACGTCCGATTCTATCATCTGTGTGTTATTTGTAGATATCCCCACGGTTCCCGGCATTAGTCACACGAACGGTAATGATTTCTTCTTCTACCGTGTACAGAATGCGATAATCACCCACTCTGAGCCGATAGAAGCCGCTCATTCCGGCCATTGGTTTGATATCACCTACAAAGGGCAACTGTGCCAATGCTTCAAGGATTCGCTTCTGCTGTGCCGGTTGCTGTTTTCGGATGAACTTTGCCGCCCGCTTTTCGACAACGATTTTGTACTTCATAGGGCAACCCCTAACTCCTGCGCCAGCTGTTCCAGCGGGATGGCATCTGTCTTGTGCGGGTCAGGGTCATTCTGATATTCTTTCAAAAGCTGTTCACAGTAGGCATCGTCTGCTTCTTCTGCTTTTTCGTCAGCAATCAATCCCTGAACGTATGCCAGTACATAGGCCAGTTTATAATCGGGCAGAGTGGCGGTCAACTGATTCAGCTGTTCACGAACGCTCATAAAAATCACCTCACGGTTTCTAGTTTCTTATATTATATCACGAAGCACCATCAAATTCAATCATTCCTATAAGTGGGCACGCCGCCGGGATTGCATACTGCGTTATAAGTGAACTTTTAATAGGTTGCCAGATAGTCCATCATTTCCTCATAGGTACGGGGTTCCTTGCGCCGGGGCATAAACGCTGCGGATAGAAGTGCCCTGTCCAGTTTGAGCTTTGCTTCCCGCTTGCTGGCGTATACTTCCTCTTTCGGCGCACCGGTAATGGCTTTCATAAACGGTTCATAGGTGGCATCTGCTATCACGGAGAACGGGAGTTGCGGTGCGGACTTCTGAATCTTCTGCCGGAGGTCAATCAGGCCAAAGGTCATCTGTTGAGCCGCCACAATGCCTGCATCATCTACCAGACCGTTTGCGACATAATTCATGGGTGTGCGGTACAATGTATCTGCTTCATCCGCATACAGGGGATACCGGGCATTCCACCGGAGCATACACTCATACAGGCTGTATTCCATGATACTGTCCTGCGCCAGTTCGTCCGTTTCTTCATAGGAGCAGAAACTTGTTTTGAGAAATTTTCCGGTTGTCGTAATATCAATGCCTGTATCAATCCACTTTGTTCCTGGCGGTTCAAGATGTTTTGTTCCATCGGGCAGATAATAGTGGCACATCATTACACCCTCCTGTTCTGTATCGAAGCGGTGATATGGACAACTGGTAGACCACACCTCATATCCAGAGCGTTTCCAGTCTGCTTCTGTCATGTGTGCCCCTCTGCCTGTTTTGCGAAGTGCATCTTTCTTTCCGTCCTCATTCTTGGGTTTCAAGTCATTCATACTGAACGTTACACGGTCTGATTTACAGTGCGCCTTATAAAATTCCAGCGTTTCTTCCGGTTTGCAGATATCAAAGGAACGATGAAAAATATCGCTGCTGATTCGCAAACTTACAACACCATCAAATTTATCAGGCGTGTTTTCAAGGTTTTGATGGTCTGCATATACTTGCCAGCGTCCACACCAATCAGCGATTTTATCCAGTGCCGCCGCAATACGTTCATCCCGGACAGTACCGTTAATAGTCATATCAAAATAACGTAGCCGGATACCGCGCTTGATAACTCCGTCTACGACATATTCTATCAGGTCAGGATGGAGCGAGGGTTCACCGCCGGTCAGGGTCAGGTGATACAGGTAGTCGATTTGGTCTAGCACACGGTCAATGTATTCCCGTTTGATAACGGCATCCTGCGCTTCTCCACGGGCACAGTGGGCACAGGCGAGGTTGCACTGACGGGTCATCTCAAAGGACATACGGTTGAGGTGAAGTTTGATGGGATTTGTTTTTGTCATAGCATTTCTCCTTTACATACGTTTGTTTTTATTATGAATCCAGCCTGAAAGTGAACTTTTAAAGAGAAGAGCACTCCCGGCGGATTTGCGGCTCAATTATGGGGCTCCCCGAAATTGTGGGGAAACAGTTTCATTCGACCACTTTTGGTCAAAAGTTATTGGTTTTATAGAACATAGAGGACAGCTCATTTTTGAGCGTATCCACTTGTGGCCACGGATAACATGTTTGAGTAGCGTCTGCATTTGTCCAAAATTGGACACACCTTTCTTAATGGAGTCCGTCTAAGCGACCTCATCTGAACTTATGTCGTGGCAGGTGCGTACTGTTTGGTACAGGGTCGTGTATGGCGATTCTATCTGCGGAACAAAGAGCGTCTCGACCCGCTTTCAGGGTTAATCAATTTGATTACCCCTGGTGGAAAACAGCAAACCTACGTATATAATATGCGTGGTGTCATGGAAATCTGCCGTCTGTCATGAGCGCAATGCAGACCGTCTTGACCAGACTTCAACTGGCATCAAATTGATGCGGGTTCAAAGCTGGGGGGCACATTTCACGACTTCCTTCCCGGCGGGTATCGCATCATCAAAGGGTGTATACGAGGTGGACGCCCTTCATAACATCAAACGATAATTCGTTGTTTCTGATTTGAAGTGTACTTTTTAGAAAACAGAGAGAACAATTCACTGCTGATAGAATAAGGGTGGGTTTTCTTCTCCCACCCCCTCATCTTTCCTCTTTTCTGTCGATGCTTTAACACCTCATTCCTTGCGTCATTCGGTGCCAAAACATCACCAGAGATTGAAATACACTTTTTGATTTTCTTTTGTACTGTTTTTTCTCTGTGTTATTATCTGTTTTGCGTCTATTTTTGTACTTATACTATATATGAATATGGTACAATTTTAGACGCAGAATAGAATCAAATCTCGACCAATGTCCAGAATGTTTTCTGATAGTTCTCTCCACGCTTGCGATTTTTCTCGCTCACAATTTTCACACCATAGATTTTCAGCTTTTCATTCAGGACTTTTTGCCCCATAGGACGGCCCTTATACTCGGTAAATACCTTTGACAGCATGATACCGGCATACATATCTTCCTTGGTCATCGGCTGATTGAGATGCGTTTTAATCCAGTCAGTAAGGACTTCCATGCGATACCGCTGTACACCACGCCTTAAATCAGTCTGTGCATAGTCCACAAAGTATTTCAGATAGGATTCTCGCGTCATTTTATCCAACATCTCCCTTTCATATCTCAGCTGTTTGACACCCAGAGGATTAACGCGATATGTGTTCTCTGATGCGTCCCATTCCATGATTTTACTGTCGGTCAGCTTCTTTTGGATTCTATCGGGCGTGTCACTATGACGATACTCGGCAAAGGCTTCTTCACCAGCCAGGAACGCTTCCACGGGCTTTAGTTCTTCCTCAATAATTGACAGGAATTTCTTTAAACCACCCATGTACCAGTCTGCATCATAGTCACGAAAGTAAACGGTACAGGTATCCTCTGCATCCAACGGGCGTTTGCGTCCCATGGACTGTGCGATATCGGTCGGCTTCCACTGGTCGATGAAGATGTGCTTTACTGTGCGGTCTTTGATTTCGATACCAATTCCGATTGCTTTTGTCGTGAACAGGAACCTCTTTTGGAGCTTTCTGCCTTTGATGCAATCGGTCAGGGCATCCATTTTCCTGCCATATTTGGTATTGTTCTCGGAGCAGTAGTACCCGGCGGCATCACCGAATATCTTTTTCATCTCGATAAGGTCAGCACCGCTTGACATAAAGATTACTGCCTTTTCATCCGCCGGGAGGTCATTTAGCATCATCACGAGGTTTTCCCGCGCATAGAAATACATTTGTTGGATGTGGGCGTTGTCCTGTGGGAGGGTATAGATACGGTCTGGCGGCGTTGGAGAACTGGCATTCAGCATCTCGTACACCTGACCACCGGTTGCGCTCATATAAATCACCACATGGTCTTTCTCAGCGCTCTGCAATACTTCCAATGACAGGTAGGTATTGATATTATAGGTAGAGAAGTCTGTAAAGTAGTGGCATTCATCGACAGCGATATACTTGAAACCAGCCAGATACTCTTCCAACCGGGCGGGAGCGTTCCTGCGGCGCGTTTCGATGTACTGATAGGTCTGAACCTCCAGAATCTCTTCATAAATCGGAAATTCTGCGGCAACTTCTTCTCCCATCTCGGCTATCTCTGCTTCAAATCGGCGGCGTATCATCTCTGCATGGAGCGAGGTCAGCGGGCACAGATAGAGGATGCGGCCTCTTTTGCCACCGGTCAGCATTTCATCCACGAGCCATCTTGCCAGCTTCTTGATGATAAATTCGTTCTTTCCACGGCCTGTTCCACAATCAAGTATCACACGCCCATTCTCCCAGTTTTTGAAGTCCTCACCGATGATATCTGACACCCAGACATTCCCGGCGGGCACGGTGGTTGCGATTGCAGTAGTAGCACTTGCGGTATCATTACACATCTGAGCCACCCCCGATTACAGATTGTTCAGTTCATCGCGGCGGTTCAGGTAGTCCTCCATCGTTTCCTTGAGCATCGGGGAAGAGAAAAACGAGAAGCAGTTTTTGCCCGGGCGTTTGAGGTTTGGCTGCACCCCGACAAGATAAAAGCCCCGGAGCATCAAGTATCCTGCCATACGCGGCGAGTAGATAACGATGATATCGCGGGGTGTTTTGTTAGTGGTTTCCATGGTGTGTCCTCCTTATATAGGTCTTTATGAGTGAATATTCTAGCCGCAAACACGGCTTTTCTTTACAACTTATTATACCACATAATGGCGTATTTATCAAGGTAAAACGGACGATTTACTTTATTTTTAGAGCATTTGTAGCACGTTTTGACAACTTTATGTTTGTTGGCAGCGTGCTGAACTTTAAATGTCTATTTTCAAAGCATGGCGAAGTACAAAGCAAAAGGACAGCACCGCCGGGTGGACGATACTGCCCCTATGATGGAATCTTCACGAACGAGGCTCAAAGGTGCACTTTCAAGAGAAAAAATCAACGATTTGTATAGATATATTGCGTTGAATCGCTGGAAATGTTATAATAGCAAAGCAACAAACACTTCAAGTCCATACCGATAAATATAGAAGAAAAATGAGCTGATTTATTGCCCCTAAGCCCGCCGGGCAGGGGAGAGCAAAGACGCACCATAAGTGTAAATCGTTATTAAATAACCAACGTATTAACGAATACATTGTACCCTCAACAGCTACTTCGGCTATACCATCCATAACCTGCGCGGCAAGCCCACCAACAGCGAGTTCATTGCGATGATAGCTGATAAGATGCGGCTGGATAAGCGGCAGAGGGTGGGGTAAAAAGGTGACGTTGATTCGCGACTTGTGATTCCACGATTTTCCACAACTGGATTGCTATGCCGATAAACATAGTGAAAATAGGTATGGGCGTATGGAATCAGGCCGATAAATAGCTTAAATTCAAGGCAATAAATCTCCTGTATTTATTGGGTGTAATGCCCGATGTGTACAGGAGGTTTTCTTTTATGTTTGCAAGAGATGTTGAGATGTTCATTGAGCACTGTGGATTGAAAGGGCTGAGTACGAAAACCATCAACAGCTACGAGCAGACGCTTCGGCTCTTCATGCAGTATATGGACGAGCAGGGGATTTTACTGACTGAGAAAATCACCAGTGAAGGCTTTTCTGCGTAAATTCAAGGCGAGGACACTGGATGCTCTTCCGAACGCAATCCAACATGCTTTTCTGAATGTTTTGCTTTCTGACTGCGCAGGCTAGTTTAAATCTTGTGATTATTTGCACTAATTTGTGGGATTGCTATAGGTCGGGATAAAAGAAACCCGGCGAGACAAGCCGCCGGGTAGAAAAATCCAACCATATTGGAAAAGTGTCAGATGGCTACGCGACCTTCCGCTTTGCCGCTAGACATATAGTGCTCATAATATTTTGTATTGTCATCGCCAAAAGTAGAAACAAGGTCTGGATTATTTGCTTTGTAGGCGTCAAGGTTAAACTTGCAGCTACCCTGTCGCCCTTCTTTCATGCCAAAGTTGATAAAGTGCTCAAAAAGAGCTTTTTGATTTTTTCCAAATTCAGATGCGAGGTCTGGATTATACTGCATATAGTCTTTGTAATTATAGACAGTAGAATACTGACTCAAGAGATCCAAAAAGGGTTTGTTCTCTAAAACATGATTGTATTTCTCACCGTAAAGCTGGTTGCTGGAGATAGTTTGCTTAGAACCATCCATAAACTCAACCACAGCCTTAGTTACTTGAAAAGTGCGAATTGATGTGTTGTACCAAGCATTTTTGAACATTGATACATTATATGTATACATTTGATTTTGGATTTCGTTATCACTTAGATAAATATACTCATCTTTTTTGGTTGATAAATTGTAAATTGAAACAAAATAATTTCCTGATTTATCAACATAGACGGAAGAGTAAGGATAGAAAGTGTTTTTGTAACCAGTGTTGATACTGTAGGAAGCATAATCGTATTCAAAAAAAGGATTATCAGAAGCTAAATTTTTGTTTGTGTAAAACTTAGTGCTTTGAGAGGGCTTAATCTCCAATGGCTCGATGGGACCAGTTGTTTTGCCTGTGATTTGAGATTGACCATGAATAGTACATGCAACAGGATCATTCACAGCATTATAAGGTGTCATATACCATGTGATGTATTTAATTGTTTTAGAAGAATTATTACAGTAATAAATAGTTGCGGAAACTCCACCAACGGAGTTCATTTCTAGTTCAGTTCGGGTGATTTCAACAGCGGGCTTGGATGAGGCAAAACACGGAAGAGTGAACGATAGGCAAAAAACTGCTGTTAGTAAGAGCGCTAGAACTTTCTTTTTCACAACGATTCCTCCTTGAATTCAGAAAATAGGAATAGTCAGAATGACTGTCCCTCAAATATTAACACAAATTTATCATGATTCTTTCATAATGTCAAGCAACAGAGCCTAAAATGATAATGATGAATCAAAACCGCAACCTATACTGGACATGGGAGGCGATGGAGATGATTTCAGAACGTATCAAAAAGTTGCGAGAAGCACGAGGCTGGACGCAAGCTGAACTAGCTCGACGACTAAATATCACACGTAATGGGGTGAACTCGTGGGAGCAGGGACTATCTATGCCATCTCCGGCGTGCTTGATAGACTTAGCAAGGTTGTTTTCTGTTTCAACAGATTATTTGTTGGGAATAGAACGTTTAGAAACGGTTAATGTGACGGGCCTGAGAGAAGAAGACGTTGCGCTGTTGGCACGACTGGCGGATAGACTACGAGAGAGCTGCTGATAATAAAAACTAGGAGTAAGATGCATTTTAATTGAAAAGATAATACGCGTAGTGTGTACATGGTATGTTGAAAAACCTGGGATAATGTAGGGGCTTCATCTGAAAAGATGGGGCCTTTTCTCTTTGCATTTTCCATCCTGTCTGGTACAATGATGCAGAAGGGAAGTGACAACATGCAGGAAGTGGATGAGATCCGTGCACAGCTGTTTGCGCTGCAGGATAAGGAATATCAGGCTTTTTACAGCCGCCTGATGCCTACATTGCCGCCGGAAACGGTGATTGGGGTGCGGGTGCCGCTGCTGCGCAAACTGGCAAGGCGGCTGGCGGGTACCAAGCAGGCGGAGGCGTTTCTGCAATGTCTGCCGCATTTTTATTATGAAGAAAACGCGCTTCATGCCTTTCTGCTGGAAGCTGTCAGTGACTACGACAAGGCACTGGCTGCAACAGAACGCTTTTTGCCCCACGTGGATAACTGGGCGGTCTGCGACAGTTTCAGCCCCAAAGTGTTTGCACAGCACAAAACGGAGCTGCTGGCGGCTGTCCGCTGCTGGCTTGGTTCGGGCAGAGCCTATACCGTGCGCTATGGCATCGGGATGCTGATGCGCTACTATCTGGACGATGCTTTCCGGCCGGAATATCTGGCCTGGGTGGCGGCAGTACACAGCGAGGAATACTACATCAATATGATGCGGTCGTGGTATTTTGCCACAGCATTAGCTAAGCAGCCTGCGGCAACGCTGCCCTGGCTCACCGAAAAGCGGCTGGATGTGTGGACCCACAACAAGACCATCCAGAAAGCGGTGGAAAGCCGCCGCATTGCCCCGGAACAAAAGCAGGTTTTGCGGGCGCTGCGCATCCGTTCACAAAAGCTTTGCTAAGAACGGGTCGTTTGCCTGTTTACTTTGCAGCCGATTTATTGTAAAATATAGTATAGCAAAAATGCCGGGGGTATCCGGCAAAGATAAAACAGGTGGTGTTTGGATTATGGCATTAAAATACAATCGTATCCTTTTAAAGATCAGCGGCGAGGCGCTGGGCGGCGAAAAGGGCATGGGCTTTGATGAGCCGACTATGGATGCTATTTGCGGCGGCGTGAAGAAAGCGCATGAGCTGGGCGTGCAGATCGGCATCGTTGTGGGCGGCGGCAACTTCTGGCGCGGCCGTTCCAGCGGTAAGATGGAGCGTACCCTTGCCGATAAGATCGGTATGCTGGCTACGGTGATGAATGCACTGGCTGTTTCGGATAAGCTGGAGCAGCTGGGCGTGCCCACGGAGGTGTTTACCTCCATCACTATGCCGCAGGTGGCCCCTGCCTTTACCCGCAAGGATGCCCTGCGCGCAATGGAAGAGGGCAAGATCGCCGTGTTTGGCGGCGGCACCGGCAACCCCTTCTTCTCTACCGATACAGCGACCGCTCTGCGCGCTGTAGAGGTAAGCGCTGATGTGATGTTCAAGGCCACCATGGTGGATGGTGTGTACGATAAGGACCCCCACAAGTACCCGGATGCCAAAAAGTACGATACCCTTACCTTTACCAAGGTGCTGGAAGACCAGCTGGCCGTTATGGATGGCACCGCAGCCACCCTGTGCCGCGATAACAACCTGCCCATCCTGGTGTTTGACCTGGCCGACCCGGACAACATCGCAAAGGCTGTGCAGGGCGAAAACGTGGGCACCCTGGTCTACGAGGGCTGAGCATAGCACCCCGGTGCAACTGCATATGATCCAGATAGGGCAGCGGCGGCGCAGTGCGCTGTCTGCATGAATTATAGAATAAAGAAACAGGAGAACAACGACAATGAGCAGCAACACCAAAGTTTACGAAGATAAGATGAAAAATTCGGTGGAGCACCTGAGCCGTGACCTGGCTGCTGTGCGTGCAGGCCGTGCAAACCCGGCTGTGCTGGATAAGGTCGCCGTGGATTACTACGGCGCGCCCACTCCCATCCAGCAGGTGGCTTCCGTGGCGGTTTCCGAGGCCCGTACCCTGACCATCACCCCCTGGGACCGCACCCTGCTGCGTGCCATCAGCAAGGCGATCCTGGCCAGTGATGTGGGTATCACCCCCATCGATGACGGCGTTACCATCCGCCTGAACTTCCCGGCTCCCACCGAGGAGCGCCGCAAGCAGCTGGCAAAGGAAGTTTCCAAGCTGGGCGAGGATGCCAAGGTGGCAGTGCGCAATGTGCGCCGCGAGGCAATGGATAAGGCCAAGGCCATGAAGAAGGCCGGCGAGCTGACGGAAGATACCCAGAAGACCATGGAAGAGGACGTCCAGAAGCTGACCGATAAGTATATCAAGAATATTGACGCTGCTGTGGAAGAAAAGCAGAAGGAGATCATGTCCGTCTGATCCACTGCACGCAAATACACAACTGGGAGGTGCCGTGCGCTGGTGGAAGGTGCGCGGCACTTTTTGCAAGGCAGCCATGCTGCCAGGAGGAACAAATGGCACACCCCAAGGAATTTGCCGAGGGTCTTTCCATCGGCATTATTATGGATGGCAACGGCCGCTGGGCGAAAAACCGCGGCCTGCCCCGTACCGCAGGCCATAAAAAAGGCGCGGCGGTCTTTAAGGATATCGCAAACTACTGCGATGAACTTGGCGTAGCATCGGTGTATTTTTATGCCTTTTCTACCGAGAACTGGAAGCGCCCGCTGGAAGAAGTGGGGGCGATCATGAAACTGTTCGGCCAGTATCTTATCGAAGGCTTTGACTACAAAAACCGCAATATCCGCATCAAGTTCCTGGGCGACCGCACCGCGCTGGACCCCAAGCTCCAGAAGATGATGAACGAGCTGGAGGAGGACTCTGCCCACAAGACCGGCATGACCCTGAACATCGCCATCAACTACGGCGGCCGCCCGGAGATCGTGCGGGCCGCGCAGCAGCTGGCCGCAAAGGCTGCTGCAGGCGAGATCCGCCCGGAGGAGATCGATGAGCAGATGATGAGCGATGCCATGTACACCGCCGGGCAGAAAGACCCGGACTTTATCCTGCGTCCCAGCGGAGAAAAGCGCCTGTCTAACTTTATGCTCTGGCAGGCGGCCTATGCGGAGCTGGTGGAGATGGATGTGCTCTGGCCGGACTTTACCCGTGCCGATCTGGACACCGCCATTGAAGAGTTCAACCACCGTAGCCGCCGCTTTGGCGGTATCTGAGCGGGCCGCTGCCCGTAATGCAAACCCTGCACTCAGGGTGCAGACCCGGCAGACCCGGTACTTCCTCGGGTCGGATGCGGCACCCCGCAAGGGGGCTGCTGCCGGAAGAACAAAGGAGATCAAAACCTATGAAAACGCGCGTTATTACTGCAATCGTGGGCATCCTTGTGCTCATCGGTGTAATGTTCACCTTTAATACCATGGTGTTCAACCTGGTGATCGCAGCCATCACCCTGATCGCTATCCACGAGATCTACAGCGCCCTCGGCTTTGAAAAGCAGGATTGGCTCATGTATGCGGCGCTGGTACCCTATACACTGCTGGTCATGCTTTCCACCTACAGTGCTATGCGGAAGCTGGTGATGCCGGTGTCTTTTGTGCTGGTAACCTTTTACGCCATCTATCTGGTGGTGCGCAATGGCACCATCAGCTACCAGAAGGCCAGCGGTCTGCTGGTGTTTTCGGGCATCGTGATCTTCTGTTTCTATTCCTTTATCCAGCTCAAGGAGCGTCTGCCGGTGGAAAAATACGGCTATGATGCTATCTTCTTTATCCTGCTTATCCTGTGCTTTGCCTGGGGCGGCGATACCTGCGCCTACTTTGCGGGCCGCGCTTTTGGCAAGCACAAGCTGTGCCCGGTGGTCAGCCCCAAAAAAACGGTGGAAGGCGCGATCGGCGGCGTGCTGGGCACTATGGCGTTCGGCGTGGTGGCTACCCTGATCTACTCCATGGCAGCAGACCGGATGGAGGCTTTCACCCGTACCAATATCGGCGTTTCGATGTATGTCATCATCGCCCTGCTGGGCTGCATCGCAGCGGTGCTGGGCATCTATGGCGACCTGTTTGCCAGCGTGGTCAAGCGCCAGTGCGGCATCAAGGATTATGGCACCATCTTCCCGGGCCACGGCGGTATCCTGGACCGGTTCGACAGTGTCATGTTCATTGCTCCCTTCGTGACCATGGTGATCACGGCTGTGTTCTATGTCTGAGTCTGACAAGTGGAGGAAAACTTTTATGTCTAAAAAAATCACGCTGCTGGGTTCTACCGGTTCCATCGGCACCCAGAGCCTGGATGTGATCCGCGCCCAGGGCTACAAAGTGTTCGGCCTTTCGGCCCACAGCCATGTGGATAAGATCCTGCAGCAGATCGATGAATTTCATCCGGAATATGTCTGTATGACCGATCCGGACGCTGCTGCAAAGCTGGATGCCGCGCTGGCAGGCCGCGCAGGAGCACCCCGGCTGCTTACCGGCCCGGAAGGGCTGAAAGAGCTGGCTGCACTGGACGGCCCCGATGTGGTGCTGAACAGTGTGGTGGGCATCGCGGGCCTTGGTGCCAGCCTGTGCGCCATCGAGAGCGGCCACGACCTGGCACTGGCTAACAAGGAGAGCCTTGTCACCGGCGGCCATCTGGTCACCCAGGCTGTGGCAAAGCACGGTGTGCAGCTGCTGCCGGTGGACAGTGAGCACTCTGCTATCTTCCAGTGCCTGCAGGATAAGGAGAGCGCTCCCAGCCTGACCAAGATCCTGCTCACAGCTTCCGGCGGGCCGTTCTTCGGCATGACCACCGAGCAGCTGCGCGGCAAGACCCGCGCTGATGCCCTCAAGCATCCCAACTGGAACATGGGCGCTAAGATCACCATCGATTCCGCCACCCTGATGAATAAGGGCCTGGAGCTGATCGAGGCAGTGTGGCTGTTCGGTCTGCCGCCGGAAAAGATCCAGATCGTGGTGCAGCGCCAGAGCATCGTGCACTCGGCAGTGCAGTTCAGCGATAATTCAGTCATTGCGCAGCTGGGCGTGCCGGATATGCGCATCCCCATCCAGTACGCCCTGACCTACCCCAAGCGGGTGCCGGGCGTGGTGCCGGAGCTGGATTTTGCCGCCCTGAAACTGCTTACCTTCGATGTGGCGGACGAGGAGACCTTCCGCTGCCTGGCTGCCTGCAAAAAGGCCATCCGCAAGGGCGGGCTTGGCCCCTGCGCCGCCAACGGTGCCAACGAAGAAGCCGTTAAGCTCTTTTTGGAGGATAAGATCGGCTTTTTGGATATCGGCCGTCTGGTGGAAGCCGTTGTGGACAGCGACAGCTTTGGCGGCGATTATACCCTGGCCGATGTGTACGAGTGCGATCGCATGGCGCGCGCATTTGTGCAGGCACACCTGTAACGATCTATCAGCAATATACGCATCGGCGCTGTTTTTGTAATGCTGCCGGGGCGCTATAGGAGAACGAATGTCAGTATTTATCACGATCCTTGCCGCACTGTTCGTGTTCAGCGCGGTGATCGCCATCCATGAGTTCGGGCATTTTGCGGTGGCAAAGCTCTGCGGCATCCAGGTCAACGAGTTTTCCATCGGTATGGGGCCGGTGCTCTGGAAAAAGAACCATAACGGCACACAGTACAGCCTGCGCGCACTGCCCGTAGGCGGCTTTGTGGCGCTGGAAGGGGAGGAAAGCCCCGAGAGCCAGCAGGCGGAAAACGCCCGTACGGCGCAGGAACTCACCGTACCCGAAGCCGCGCCAGCTGCGCAGCCTGCCGGTATCCCCCTGAACGAGGCACCGGTGTGGCAGAGGGCACTGGTAATGGTAGCGGGTGCCGTTATGAACTTTGTGCTGGGCTTTGTGGTGCTGCTGATCCTGATCGCAGCCCAGAACGAGCCGATCACCAGTAAGACCATCTACGCCATCGAGGAAAATGCCCTCTGCGGCCAGACCGGCCTGCAGGCCGGCGACCAGGTGCTGGCGGTAAATGGCCGCCGCTGCTTTGTGGCCAACGATATCCTGTACGAACTGGTGCGCACCGAGGCCTATCGCGCAGATTTTACCGTCCTGCGCGATGGCAAAAAGGTCGATCTGCCGGATGTACAGTTCGATACCTGGCAGGATGCAGCGGGCCAGACCCATATGTCCATCGGCTTTACGGTCTATGGGCTGGAAAAAACGCCCGGCAATGTGCTGCGGGAGGCCGGCTGCAGTGTGCTGTACTATGGCCGCATCGTGTTCACCTCCCTCACCGACCTGCTGCGCGGGCGGGAGAGCATCAACAACCTCTCCGGCCCGGTGGGCATCGTAACGGCCATCGGCCAGGCAGCCAGCTATGGCTGGCAGGATCTGCTGGAGCTGCTGGCACTGATCACCATCAACCTTGGCATCTTTAACCTTTTGCCATTCCCGGCGCTGGATGGCGGCAAGGTGGTATTTCTGGTCATCGAAGGCATTACCGGCCATGCTGTGCCGGAAAAACTGCAAAGCGTCCTGACCATTGCAGCCTTTGGGCTGCTGTTCGGGCTGATGCTTTTTGCGACCTATAACGATATCCTCCGGCTCATCACCGGAGCGTTCTGAAAGAAAGGGGAACCCTTATGCGGCAGAAAAAACGCGAAGTGAAGATCGGCAATGTGACCATTGGCGGCAACCATCCCATTGCGGTGCAGACCATGCTCAATGTGCCTGTGGAGGACATTGCAGGCAATGTGGCGCAGGCAAAGCGCTGCGAGGCAGCGGGCTGCCAGATCCTGCGGGTGACCTGCCCCAGCCCGGCAGACGCAAAGTGCATCGAGGCCGTCAAAAATGCGGTAAACATCCCCATCGTGGCGGATATCCACTTTGACTATAAGGCGGCGCTGGCCTGTGCAGATGTGGGCGTGGATAAGATCCGCATCAATCCGGGCAACATCGGCGATGACGACCGGGTCAAGGCGGTGGTGGATGCCTGCCAGCAGAAAAATATCCCCATCCGCATCGGTGTAAACGGCGGCAGCCTGGAAAAACACATCCTGGCGCAGTACGGTGCCCCCACCCCGGAAGCTATGGTGGAAAGCGCACTGTATCATGTGCGGCTGCTGGAAAAATTCGATTTCAATAATATCGTCATCTCCATCAAAAACTCCAACGTGCCCCGCATGATGGAGGCCTACCGCCAGCTGAGCGCCGTTACCGATTACCCCCTCCATGTGGGCGTGACCGAGGCCGGCACCTACCAGATGGGCCTGCTCAAGAGCGGTATGGGCATCGGCGGGATGCTGCTGGAGGGCATCGGCGATACCATCCGTGTGTCGCTGGCTGCGGAGCCGGAAAAGGAAGTGGAAGCGGGCTTCAACATCCTGCGCGCAGTGGGCTTCCCCGTTGCCGGGCCAGAAGTCATCACCTGCCCCACCTGCGGCCGCACCCAGTACCCCTGCACCGAGATCGCCAACGAGGTGGAAAAACGGCTGCAGGGCTATAAAAAATCCATCAAGGTGGCCGTGATGGGCTGCGTTGTCAACGGCCCCGGCGAGGCCCGCGAAGCCGATATCGGCATTGCCGGCGGCAAGGGCGAGGCGGTGCTGTTCATCCACGGCCAGCCCATCAAAAAGCTGACAGGGGATAATATCCTGGACCAGTTCATGGACGAGATCTATAAACTGTAAGACGGGAGCGTTTTATGGCACTGCAAAACAAACTGGGGCTGACCGATGAGGCCGCCCTTGCCCGCGCAGAGGAAAAGCTGAGCAAGCAGAAGGCACTGGCACTGTACGATACAGGCCTGCTGGATGCCTTTCCGGTAGGCACTTTTGCAGGGCTTGCAAAGATCCATGCGTATCTGTTCGGGGAGATCTACGATTTTGCCGGGCAGCTGCGCACAGTAAACATCGCCAAGGGCAATTTCCGGTTTGCGCCGGTCATTTACCTGCACGCGGCGCTGGAGGGCATCGATGCCATGCCGCAGGCTACCTTTGACCAGATCATTGAAAAGTACGTGGAAATGAACGTTGCCCACCCCTTCCGGGAGGGCAATGGCCGCAGTACCCGCATCTGGCTGGACTGCATCCTGAAAAAGGAGCTGCATCAGGTGGTGGACTGGAGCCGCGTGGACAAGGAGGATTATCTTTTTGCCATGGAGCGCAGCCCCATCAGAGATCTGGAGATCAAGACCCTGCTGCGCGCGGCACTGACGGATCGGATCAACGACCGCGAAGTGTATATGAAGGGCATTGACGCAAGCTACCATTATGAGGGCTATCAGGTCTTTAAAACGGAGACCCTTGCCCCGGACTGACACAAACCTTTTACTGCTGCCACACCCGCAAAAACGGGTGCGGCAGTTTGTGCTGTAAAGAACCCACCAAAAAGGAGTACCATTTGTGAAACCACTTGTTTCCCAGCTGTGGCCGCAGTTTATGGCGGACCCGGATTTTGCGGCCTGCTTCGGGCAGGTGATCGTGGAGCATGCCCAGATGCTGCGGCAGGAGCGGCAGGTCGAGTTTACCCTGCGCAGCGCCGCCCCGCTGGACAGGACCCTCTGCGCCCGCCTTCTGGCCTCGCTGCAGCCGGACTACGAGGGCTTTGAACTGAAGATCAAAAATCTGTTCGGCTATGCCACGCTGGACGAAAACGCGCTGCGCGCACTGCTGGAGGATATGAAGCGGGATGGCGTGCCCATCAACGGCTTTCTGGACAAAAGCAGCCTTTCCATCACCGGGCAGAACATTACGGTGGGGGTGTGCCACGGCACCAAGTTTTTGCAGGAGATGGGCTTTGAGCAGCTGCTCTCCCAGTGCATCGCCGCGCATACCGGTGTTGCCCCCAAGGTGACCCTGCAAAGCGCCGTCACCGAAGCCGAGCAGCACCGGATGGAGGAAAAACTGGAGCGCAAGATCGCACCGCCGGTGGTGCGGTTTGAGAAAAAGAACACCGCACCGTCCATCAAGGTGGAAGGCCTGGATCTTACGGATAAGCCGGTCACTATCTTCCATGGCAAGATGTTCACCCCCAAAAACCTTACCTCCCTCAAGGACCTGGGCGGCGAGGGCGGCAAGTGCATGATCTGGGGCGATGTGTTTTTTACCGAGGTCAAGGGCAACTACCGCAAGATCTATACCGTGTCCATCACCGATTATACCGGTTCCATCAACCTTAAGATCCGTGCGCAGGAAGGGGAGGACTGCTCCAAGTGGGAGAGCATCGGCAAGGGCAGCACCGTGGTGGTGCGCGGCGATTGCTCCTACGATAAATATGAGCACGACTACATCGTGTACCCCTACGATGTGCTGATCGTGGAGCGCAAAAAGCGGGAGGATACCGCCCCGGTCAAGCGTGTGGAGCTGCATCTGCACACCAAGCTGTCCAGCATGGATGGATTCTGCGACCCCGGCGGCATCGTAAAGCTGGCACACCGCATGGGGCACCCTGCCATTGCCATTACCGACCATGGCGTGTGTCAGGGCTACCCGGAGGCGATGCTGGCTGCGGATGATATCCACAAAAAAGACCCGGATTTCAAGCTCATCTACGGGTGCGAGGCCTATTTTGTGGACGATATGGTACCCTGCGTCTATGGCATAAAGGATCAGCCGCTGGACGGCGAGTTCTGCGTGTTCGATACCGAGACCACCGGCCTTGACCCCGGGGTGGAGTTCCTTACCGAGATCGGTGCGGTCATCATCCGCAACGGCGAGGTGGTGGAGGAATTTGATACCTTCGTCAAGCCCGGCAAGCCCATCACCCCCAGGATCACCGAGCTGACCGGTATCACCAACGAGATGGTGGCGGATGCCCCCAGCGAGAAAGAAGCGCTGGAAGCCTTCCTTAAATTTGCGGACGGCCGCATTCTGGTAGGGCACAATGTGCATGCCTTTGATATGCGTTTTCTGCGGGCAGCAGCCAGACGCAGCGGCATCAAGCTGGAGCCGACCTATATCGATACCCTGACCATGGCGCAGACCATGTACCCCGGCCTGCACAACTATAAGCAGGGCACCATCAATAAGCATCTGGAACTGCCTGCCTACGAGGCGCACCGCGCCTGCGAGGACTCCGCTGCCCTGGGGCGCATCTTCTGCGTGATGCTGGCCGACCTTGCGGAAAAAGAGGTGACCACGGTCAGCGAGATCAACACCGGCCTGGGCGGCAACCGCGAGGTGCTGAAAAAGAAATACTACCACCTCATCATTCTGGTCAAGAACCAGATGGGACTGAAAAATCTGTACAAGATCGTCAGCGAGGCGCATGTCAACTACTTTTTCAAAAAGCCCCGCGTGCCCCGCAGCCTGCTGAACAAGTACCGGGATGGCCTGCTGCTTACCAGCGCCTGCGAGGCAGGCGAGCTGTACCGTGCCATCGTGGATGGTGCCAGCTATGAGGAACTGAAAAAGATCGCCTCCTACTACGATATCCTGGAGATCCAGCCCCTGGGCAACAACGCCTATATGGTGCGGGACGGCAAGGTGGACAGCGAGGAGGACATCAAAAACTTCAACCGCACGGTCATCAAACTGGGCGAAGACCTGCACAAACCGGTCATCGCCACCGGCGACGTACACTTTACCGAGCCGGAGGATGCAGTCTACCGCGCCGTGCTGCAGGCCGGCAACGGCTTTAAGGATGCGGACAACCAGCCGCCGCTGTTCTTCCGCACCACCCAGGATATGCTGGCACAGTTCTACTATCTGCCCAAGGAAAAAGCCTACGAGGTCGTGGTAAAAAATCCCCGCAAGATCGCAGCCATGATCGATAACAATGTGCGCGCCATCCCCCGGGGCACCTACCCGCCCAGCATCGAGGGTGCGGAGCAGCAGCTGCGCGATGCCACCTGGGAGCACGCCAAGCGGGATTACGGCGACCCACTGCCCGAGATCGTGGAAAAGCGGCTGCAGAAGGAACTGGATTCCATCTGCGGCCATGGCTACGCGGTGCTGTATGTCATCGCGGTCAAACTGGTGGCCTACTCCAATGCGGGCGGCTACCAGGTGGGCAGCCGCGGCTCGGTAGGTTCCTCCGCTGTGGCGCACTTTTCCGGCATTTCGGAGGTGAACAGCCTGCCGCCCCACTACCGCTGCCCCAAGTGCAAGTACAGCGAGTTCATCACAGATGGCAGCGTGGACGACGGCTTTGACCTGCCGGATAAAAACTGCCCCCACTGCGGCACCCGTATGCTGGTGGACGGCCACGATATCCCGTTTGAGACCTTCCTGGGCTTTTACGGCGATAAGGAACCGGATATCGACCTGAACTTTTCGGGCGAGTACCAGTCCAATGTGCACCGCTATACCGAGGAGCTGTTCGGCAAGGCCAACGTGTTCAAGGCCGGCACGGTGTCTGGTATCCAGGATAAGACCGCTTACGGCTATGTAAAAAAGTATCTGGATGAGCGTGGGCGCACGGTGAACCACGCCGAGGAAAACCGCCTGACCCTGGGCTGCACCGGTGTAAAACGCACCACAGGCCAGCACCCCGGCGGCATGGTGGTGGTGCCGGATACCTACGAGATCTACGATTTCTGCCCCATCCAGCACCCGGCGGACGATGTGGCGGGCGGTCTGCTTACCACCCACTTCGAGTTCAAGTATCTGCACGATACCCTGCTCAAGCTGGACGAACTGGGCCACGATATGCCCACCTTCTACAAGTATTTTGAGGAATACACCGGCATCCC
>CAKTFD010000017.1 GCA_934553285.1 uncultured Faecalibacterium sp. | reverse complement strand
TATAAGGCCCGTTGGTCAAGCGGTTAAGACACGGCCCTTTCACGGCTGTAACATGGGTTCGATTCCCGTACGGGTCATGAATAAAATCCCTGATCTTAGGATCAGGGATTTTTTCATGCAACCCGTACGAGGAATCGAAGGAACACGGCCGCCTGCAGGCGGCAAAAAAGAGCCCAGTGGGCTCTTTTTTAGTGTTCGGGTCCCAACCAGTAGGAACGTCTACCGGGGTTGCTGCTGGAAAACTCCCTCCGTCTTTGCTTCGCAAATCCACCTCCCTCAAAGAGGGAGGCTTTTGGGGCGAGAAGCAAAACTCTGCCACCTAAATAATACAGCCCCCGCAGAACCGTGTGCATCGGTGCACGGTTCCGCGGGGGCTGGTTGTCATCTTATCGGTTGTTTTCCTGAATGTAAGCCCAGATATCCTCCGGCACGGCGGCCAGGGCATCGGCACCGGCTGCGGTCAGCTCGGCCCGGCCGCGGAAGCCCCACAGCGCCCCCATGGCGGGCAGATGGGCGTTGTGCCCGGTAAGGATATCCACATCGCTGTCACCCACAAAAAGGGTGGCGGCGGGGTCTGCACCCAGCTCCGCCATCAGGGCGTACAGTCCGGTGGGGTCGGGCTTGGTGGGTACATCCGGGCGGCTGCCGCGCACGGCGGCAAAGCGGTCGGTGCCAAAGTAGTGGGCAACGATCTTGCCGCACAGGGGATCCGCCTTGTTGGAGAACACCGCACACTGGATGCCGGCGGCGTTCAATGCGTCCAGCAGCTCCGACATACCGGCGTAGGGCGCGGTCTTATCCTCCTTGTGGGCATCGTACCGGGCGGTAAACTGCGCCAGCGTGGCAGCCAGCTGCTCCGGGGTGCGGGCTTCGGCAGGGGAAAAACGCTCCACCAGCTTGGGGATGCCGTTGCCTACCATATGTTTGAACTGCTCTACCGAGAAGGTGGGCCAGCCGTGCTGGGTGCATACCCAGTTGCCTGCATCGGTCAGGTCGTCGATGGTGTTCAGCAGGGTGCCGTCCAGATCGAACAATACGGTCTTTATCACAGAAAAGTCTCCTTTTTATCCATACAATGATGCCCCGCCGACCGGAAGTACAGCGGGGCACCGACAGTATACTTCTAAATCTCCAGAAAATCAAGAGCCGCCAGCGGCACACTGCGCACGGTGGTCTTTTCCTTCCCGGGGAACACGAGGGTCAGGTTTGCGCGCTGTACAGCGACCGCCCAGGGAGATTGCAGCACCGAGAACCCGGTTTGCGGGTGGAACACGCACAGATAGTGCAGGTGGAAGCGGTGCTGCCGGCAGAGCAGCAGGCGGCTGTTCTGCTGCCATACGCCCTCCCGGTGCCAGCCCAGCAGGGCCGCTGCCAGTAGGCACGCAAATACGCCGGTGGGGATGAGCAGCGGCAGGGTGAGCGCAGGCAGGATGGTGCGGGATACCGCCGTAAGCAGCAGACAGAGCGCCAGCGGGATGCCTGCCGGTAAAAAGAAGGCCAGACTGCGGTCGGTGGTATCGGCGCGGGTAAGGGCGGGCAGCAGCTCTATCTCGGGCAGCAGCTCCCGCAGCAGCGGGGTGCCCTCCTTCCACACAAAAAGCGGCAGCTCCGGGCGGCAGGCACCGGCTGAGATGAACACCGGGCAGTAATGCAGCGCCCAGGTGGCGGGGGAGCGGCGCACATCCGCATAGTTCAGCTGGGCAAGGCGCACCCGCATCTCGTAGCGGCGGATCAGCCCGCCCCGGCTGCCCAGCTGGGTATCGGTGCGCCATACGGTGTAATGCACGGCCTGCAGCGCGCTGCGGGCCAGGCTGGCGCAGAACAGCGTACCGGCCAGCACCAGCAGCCAGGCGGTGCCCAGGGGCAGCCAGCGGGCCGCAAATGCTGCCAGATGGCCCAGCTGCGCAAAGGCAGCGGTCTGGGCATCCGGGGCATAGTTTTGGCTCTGGTGGATGGCCAGCCACCACAGCACCAGGGTGGAAAGGCCGTTGGCCCCCAGCACCGTAAAGGCCAGCTTCTCGCCGCCCTTGGGGGCGTGCCAGAGCGGGGCGGTAACCGGCAGCAGCATCTCGGCCAGCATCTCGGCCTCCTGCCGGGAAACATACAGCGTAATGGTGCGGGCCTGCCCGATGGGATACAGCACTACCCGGCAGGCACCGGCCAGGCGGTAGAGCAGGGGCTGGTCGATGACCAGCGCCGCCAGCCCGTCTGCCCGCAAAAAGCGGTCCAGCCGCACCCCAAGCCGCCAGCAGACATGTACGGAGCCATGGGCGTCCACCTGCCAGCGGCCGGCGTAGTACACGGCCCAGCACACGCCGCTGATGAGGATGAGCAGGGCAAGCTCCTGCCGCAGCGCGGCCTGCAGGGCCTGCCAGTTGCGCGCAAAAAGCACCTGCACCAGCGGCAGCAGGTAGACCAGCAGGGTCTTGCGCAGCAGATGCAGTGCCGCCAGCGGGTGAAAGTGCTTTTCGTGGTTCATACGCCATCCTCCATCAGCACAGCGGCCAGTGCGGTGGCCTGCCCGGCGGGGATGCCGGGCAGAACGAGATGCAGCCCCGGGCTGCGCACGATGAGCACCGTGCACCCGGCCGCCCACAACAGCGGGGTGCGCAGCAGCTGTACGCCGGTGACCGCCCGGCGGGGGATCTGCCGCAGCAGCGGTATGGCGACCCCTGCCTGTACGGTGACGCTTTCAGCGGTCAGCGCGGCCACAAAGCTGCAGCAGCGCACCCAGATCAGCCCCACCAGCGCGGCCCATAAAAGGCAGAAAACGATGCCGGCCCCCACGCCCTGCCAGAACGCAAAAGGCGCACACAGCAGCCCGGGCACCGCCGCCCAGACACAGGCTGCCCGGCGTGCGCGGGGCGGCAGCACCAGTGCGGTGCGCAGCAGCTCCCGCTCGCTCATTTGTGGGCCGAAAGACCCCACGCATCCATGAGCAGATGCAGGGTGTCGTCCTGGGTCAGGCAGAGAAGGCGGTCCCAGGGCAGCAGCACCGTGTTGCCGTGGGGGATGATGAACTCGGTATCCCGCGTGATGCTGACCAGGATGGCGTCGCCCGGGATGGGGATCTCCTTGATCTCCTTGCCTGCAAACTGAAAATCCTCCGGCAGCAGGATCTCGTTCAGGCTGGCGGTGCCGCCGCCCAGGGAGAGCAGCTGCCGGATGGTGTCGGTCTCGATCTCCCGCTCCAGGATGTGGCTCAGGTTGTCGGTGCCGCAGACCACGGTGTCCACGCCCAGGGTGTGCAGGATGTCGCGGTTTTTGGGGTTGGAGGCCCGCGCTACGGTGCGGTTCACGCCAAACTCCCGCTTGGCGATCTGGCAGGCCACCAGATTGGTCTCGTCGGCGTTGGTCACGGCTACAAAGGCATCGCAGCTGGATACATCGGCGGTGCGCAGAGTGTCAAAGCTGAGGGAATCGCCGCAGATGACCGGGATATCCAGCGTGTCGGCCAGGGTGCGGCAGAGCGCCTCCTGCGGCTCGATGATGGTCACTTTGTGGCGGTGGGACAGCAGGCTCTGGGCAAGATACATGCCCACACGGCCGCCGCCTGCAATACAAACTTTCATATCGTTACCTCATTCTACAGAGCGGAATTGAAAAACAGCCTTTTTACTTGGAAAGCGCCCGGAACACCGCCTGCTCGGTGAGCACGGTGGGGCAGATGGTCTCCAGCTCATAGGCCTTGTGGTACAGGATCTGCAGATGCGGGTCGGATACGCGGCAGATGACCGTTTCCCGCCGGAAGATGTTTTTGGCCAGCTGTGCGGCCATCAGGTTCACTGAGTCCTCCTCGGTCACTGCGGCTACGGCGTCGCAGTTTTCCACGCCGCCCCGGCGCAGGGTGTCCGGGTCGGTGGGGTCGCCCACCAGGGCGGTGCCGTTAAAAGTATAATCGTCAAAGGCATCCAGACGCTTGAGCTGCTCGGGGTCTTTTTCCACCACCGAGATATCATGGCCGATGCGCTCCAGGTCGCGGATAAGTGCCGCACCCACCTGGTCGCAGCCGATCACCAGAATATTCATGAAGGTTCACCTCGTTGTTAAAATGGATCTGCACACGGTGCGCAGAAAGTGAACAGAAATCTTATTTTATAGTATAACACATTTCCCGGGGCAGATAAATACAGCGCCCGGAAGAAAACACGGAAATCGATTTTCTGACGAAAGGCTTTTGTTCCGGGTCTGGCTGCAAAAGTTGATTTCTGTACGGAAGAAAATTTTCGCATTTCAGGTGCGCAGAGAGCCATAGTATGGTATACTGGAGGTGCTTTTGAAAAATACAACGCACCGCAAAGGTGTGTCAGGAGGGATTTATTACGTTTTTAGAGATCATCAAAGCGATCCTGATGGGCATCGTGGAGGGCATTACCGAGTGGCTGCCCATCTCGTCTACCGGCCATATGATCCTGGTAGAGCAGGTCATCAAGTTCAATGCAAGCGAAGAATTTATGTCCATGTTCCGGGTGGTCATCCAGCTGGGTGCCATCCTGGCGGTGGTCGTGCTGTTCTGGAATAAGCTGTGGCCCTTTGGGCTGCGGCAGGGCAAGGTCATCTCCAAGCCCAGCGTGTGGAACCTGTGGTTCAAGGTAGTGGCGGCCACCCTGCCTGTGCTGGTCATCAGCCCGCTGGACGACTGGATGGAGGCCCACTTCTACAACTACATCACCGTAGCCGCCATGCTGATCCTGTACGGCGTGCTGTTCCTGGTCGTTGAGAACCGCCGCACCACGCCCCGGGTCACCCGTCTGGAGCAGATCACCTACCGCGATGCGCTGCTCATCGGCGTGTGGCAGTGCCTGGCCATCATCCCCGGCACCTCCCGCTCCGGTGCCACCATCGTGGGCGGCCTGCTGCTGGGCCTCTCCCGCGCCTGCGTGGCCGAGTTTACCTTCTATCTGGCCATCCCGGTCATGGCAGGTGCCTCCCTGCTCAAGGTGGTCAAGTTCGCGCTTTCCGGCGTGGCCATTACCGGTACCGAGATCGCTGTGCTGGTGGTGGGCTGCGTTGTGGCCTTTGTGGTCAGCCTGGCAGCCATCCGCTTCCTGATGGATTATGTCAAGCGCCACGATTTCAAGTTCTTCGGCATCTACCGTATCGTGCTGGGTGCCATCGTGCTGGCCGTGGCCGGCATCACCGCCCTGGCGTAAAAAAGAATACGATCGTTTCAGACTGGAGCTGCTGCACGGCATTGGTGCGGCAGCTCCTTTTTGATATCTACACAAAACGACCGGCGCAGATTTGGGAGAATGCCGAAAAAACCAGGGCGGCTTGACAAGCCTGTGCGGGAGAGATTAAGATTAAACCAGAACGTGTCGGCAGACACCCTGGGAACCGTGATAAAGAGGAAGGATGGACGGATATGAGAATGCGGAATATCGGCCGCTGGCTGGCCGGTGCGCTGTGCACCGGGCTGCTGTGCCAGATGCTGGCGCTGCCTGCCCTTGCAGGCACGGCACCTGCGGCAGCTCTTGCGGGCGGCACGGCACAGACTGTGCAGGAGCTGGAAGCGGAAAACGGCTGGTCGCTGGAGGATCTGCGCGCGCAGTACCCGGAGGGCCGGTACTGGAACCATGCGGATACGCCGGGCGCGGAGAACAACGATCCCCTGCACACCTCCGGCATTCCGTGCTGGGGGCACAGCGGGCCGCTGCGGCTGAACTATGATACCTGCAACCACACCGAGTTTGAAAATGCATATTGCTGCGATGGCTATGCAGAGCAGCTGGGCTATCTGTACTCCGGGATCAGCCCGCGCCAGTGGGAAGAGGTTGCAGGGGACGGCGCGGCCATCGACCGGGTCGGGGTCGGCGATATCATCCGCTTTACCTTTGATACGGGCGCAGAGCACTCGGTGTTCGTAACGGCAGTCCGCGGCGACTGCATCTATTATACGGACTGCAACCAGGATGGAAAATGCGGGATCTCCTGGAGCAGAAACAAGACGAAGAGCTATTTACGGAGCCGTGTGAACTATGTGCGCTTCTGCCCGGGCAATCACCCCACCGGCGACCCGCTCGGAGCGGTTGAGAGCATCCGCGGCGAGTACGCAGGCGTTACGGTAAAGGGCTGGGCCTTTGACTGGGACGATCCCTATGCGGCGCTGCAGATCCAGGTCTATCTGGATGACACACTGGTCTGCCAGACCCCTGCCGACCAGCAGCGGGACGACCTGAAAGATATCTACAGCGGGATCGGCAGCAGGCACGGCTTTTGCGTGACCGTGCCAACCACCAGCTATGGCGAGCACCGGGTCACGGTCTACGCGGTCAACGTGGGCAACGGTGCCGACAAAGCTCTTGCCGCCCAGACCGTTACGGTCTACCGGGACGACAGGTACCCGGATCTGCAGGAGTGGGCTTATGGCAACGTAACGACCGAAGGATTTGATGTGGGCTGCTGCGCTACGGATAATATTGGCGTGGACCATGTGGAGATCGCCGTCTGGAAAAAGGCGGAGGATAAGGTGTGCAAGATCGCGCAGGAGCGGGAAACGAACCGGTATTACGCGCATTTTGATGTCAGCGAACTGGGCGGACAGCATGGTGTTTACAAGGTGCTGTTCTGCGTTTACGATGCAGCGGGGAACTACACCTACAACACGCAGCCCATGGAGGTAAACGTGCCGTACCCGGAACTGGGCGACCCCACTATCACCTTTGATGCCTGCGGCGGCACGGCCGAGTTTGCCGAAAAGCAGCTGCAGCGCAATGCGGACGGTATGCATTACGGCGCTCTGCCGGAAGCGTGGATGGACGGCTATGTGTTTGACGGCTGGTACACAGCCGCAGTCGGCGGCACCCGGGTGAGCCGCAGCACGGTGTATGCAGCTGAGGGCAGCACCACCCTGTATGCCCACTGGACGCCGGTAGCAGCCAATGCGGCGCAGGGCTGGAGCCTGCAGGACGGCACGCTGGTCATCGCGGCACAGGGTGCGATGCAGGATTATGCTTCTGCCGCCCAGACCCCGTGGTTCAAGGACCGTGCGGAGATCCGCCGCATCGTGGTGCAGCAGGGCGTTACGAGCCTTGGCGACTACGCTTTTTATGGCTGCGAAAATGTGGCAAGCGTCACCCTGCCGGATAGCGTGACCCGGATCGGCAGGCTGGCGTTCTATGGCTGTAAGAGCCTGCGCACCCTGACGGTGCCTGCCAGCGTGACCGTGGTGGAGGATTACGCCTTTGCCGGGGCCGGGCTGCAGAGCATCGCCTTCGGCGGCGATGCTCCGGCGCTGGGTGTGGGCATCTTTGCGGATGTGGATGCCGAGGCGCAGTACCCGGCTGCGGCGGCAGGCTGGACAGAAACTGTGCGGCAGGGTTATACCGGCAGCGTGCGCTGGTCCGCTGTGGCAGCCGCCGCACCGGCGGCGCAAAGCGACCTGCAGCTGGAAGACCCGGTGCTGGAATCGCTGCTGGCAGATAGCTGTGTGTAAGGGGGGCAAAGCGAGATGAAACAGAGATATTTTGTACGGCTGGCAGCAGCTGCGGCACTGACCGCAGCCCTGCTCCTTACCGGCTGCATGGAGGAAGATGCGCCCTCGGTGCCGTCGCCCCGTCCGCATCCGAACCCGGACACGACCGTGACCACCAGCAAAATGGATCTGGAGGATGGGCCGGATACAAACGGCGTGGTGTGGAAATACGCCCAGAACGGTGTGGGCACAGTAACGCTGACGGGTTATTCCGCTGCGGGGCGGGTGCCGCGCGGCGCGGTAACGCTGCCCAGCACCACGGCGGCGGGCTATACAGTTACCGAGATCGGTGCGCGGGCGCTGGCAGGCACCGGCGTTACCAGCATCACCCTGCCTGCCCGGGTGGAGGTGATCGGGACCCAGGCCTTTAAGGACTGCACCGGCCTGACCGCCGTTGACCTGCAGAGCAGCCGGGTGCGGGAGATCGCCTCGGCGGCCTTTGCCAATACCGGCCTTGTGCAGGCGGTCATCCCGGCGGGGGTGCAGAGCATCGGCGCAAAGGCTTTTTACCATTGCACTGCGCTGGAAAAGGTAAGCCTGCTTGGCACGCCCATCCTGGACGGCAGCGAGCACAACGGCATTTTTGAGGGCTGCACCAGACTGCGGGATGTGACCCTGCACGAGAACACCAGACGCATTGCGGACGGGATGTTTGCCGAGTGCCGGAGCCTGCAGAGCATCCGCCTGCCCGGCAGCCTGACCGAGATCGGCAAAGCCGCGTTCTCCAAGTGCACCGGGTTAAAGACCATCGCCCTGCCGGACAGCCTGAAAAAGCTGGGCGAAAATGCTTTTGCCTTCTGCCAGAGCCTGCAAGCGGTCACGGTGCCTGCGCAGGTCACGGTGCTGCGCGCCGGTACCTTCTGGTACTGCACCGGCCTGACCGGTGTAACACTGCCGGACAAACTGACCGAGGTGGGGGAACATGCCTTTGCCGAGTGCCGCGCGCTGGAAAGCATCACCCTGCCGGACAGCGTAAGGAATCTGGGCCAGAATGCCTTTGGCGGCTGCTACGCCCTGAAACGGGCGGTGCTTTCGGGCGGGATGCGCTCCATCCCGGCCTACGCCTTTGACCGCTGCGAAAAGCTGGAAAAGCTGTATATCCCGCAGTCGGTACAGGAGATCGGCCAGTACGCTTTGCCCATGGAGCAGACGGTAAATATCTACTACGGCGGCACGGATACGGCATGGATCAGCCTTGTGATGCGGGCGGCCACGGGCAATACCGCCCTGTACCGCGCAAACAGCACGGCAAACGCCCTGCCGGCACAGATGCGCTGAACAGGAGCAAAGAAGCATCAAAAAAGGGGATGCTGCACAAAGCAACGTGCAGCATCCCCTTTTAGGTGGATCATTTTTCTGCTTTTTTTACCCGCACCCGCCACTTGTGGGACATGTACTCCGAGCGCAGCTTGTTGGTGACGAAGGTCTGGCTGCTGTAAAGGCCGTGGTGGCCGGAGAGCATGTAGCAGATGCCGCAGCCCAGCGCAATCAGCTCCAGCCCGGCCCCGCCAAACAGCTCAAAGCCCAGCAGGATGGAGGGGAGCAGGGCGTTGGTGGCACCGCAGAAGATGGACACCAGCCCCACTGCCGCCGCAAACCCGGCGGGCAGGCCCAGCAGCGGGCCGAACACGCAGCCAAAGGTAGCGCCCACAAAAAAGCTGGGCACCACCTCGCCGCCCTTGAACCCGCAGGAGAGGGTCAGCGCGGTGAGGAAGATCTTGCACAGAAAATCCCATGGCAGGGCCTGGCCCTGCTCCACAGCGACGATGATAACATCCATGCCCGCGCCGTTGTAGCGCCCTACGCCAAAGAGATACGAAAACCCGATGACCAGCACACCGCCGGCAAAGGCCCGCACCCAGGGGTTCGGGATGCGCTTTGGCACCACGTGCTCCATGAAATGGAGCAGATAGCAGAACAATCGGGAAACGGCGGCGCAGGCTACGCCCAGTACGATGACAAGCAGGGCAGTCTGGACGTTCAGCTCCGGTGCGGTGAGCGCAAAGTGGGTGGGCGCGATGCCAAAGGCCAGGGAGCAGCCGTAGGCGATCAGGGCAGAGGTAAAGGACGGAACAAAGGCGGAGGTAAAGGTCAGGCCCACATCCTCCACCATCATGGCAAAAAAGGCTGCCGTCAGCGGGGTGCCGAACAGGGCCGAGAAGAATGCAGCCATGCCGCTGATGGTGGCGGTGCGGCGGTCGTGGTCTTTGAGCCGCAGCAGGGTGCCGACGTTCCAGCCGATGCTGCCGCCCATCTGCAGGGCAGCGCCCTCGCGGCCGGCAGAGCCGCCGCACAGGTGGGTGAGCACGGTGCCCAGAAAGATGGCCGGTACCAGCAGGATGCTGACCGGCTCGCCGCTCTGCACGGCGCGGATGACATTGTTGGTGCCCACGCCCTCGCACTTTGTTACCTTATAAAGCGCGGTGATGAGCAGGCCTGCCACGGGCAGCAGAAAAAGCACCCATGGCTGTGCGGCCCGCAGCGCGGTGACGCGCTCGACGGCAAGGTGGAACAGGGTGCCCGCCAGCCCGCAGAGCAGGCCCGTGGGAACGGCCAGAAAAAACCACTGCAGCGTTACCCGCAGGGCGGCTCTGGCCTCGTGCCGGAATGTATCAAAATCGTTCATATAAAAAACTCCTGTATCATTTGACATCCGTTCCATACATAGTTTGGAACCGCTCAAAAATAACACGGCAGGGCGGGGGTGTCAACCCCAAAATGTGCAGGATATAGAAATCAATTTTCTGTTTACACCGTTCCCCCGGCTGTGTTATACTTGGCCCAGAGAGTATGCGGCCAGCTGCCGTAAAAGACATGGGAGGAAAAAAGCTATGGAAGCATCCAAAGTATACTATACTGATTTCCGCTGTCCTGTGGGCACCAGCCTGCTGGATAAGCTGCGCCGGGTGTGCATCGCGGCGGGCATCCAGGAGATCGATATGGAAAAAAAGTTCGTAGCCATCAAGATGCATTTTGGTGAGCTGGGAAATCTGGCTTTCCTGCGCCCCAACTACGCCAAGGTGGTGGCAGACCTGTGCAAGGAGCAGGGCGGTATGCCTTTTCTTACCGACTGCAATACCCTGTATCCGGGCAGCCGCAAAAATGCGCTGGAGCACCTGAGCTGCGCCCAGCTGAACGGTTTCTGGCCCATGACCACCGGTTGTCAGGTGCTGATCGCCGACGGCCTGCGGGGCACCGATGAGGTGGAGGTGCCGGTGCCGGGCGGCGAATACTGCAAGACCGCCAAGATCGGCCGCGCCATCATGGATGCGGATGTGTTTATCAGCTTGACCCACTTCAAGGGGCACGAGGCTACCGGCTTCGGCGGCGCCATCAAGAACATCGGCATGGGCTGCGGCTCCCGCGCCGGCAAGATGGAACAGCACGCCGACGGTAAGCCCTCCGTGCAGGAGGGGCTGTGCCGGGGCTGCCACCGCTGCGCAAAGGAGTGCGGCTCGGACGCCATCACCTACGATGCCAACAACAAGGCCGTGATCGATTACGACAAGTGCAAGGGCTGCGGCCGCTGCATCGGTGCCTGCAACTTTGACGCCATCTACTCCCCGGATGACAGCGCCAACGAGATGCTGGACCGCAAGATGGCGGAGTACGCGGCAGCGGTCTGCCATGGCCGGCCCTGCTTCCACATCTCGCTGGTGCAGGATATCAGCCCCAACTGCGACTGCCACGGTGAGAACGATGCCCCCATCCTGCCGGATATTGGCATCTTTGCCTCCTTCGACCCCGTGGCGCTGGATCAGGCCTGCGTGGATGCCTGCCTGAACGCCGCCCCGCTGCCCAACAGCCAGCTGAGCGCCAACCTTGCAAAGCCCGGCTGGAACTGCCACCACGATAACTTTAAGGATTCCAACCCCAACATCGAGTGGAAAGCCACCCTGGATCAGGCCGAGAAGATCGGCATGGGCACCCGCCAGTATGTGCTGAAAAGTGTATAAAAAGCAGGGGCTATATGACGATAAATAACAACTAGAGTAGAAAAAGCGGGGCTGCTGCACATCCTTGGTGCAGCAGCCCCGCGTTGCGTAATTCAGGTTCAGGCTTCGCCGTTAGTTTCCGGCACAACATCGTCCAGCACGGTCTGCAAAGCCTGCCAGTTTTTCAGGGTGCAGCCGGGCAGGGCGTCAGCATCCAGCCCTGCATCCGAGATGCGGCCGGTCATGCTGCTCTTATCGCTCAAAAGGCCCAGGGCATCGCTCTTGATCAGCGGCCAGGCCTCGGCAAAGCCTTCCTGCTGGGCATCGGACAGGCTGTCGTACCAGTTGCAGAAAGCGTCCTGGATGGCTTCCGGAGAGCGGCTGGACATCCGGGCTTCCTCGGCCCACTGCAGCAGGGAGGCCGCAGCGATCACCGATTTAAGGGAGCAGCCGGATACGCCCGGCCCCCAGCCCAGGCAGGGGGCAAAGGCCTCGGTGGTGCCGGTGATGGAGAACAGGGAGTTCTCGTCAAAATTGCCGGGGTTGCGGTCGCCGGTGTTGGCCTCGGTGGTGGAAGAGGGCAGCTCGCTGCTGCCCGATGCAGCGGCGCTGTCCGAGGCGGGTGCTGCGCTGGAAACAGAGCTGGCCGGCTCGCCCCCGCAGGCTGCCAGCAGGCAGCTCAGCAGTGCGGCGCACAGCAGCAGGGCAAGGGCGCGGGTATATTTCAATTTCATAGGAAAAACCTCCGTGAACAGTGCTCCGGCCCGGGGCCGGAACGGTGCGAAATGCTACACTTTAAGTATACGTTTTGCGTCCGGCATTGTCAATCATCCCGTGTGGGACAAATTTCAAGCAGCGGCTGTGCAGGATATACAAAAATATGACCTGATTTTCGGGCAGTTCAACACATTGACATTTTCTGCGCTGGCTCGTATAATTAAAGACAGACAAGTGAATTTATCAGTGCGTGTAACTGTTCGATCAGGCATGAGCATCAGAGGGAATGCGGCAATGGCATCCCTTTGGTTCTTGTGCCCTTTTTCTTTTTTCAACAAAAGCTGCGGCATGGAAGCGGAGGAGTGCGGCGATGCAGGCTGTAAAGGTATTTAATAACAATGCGGTGTCGGTGGTCATGCCGGACGGCAGAGAGGCCATTCTCGTGGGCAACGGGCTTGGGTTTGGCCGCCGCCCGGGCGATAGCATCGATAAAAGCCGCGTTTCCAAGGTGTACTACGTGCAGAACGCGCTGCAGACCAAGTTCCTCCGGATGCTGGATAATGTCACCCCGCAGGTGATGCAGGCCGCCGAGCGCATCTCGCTGGCCGCCGAGGAGCAGGGCATCCTGCTCAGCAGCAAAAGCACCATCTCGCTGGTGGATCATATCAGCTTTGCGCTGGAACGGGTGGAAAAAGGCAATTTTCTGCCAAACCTCATGCTCTCGGAGACCCGGATGCTGTACCCGAAAGAGTACGCAGTGGGGCAGAGAGCGCTGGAGCTGATCCAGCAGTTCTGCGGCGTACAGCTGCCGGAGGATGAGGCGGGCTACATTGCCCTCCATCTGGTGGCCGGTGCAGCGGATGGTGCGCTGGCTTACGATACGGTAAAATTTGTAAAGGCGGTAAAGGAGATCATCTGCAGCACCTATGGCTGCACCTTTGAGGAAGAAAGCCTCGAGATCACCCGCCTGACCGTACACCTAAAGTTTCTGGCGGCGCGTATTCTGCGCCACACCCCCTGGCAGGATAGCGGGCTGGAGTCCATGTACACGGTGCTGCTGCAGCGCGACAGCCGCAACGAGGTCTGCCTGCAGCGCATCAACACCTATCTGCGCAGGGAATTTGATTACGAGCTGGATCAGCAGGAGCAGGTCTATCTGCTCATCCACCTGACCAGGATCATCCGATAAAATGCTTCAACAGGGCGTCCGGAAGCCCTGCGGAATAGAAATCATCCCCCAAAACAGTCAAGTCAAAACGTGAGGAGTTGTTACACCGATGAAAGAAAAAGTCATGAATGGCCTGGAAAAGTTCTCCAAAGCCATGCTCTCACCGCTGTCCTACATATCGGCAGCAGGCCTGATCCTGGTGCTGGGCGCATTGCTCACCAGCACAAGCCTTAGTGCGATGATCCCTGTTCTGCAGTGGACCCCCATCAAGCTGCTGGGGCAGCTGATCTACAACTGCATCATGGTCATCATCAACAACCTCAGCCTGATGTTCTGCGTGGGCATCGCGGCAGCGCTGGCCAAAAAGAACAAGCAGCAGGCCGGCATCATCGCCCTGATGAGCTATCTGATGTACCTGACCGCCGGCAACGTCACCCTGACCCAGCTGGGTATGCTGGCCGAGGCCGACCCCCTCGTGGGCCTGTACGGCACCGGCCAGTCCACCGTGTTCGGCATCCAGACGGTGGATATGGGCGTGTTTGGCGGCATCCTGCTGGGCCTGGTGTGCGGCTGGATCTACAACCGCACCTGTGAAAAGCAGTTCAAGGGCATCATCACCCAGATCTACTCCGGTACCCGCTGGTCCTTTACCTGCATGGTGGCCTTTTCCATCCTGTTCGGTTTTGGCTCCTGCTTCTTCTGGCCGCCGGTGCAGAGCGTTATTACCGCACTGACCGAGCTGATCGCCACCTCCGGCAACTTCGGCCTGTTCCTGTACGGATTCCTGGAGCGTTTCCTCATCCCCACCGGCCTGCACCACCTCATCTACACCCCCTTCCAGTTCTCGGCGCTGGGCAACAGCCTGACCGTGGGCGATACCACCTACACCGGCTCCTACATCGTTATGATGATGGAGTACAGCATGGGCCTGCCTTTCTCGGAGGGCATCGTGTGGATGTACACCGGCTTTACCAAGACCTTTGGCTACTTTGGCATCGTGGCTGCCTTTATCTTCTGCGCCCGCAAGGAAAACCGCAAAAAGACCGCTGCCGTCCTGGTGCCGCTGGCCTTTACCGCATCCCTGGCCTCCATCACCGAGCCGCTGGACTTTATGTTCTGCTTCTCTGCCCCCATCCTGTGGGTGGCACATGCCTGCATCTCCGGCCTGTTCATCGTGCTGCTGCACATCTTCCATGTCACCGGCTTTACCACCAACCTGCTTGGCTCGGTGCTGATGAACCTTTCTGCCGGTGCCGATAAGACCAACTATCCCACCCTGTACCTGCTGGCGCTGTGCCAGATCCTGGTCTACTTTGTGGTGTTCACCGTGCTGATCAAGGCTTTTAACATCCACACCCCTGGACGGGAAGAAGCTGGTACGGAAAAGGACAAGGCCCCTGCAAAGAAGGCAGAAGTGAAAAACGCTGCCGAGGTCCAGTGCGTCATCGATGGCCTGGGCGGTAAGGAGAACATCCTGTCGGTGGACAACTGCTTCACCCGCCTGCGGGTAAACATCAAGGACCCCGCAAAGCTGGACGAAGCTGCCATCAACCGGCTGCCCAACAGCGGCATCGTGAAAAAGGGTACCGATATCCAGATCGTCTACGGCCTGCAGGTGGCCGATATCAAACGTGCGGTGGAAGCACAGCTGGAAAACCAGTAAACCGCTTTTCCGCGCCCCGGCGGACTGCTATGGAAATCAGTTTTCGAATGATGGCTTCCCCCGGCCGGGGGAAGCTGCAAAACTGAAAATAAAAAAGGAGTGTTTTATACTATGGTCATTACCATTGCTGGCGGCGGTAGCACTTTTACCGCCGGTATCGTCAAATCCATCGCCCTGCGCAGGGAAGAACTGGAAGTGGACGAGATCCGTCTGTTCGACATCAACAAGGAGCGGCAGGACAAGGTGGCCGTTGTGGTGGACTGGGTCCTGCATAAGGAGCTGAATACCGATATCAAACTGGTGGTCACCACCGATGTGCAGCAGGCTTACACCGATACTTCCTTTGTGTTTGCCCAGATGCGCGTGGGCGGCTACGCCATGCGGGAACAGGACGAAAAGATCCCGCTGCGCCACGGCTGCGTAGGGCAGGAGACCTGCGGCTGCGGCGGCATGGCCTACGGGATGCGCACCATCTTCCCCATGATCCAGCTGATCGATGATGTGGAAAAGTATGCCAAAAAGGATTACTGGATCCTGAACTACTCCAACCCCGCCGCCATCGTATCCGAGGCCTGCCGCAAGCTGCGCCCGAAAGCACGGATCATCAACATCTGCGATATGCCCATCGCCATCATCGATGTGGTGGCCGCTGCCATGGGCATCCAGAATAAAAAGGAGATCGTTTACGATTACTTTGGCCTGAACCACTTTGGCTGGTTCACCTCCATCCAGTACCATGGCGAGGATCTGATGCCCCGGCTGCGTGCCTATATCAAGGAGAACAAGATCCTCCTGCCGGAGAGCTACCTCAAGGGTATGGGCGCACTGACCTCCTCCGGCAGCCAGAACCGCCATACAAAGGGCAGCTGGTACTATGTGTGGAAGGGCGAGTACGAGATCATGGAGAACTTCCCGGAGTACCTGCCCAACACCTACCTGAACTACTACCTGCAGGCCAAGGAGTTTGTGGAGCACTCCGACCCGAACCACACCCGCGCCAACGAGGTGGAGGAGACCCGCGAAAAGAACCTGTTCGACGGCATCGACCACTACCTCAAGACCGGCGAGGTGGATGCAAACACCTTCTATGCCGGCAGCCACGGCGACTGGATCGCGGATCTTTCGGCTGCATTGAAGAACGATACCAAGGCACGCTTCCTCATCATTACCGAGAACCGCGGCGCCATCCCCAATATGCCCTACGACGCTATGGTGGAGCTGCCTGCCTACATCGGCAAAAACGGGCCGGAGGTCATTGCCCGGGACAACATCCCGCTGTTCCAGCAGGGGCTGATGATGCAGCAGCTCAACAGCGAAAAGCTGCTGGTGGAGGGCTGCGTGGAAGGCAGCTACGAAAAGGTGCTGCAGGCATTTACCCTGAACAAGACTGTGCCCAGCATGAACGTTGCCAAGGCTATCCTGAACGATATGATCGAAGCCAACAAGGGCTACTGGCCGGAGCTGCACTGAGCGGCTGCGCCGGTAAAGAATAAAAAGCATCTGTAACAAGGCGGGGCCGCTGCACCAGAAGGTGTGCAGCGGCCCCGTTTTATACAACATTGACCTTTGCGGAAAGAGGGCTTATAATGAGAAAAAACCGATGGAAGCGAGAGGGACTTTACCCATGCAAAACCAAGCCTTTACCACCCCGGGTCAGCCCGTGACAGGGCGCTTTGCGCCCAGCCCCAGCGGGCGGCTGCACCTGGGCAATCTGGCCTGCAGCCTGCTGGCCTGGCTCAGCGCAAAAAGCCAGGGCGGGCGCATCGTGCTGCGCATCGAGGATCTGGATGCCGAGCGCTGCCCGCGCATCTACGCCGACCTGCTGGAGCAGGATCTTGCATGGCTGGGGCTGGGCTGGGACGAAGGCGGCAGCACCGGCGGTGCCCACGCACCCTATTACCAGAGCGTGTGCGGCGAGATCTACGCCGCAAGCTACCATAAACTGGAGCAGATGGGGCTGGTGTATCCGTGCTTCTGCTCCCGCTCCCAGCTGCACGCCGCCAGTGCGCCCCATACCTCGGATGGCAACGTTATCTATCCGGGTACCTGCCGGGGGCTGACGGCGGAACAGATCGCGGAAAAACGCAGAAAAAAAGCCCCGGCCTACCGCCTGATGGTACCGGACGAAGCAGTGACCTTTGTGGATGGCTGCATGGGGCCGCACACCGAAAACCTGCTGCGGGACTGCGGCGATTTTTACCTGCGCCGGGCGGACGGCGTGTTTGCCTATCAGCTGGCGGTGGTGGTGGACGATGCCCGCATGGGGGTCACCGAGGTCGTGCGCGGGGCAGACCTTTTGTCCTCCACAGCGCGGCAGCTGTACCTGTACCGTCTGCTGGGGCTGCAGGCACCCCGCTTTGCCCACTGCCCGCTGCTGCTGGCGGCGGACGGGCGGCGGCTGTCCAAACGGGACGGCGACCAGAGCCTGGAAAACCTGCGGGCAAAGTACACCGCGCAGGAGATCATCGGCAAGCTGGCCTTTGTTTACGGCCTGCAGCCGGAACCTGCCCCCCGTACCCCGGAAAGCCTTGTGCCGGATTTTTCCTGGGACAAGGTGCCCCGGCAGGATGTCTGCCTGCCGGAAGGGCTGTTTTGAAAAACAGCGAAAAAAGGGAGCCGCTGCACATGGTTTTGTGCGGCGGCTCCCCTTATAATGTACGGTCTTATGCAGATGCCTTTTGGTTTTTAAGCGTGCCATACCTGCGGTGTCTGGCTGCGCTCGGCAGCGGTGGTAAACAGGGAATCCAGCACCAGTGCCAGCAGGATGCCCAGCACGACATCGATGCAGCTGTGCTGCTTGAGCAGCACGGTGGAGCAGATGATGGACAGGCACAGCACGGTGGCTGCGGGGCGCATCCAGCGGCGGCGCGGGGCATCAAAAAGGCTGCTGCGATAGTAGGCCAGCAGCAGGGTGACCGAGTTGAGCACATGGATGGAGGGGCAGACGTTGGTAGCGGTATCGGTGCGGTACAAAAACCGCACGATCCGGGCAAAGATATCGCGGCCCGGCACCCAGTAGGGGCGCAGATCCAGTGCGGTGGGCAGCACCACATAGCAGGCCAGGGCAATGGTCATGCCGGAGAAAAGCGGCAGGCACAGCCGCCAGAAATCCTCCCGCGGGGCTTTCCACAGCAGATAGAACAGGGTGAACGGGATCCACACGAACCACGCAAAATACGGGATCACGGCATATTTGCAAAAAGGGATCAGATCATCCAGGCGGCAGTGCACCAGGATGCTGCGCATGGAGATCTGGGTCTCGAGAAAATGAAAAGCGATGAGATATAATACAAGATACAGCGCCATAAACCCGACGGGGTGGCGCGCAAACCAGCTGCGTTTCATAAAAACGGCCTCCTTTTGCGGAAGTGCAAACCTTGATAGCATTGAGAAATTATACGCCGGAACGATGAAGAATGCAAGAACGAAAGGTGAAAACTTTGTCAAATGCGGCGCGAATAATTTGTAGAAGTTGTAAAAATATCCACCATCGTTCTGTCTATTCCTACGATCCGGCGGGGCGTTTTCCTGCAAAAGAAAAAAGCATCCACCCCGTTTTCGCCGATCTTTCACAGATCGGGCAGCGGGGGGATGCCAAAAAAGGTCAGATCACGTTCTGCTCCAGCCACTTGCCGCGTACAAAGCGGAGGCCGAAGCAAAGGGAGCGGAACACCCAGTCCAGATACATGCCCATCCAGATGCTCAGCAGCCCGCCGCCGAAGCACAGCACTACCAGATAGCAGAAGCCCACCCGGAAGGCCCACATGGAAACGATGCTCACGGTCATGGTAAAGCGGGCATCCCCGGCGGCGCGCAGGATGTTGGGCAGGGTAAAGCTGGACGGCCACACGAACAGGGAAACGATATTGAACCAGATCATCACATCCAGCGCCATGGCCTGCGCCTCCGGCGAGAGGTTGAACAGGGAAACTGCAAACCGGTTGGCGAACAGGAAGGCCGAGATGTTCATGAACCATGCGCCGCAGTAGGCGGTCAGCATCAGACGGCGGGAGTAGTACACCGCCTGCTCCCTTTCGCCTGCGCCCAGGCACTGGCCCACCACGGTCAGGGCGGCCATGCCCACGGCGTTGGCCGGGATGTTCAAAAAGGTGGTGGTGGTATTGGCCACGGCATTGGCGGCAATAGCAGCGGTGCCCAGAGTGGAGGTCAGGCTGGAGACCGACAGCTTGCCGATCTGGAACATGCCGTTCTCGATGCCGGCGGGGATGCCCACCCGCAGGATGCGGCGGATCAGGCTGCTATCCGGGGCCAGTGCCCGCAGGCTGTCCACCCGCAGGGCGCAGCCGGGCTTTTGCAGCAGGTACAGCACCACGATGCAGGCGATGGCACGGGACACAAGGCTAGCCAGCGCGGCACCCATAACGCCCATGCCAAAACCGTAGATCAGCACCGCGTTGCCGCCGATGTTCACCACGTTCATCACCAGGCTGGATAACATGCTGATCTTGCTGTTGCCCTGCGCGCGGAACAGCGCCGCACCGGCGTTGTACAGGCCGATGAAGGGGTAACTCAGCGCCGAAAGCAGAAAGTAGGTCTCGGCGTAGTGCATAACATCGGCATCGATGGAGCCAAAGATGCCCCGCAGGATGGCGTGCCGCCCCCCGATGACCACCACAGCCACCAGGACGCTGAAACTGGACAGCACAAACAGGATCTGCGCGGCAGCGGCTTTGGCGTTTTTAGGCTCCTGATGGCCGATGTACTGGCTGGTGACCACGGCACCGCCGGTGGCCAGCGCACTCATGATCTGGATCATCAGGGTATTGAAACTGTCCACCAGGCTCACGCCGGAAACAGCGGCTTCGCCCACCGATGACACCATCAGGGTGTCGGCCAGGCCGATGGTCACGCTCAGGGCCTGCTCCGCGATCAGCGGCAGCAGCAGCGCCACCAGCGCCTGCCGCGGAAACAGCGGGGCGGATGTAAATTTGGACGATTGCATGGTATCCTCCGTTGTAATGACAAAAAAGCGGCTCAAACGTATTTATCATACAGCGGATGACACAGGAATGCAAGTGTTGTATACAAAAAATCCCTGTTCAGGCAAATTCTTTGCTGGGCGCAGCGGGGTAGCCGTAGTAAACGATGTAGTCAAAGGGAACTGCCGGGTCAGCGTTCAACTTGCCGGCATAGCTGCGCACGCTGGCAGCCAGGCTGGCCGGGGTGGGCGGTGTGCCGGGATCTACCTTATCGGAGCACACAGCATTCCATATTGCAGCGCCAAAGGCCGCGCAGTTGTGCCAGGCCGACCACTTGTCGGCTTCGGCCAGGGCGGCGTTCACGGCGGCCAGCTGCTCTGCATCCATGGACAGCTGCAGGCAGGTCAGGTTGACATAAAACGCCGGGAGATAATACATATTATAGCATTCGACATTATACCAGATCCCGGCGTGCTCCCGGTTGTTGCCCCGGGTGCCGATGGTCAGGGTGGTGCCCGGCGCGATGGACAGCCCGCCCACCACAAGGTCGGCGGCGGTGTTGTTCGTTACCGAGAGGAACACATGGCCGTCTGTGTTAATGGGCGTGTCCTTTTCTTCATAGGTGGTGTAGAGCCGCAGCACCGCCACAGCATCCTCGGCGGGGGCGGCACCGGCGGCATCCGCAGGGGTCTGCACCGCGCAGGGGGCAAAGCGGTAGGCGGTGCCGTGCTGGGTAAGGAAGGCACGGGCTTTCCACAGCGAGGTCTCAATGCCGGTGCGGGGGGTCAGGGTGCGCGGCTCTTTTGCCGTGGGCAGGGCGGCAGGGGCCTCCTCGGCATGGGCGGAAAGGCTGCCGCAGGCCAGGCACAGCAGCAGGCCGAGGGCAAGCAGCAGACGGGACAGCTTTTTCATGATATTTCCTCCGTGTCAGCGGTATTTCTATTAGCTTAAAGCATTTTGCCGGGCAGGTCAAGCGCTTTGCGGATAAAAGCTGCCCATCGGCCTGCTGGCCGCCCTTTACCCCCGGGCACAGTTGTGTTAAAATAAAGCCACAGCGCGTGCCATCGTGCAGGGAGGGCAGCGGGCTGTTTTGGGTAAAGATAAAAAGGTAAATGACCCACAAGGGGGTATACTATGCAAAAAAGCGCTCACAAGGTCGTGGTCATCGGGCATCGCAACCCGGACACCGACTCCATCTGCTCGGCCATCGCCTATGCAGAACTGAAAAACAAGACCAGTGATCTGGTCTGCGAGGCCCGGCGTGCGGGCAAGATGAACCAGGAAACGGAATTTGTACTTAAAAAGTTCGGGGTCACGCCGCCCCGGATGTGTACCGATGTAAACCCGAAGATCCGGGATGTGGATTACCGGCAGGCGCCCGGCATCCCCGGCTCCACCAGCCTGCGCAAGGCCTGGGAGATCATGCGGGACCAGAAGATCGATACCCTGGCAGTGACCGATGCAGACAACGAGCTGCAGGGCGTTATCACGGTCAAGGATATCGCCACCGCCAACATGGACCTGTTTGATACCGGCATCCTGGCCAAGAGCCGTACCAGCTACCGGAATATCCTGGAAACGCTGGGCGGCACCATGGTGGTGGGCAGCGAGGATGCCGTGTGCACCACCGGGCATATCCGCATTGGCACCGCCACCCCGGAAATGCTGGAAAGCAATGTGGAAAAAGGGGATATCGTCATCCTGACCAACCGCTACGAGAGCCAGCTGTGCGCCATCGAGAAGGAAGCATCCCTTATCATCCTGTGCAACGGTGCCAAGGTGGGGCGTACCATCCAGCATATCGCCGCCGAGACCGGCGTGGCCGTCATGACCGCCCCCTGCGATACCTACGCGGCGGGCAAGCTCATCAGCCAGTGTGCGCCCATCTCCTATTATATGACCCGGGACGACATCATGAAGTTTACCCTCGTCACCCCGGTGGCGGATGTTACCCGCGTTATGGCCAAGGTGCGCCACCGCTATTTCCCCATCCTGGATGAGGAGGGCAGATACTGCGGTATGATCAGCCGCCGCAACATCATCAACCTGCGCAAGCGCCGCATCATCCTGGTGGACCACAACGAGGCCACCCAGGCCGTGGAGGGCTTTGACCAGGCCGAGATCCTGGAGATCATCGATCATCACCGCATCGGCAGCCTGCAGACCAGCGGCCCGGTGTACTTCCGCAACCAGCCGGTGGGCTGCACCGCCACCATCGTGACCCAGATGTACGATGAAAACGGGGTGGAGATCCCGCAAAAGACCGCAGGACTGCTGCTGGCAGCCATCCTTTCGGATACGCTGGTGTTCCGCAGCCCCACCTGCACCCCCATGGATGTGGGGGCCGCCAACCGGTTGGCAAAGATCGCCGGGGTAGAGATCAATGAGTTTGCCAACGAGATGTTTGAAGCCGGTGAAAAGCTGGACGGCAAGACCGCCGAGGAAGTGTTCCTGCAGGATTTCAAGGTGTTTATGTGCGGCGATATCCGCTTTGGCGTGGCACAGGGCAGCTACATGACCCGCAAGAACCTGCTGGCCGCCGAAACGCTGCTGAAACCCTACCTGGAAGAAGCCCGCAACAAGCAGAACGTGGAGGATATCTACATGCTGCTGACCGATGTGCCCAAAGAGGAGAGCGTGGTCATCTGCAACGGACGCTACGCCGCCGAGGTGCTGGCCGAGGGCTTTGACACCCAGCCCGATGCCGATGGCAGCTGGATCCTGCCGGGCGTGGTGAGCCGCAAAAAGCAGTTCATCCCCGCCTTGATGACCGCCTATCAGGAGCTGTAAAGGGGACCTGCCATGTTTGATTTTCTATCCAAAAAGGACCGCACCCCGCCGGTATTGCCGGATGGCACGGTGCGGCGGCAGTATCGCATCACCGGGCAGGTGCAGGGGGTGGGGTTCCGCTACCGCGCCCGCTATGCGGCGCAGACGTTGGAGCTGACCGGCTGGGTGCGCAATGAGGACGATGGCAGTGTTACACTGGAGGTGCAGGGCGACCCGGACAGGTTTATGGCCCTGTTTGCAATGATCCAGAAAAGCGATTACATCCAGATCACCGGCATCCGCCAGAAGGATCTGCCGCCCGACCCCTGGGAGCGTGGCTTTGCGGTAAAGGGGTACTGAGCCGGGAGTGTTCCCGATAAAGCAAAAAAGGCTGCTGCACAAGCGCTGTGCAGCAGCCTTTGCGTTTTTTACGGGGGGCGGGTATCAGCCCAGCACTTTCAGCGGGGAATTATCCACCCACAGGGTGTTGTCCAGCAGGCGGGTGATGGCAAGGCGGCCATTGGCCGTGACCCGGGCGGGGTCCAGGGCGTAAAAGTCGCTCTCGGTCAGGGCATCGGGGTCGGCGGTGGGGGAGATGCCCACCACGCACACCCAGTGCCCGTAGGTGGAGCTGGTGGCGATATGCGGGTAGTTCACCTCGTTCCAGCCGGAGGCAGTCAGGTGATACTCGTATGTAGAGGTGCGGTTGGTGTGCTTTTTGACCCCGTTCACGGTGGTGTTCTGCAGATGTACGATCACCGGCTGCCCGGCGGAAAGCTCGGTGTACAGTTTGCGCAGGCACTCGGCGCGAGAGCCGGAATAACCGGTGTACCCCGCCGCCGACCATACCGCGCCGCCCGACCACATACCGCTGCCGGAGGACACCTTGCCGTCCAGGATGGTGCGGGCATAGCGCAGCGCATACAGGCTGCACTTGCCGGAGGTCTGGTTGCCGATGGAAAGGATGTGGCTTGTGTCGAAACTGAGCAGCAGGATGCCGTTTTTCTCCTGCAGTTCGGCGGCATGGGCACGGGGCATCAGGGCGCACAGCAGCAAAAACAGCGCCAGAACTGCCGCCGCCAGCCGCTGTGCCGCGCGGGCGGGACAGTGTTGCATGGGAAACTTCCTCCGATATCGTTAAAATCCGGATAAGAGTTTACCACGGAAACGTGGTGAAAATGTGTAAAAAAGCAAAAAAGATCGCGCCTGCCGTCTGTTCACTGCGTTCGCCGCCGCTCCTTCCTGCCGGCACACAACATATGTCCAAATTTAAGTAATGTGCTGCCCGGCGGGTGCAGCAGGCCGGAAGCGCCGCCGGTGCGCCGGGTGGGCGCAGGCGGAAATTGCCGGCCAAAACAGGGGAAGTAGTCATACTATCAAAGGAAATCCGCCCTGACTTCATGCTTTTTCACGAAAACGCACCGGAAAGTTTAGCGATGTTCACGATTGACAAAACCAACACCGGTCGGATATAATCGGGGCAGAAAGCACATCCCGGATACGGGGAGGCTTTCCGGAAAAAGAAACATAACCACAAAAACAAACAGACTGGAGGGACACCCCATGAAGAAACTGTCAAAGATCGTCGCCCTGTTGCTGGCATGTACAATGGCTATGCTGATGTTCACGGCTTGTTCCGGTGAAACCAGCCAGAACAAAAAAGCAGAAGACGAGTATATGGCTAAGGTGAACGCAAACCGTTCCAGCAGCCAGCAGCTCAACAACAACGCGGAACTTCAGCAGAAGGCTCACAAACAGATGCATGCCGCTGTAGACCCGAAGACCGGTACTATCAAAGGCAAGTATTACTTTAATACGGATAGAACCTCGAAGCCGGGCAAGGTCATTTACACTTCCATTGCAGAGATCAATTATAAGGACAGCTGGCTGGATCAGTTCCTGACCCAAAATTCGATCGGGATCCCAGATGTAAATATTAACACAGCTGAGTGGTGGACAAGTGTAGGCGTTGTGGTGGAAACCATCAAGGGCCACACCTATATTGCAGTGGTTGTGGAGCGTCCGGCGCTCTTCTCATAAAAACCGGCCTGCACGGATGTATCTTGCTTGAAATTTTATAACATCCTTTCCCCGGAGCGTGGCTGTACAGCCGCCCTCCGGGGCTTTTTGCGTTTTAGGGGGGACGTACCCCTTCCGTCAAAGCCTGCGGCTGAGGGGGCAGCGTTCGCAGCATCTTACCTGCACCCTCATCCGGCGCTGCGCGCCACCTTCCCCCGGCTGGGGGAAGGCTTTTGCTCCGGTGAAGATTCCGGTTTTGCCAAAGGCCCCATCTCCGAGGGGGCTGGCGCGGGGGTTGCCGCGCCTGGGGGAGTTCAGGCGCCCCCTTGGGGGAGCTGCCGCCGCAGGCGGCTGAGGGGGGGAATATAAGTGCAAAAAAGCTGCCGCACTTTGTGTACAGCAGCCTTTTACAGCGGATATTACTGGTAATCGTGGTTCAGGAACAGGGCCTTGATGGCCACTACCTCGTCGTATTCCTCCTGCTCTACCTGCACATCGGCGTTCAGGGAGCGCAGGCGGGCTTCTACGGCTTGCAGGGCTTCCGGCACGGTGACGGCGCGGCCTTCCTCCACCGCATCCATCATCTGCTTGAGCACGATGGGGTGGGCGTAGCAGCTGGGCACCGGGAAAGCGCCGTGGGGGTAGTGCTTTACATACTCTGCCATGGCGGCTTCGGCCTTGTCGGCACGCTTCATGATGGCGGCGTGGTTGTTGTGGGCGGTGGGCAGCATACTGTAGCTGGAAAACAGGAAGATGGCCGCAAAGCCAAACAGCGCAAAGTATACGCCGTAGCTGCCGCTATGGCTGAGGACGGCGTACAGCCCGTAAACCGCAGCCGCAATGCCCAGCACAAAGATGGCCAGCGCCACATACCGGTACACCGGTTTGCTTTGCAGCTGAGCGCGCTTGCGGCGCTGGGCGGCGCTCAGTTCCTCGGCCAGCGCAGGCTTTGCATCCAGGTACTCCTTTGCGCGGCGCAGCACGGTCAGGCTGTGCTGGGCTTCCTCGGTAAGCTCCGGCAGCTTGCGGGCGGCTTTTTCCGCCTGCTTTTTTTGCAGCGCCTGCTCTCCGGCGGCGCTGAGCAGATGCAGCTGGGGCTGCTCCCTGGCCAGAACTTCCAGCAGCTTATCCACATCCCGCTCGTCCTTAAAGTTGCACTGCTTCTGTTTGCCGCCATCGTACTCCACCACCAGGTAGGCCATGGAGGCAAACACGCCCTTGCCGGTAAAGCCGCCGCTGCTCATGGCTACCCGCTTAAACACGCGGGTAATGCTGCTGTAGGGCAGGTAATAGCGGCGGTCGATGTAAAAGCTGTTCAGGTACAGAGCCTTTTTGCCAACGCCGCAGGGGCCGATCTTCCGGCAGGCTTTTTTGTCCTGCTCCAGCTCCTGCGGGTCCAGCTTTGCCATACCAAGCTGTGCGGGTCTGAAAATCATGGGTGAGTCCCTTCTTTGCTTAAAATATTTTCGTTCCTATTTTCCCACGGGATGGGGAGGATTGCAAGCCCTTTTATGGCATCTGCAGCCTGCCTGCATCTGCATCCACCTGCGTCTTACCTGCCATCTGCCCAAAAAACAGCGCCCGCCGCTGTTTGGTCAGGCAGCGGCGGGCGCATGTGGTTTGCAGAAAACAGGATGCCGTTAGTCCTTTATGCCTTGGAAGCGGAGTGCTTCTTGGTGGCAAACAGGAACAGGCCCAGCATCACAGCGGCAAATACGATGCCAATGGGGTATGCAACGGCGGTGTTGTAAGCAACCAGCTTGCCGTCGGCATAAGTATTGATCATCTTGCCCAGGCACTCAGGTGCCAGCACAAAGTAGGTGCAGGACACGGCGCTCATAAAGGTGGCGGGCACAGCGGTGATCCAGAAGTTTTTCTTCTCCTTGAACAGGTACATGGAAGCAGCCCACAGCACGATCATGGCCAGGGTCTGGTTGGTCCAGCTGAAATAACGCCAGATAACGGTGTAGTTGATGAAGCCCAGTGCGTTGCCAACACCCAGGAAAGCGCCGACACCCAGCACGGGGATGCACAGTTTCAGGCGGTTTACGTAGCTGTCCTGATCGATCTTGAGCCAGTCGGCCAGGGTCAGACGAGCGGAACGGAATGCGGTATCGCCAGAGGTGATGGGGCAGATAACGACACCGATCATAGCCAGTGCCACGCCCACGTTACCCATGGTCTTGAGGCAGACATCGTAGATAGCAGCAGACTGACCGGCAGCCAGAGCCTCGGCCAGACCGGCCATTTTACCGCCGGTGATATCGTACAGTGCGCAGCCGGCAGCAGCCCAGATCAGAGCGATGATGCCCTCACTGACCATTGCGCCGTAGAACACGAAGTGGCCCTGCTTCTCACTCTTCATGCAGCGTGCCATCAGAGGCGACTGAGTGGAGTGGAAACCGGAGATAGCGCCACAGGCAACGGTAATGAACATGAAGCTCCAGATGGGGGTGTTGGACGGATGCATGTTGGTAAAGTTTGCCCAGATCTCGGGGATGGTGTAAGCGGGGTTGGTAAAGATACCAAAGATAACGCCCACAGCCATGATGATCAGGCAGATGCCGAACAGGGGGTAGATCTTACCGATGATGGC